>JBGSNT010000329.1:0-15266 GCA_041739575.1 Nodosilinea sp. | reverse complement strand
TGCTGGCTCATTAATCTCTGCCGAGGGCTAGGCTGTACCACGATCCCAGAGGGCGTTCGAGACCTCACTAATCGCATTGGCAAGGTCTTTGAACTCCTCTCCTTTGGTTTTTCCTCTGCTTAAAATGAATCAACCCTGCGGCATTGAATCGGGCCACGGCATCAATCTTGCCCTTGGCGGTGGTCTCCTCCCCCAACCGCACTTTGTAAGCCATGGATCCATCGACCCCGTATTCAATGCCCGACTTGCGCCCGGTGACTTCGGTAACCCGGTAGCCAGATCGCTCCAACTGCTGCTCGATGTAGTCAATCGGGCTAATGGGAATGCCACTGAAGTCGGACTCGCGAATACAGTCCAGCGCTTCTTCATAGACCAAAACCGCCTCGACTCCGAGTTGATCATCGCTGAGTCGCAGCCGGGTGGAGTGGCCCTGGTAGTCTGTCACCACCACATCTCTGGATCGCTCCAGATACCGTTCCAGCAGATCCCCAAAGGACAAGTTCATCCCGTCCCCAGGGCTCAAATTCTGGGATTCGGCATAGGCCTCGATGAAGCTGCCCATGGTGTTGGCCACCGTAATCACGGGCTTTTCACCTCGGTTCAGGGCCGCAATGGCTTCTTCCACTGTCGCATCCGCCTTTTGGGCCAACAGACTCTGCTCAATGCAGTTGTGCATCAACGAGGTGAAGTTGGTACTCCGGGCTCCCAGATCGCCAATCGCTCCATCCTGCCCCAGGGCCTTCGCTTCTGCCTTGGCCTGATCACTAATCGCTTTCACCGCCTTCTGCTTAGCCCGGTCAAAGTCCTTAATGGCTCGCATTGCCGCCGAGAAGTCATCGGCTACCTCCCGATCTACCGGCACCGTCTTGGCCTGAAAGGAAATGCCCTCATAGGAGCGCTCGCGGCGCAGCATCTGCCCCGAGGCGACAAACTTGCTGGCCACAATTTGCTGAAGCGGTACCCCACCCCGCGTCAAGATATTCTCCAGCGCCGTCATGCTGCTCACGCCCAGCCGCAGGTCAGTGCGCCGAGCATAGAGATCCATCACATCGGCCCGTTTGGCGTAGGTCGCCGACGAGTAAAACACTCCCGAAGACAGGTCGATCAACTCCCGCACAAAATCCGCCCGATCCGGTGGCCCCGCTTCTTTCCATCCCCCTTTACTGCCCCCTGCCTGGTGGGCCTCGTCCAAGATCAAGATGGCATTTGGAGCCATCCGTCTGAGGAACGTACGCCGTAACGGTTCCTTCTTTCCTACGGTCTGAAGCTGGCTGTAGGTGGTGAACACCGCGCTGTAGCGGCCCAGGTTCCCCCGCTGAATCATCGCCTGCATTTCCGCCTTCTGCTTGGCGGCCCCGGCAGTTTTCAGCGCCGCACCATTGGCCAGCGGAATCTCGGTACCGCTATCGGTGATGAAGGGCGAAAACCGCCGCATCCCGATATCCCCCACATCCCGCATCATGTCGGCATAGAGGGGTTTGTCCTTAGTGATGAATAGGGCGATCTTCCCCTGCTGCTGGGCATAGCGCATGATGCTGGCACAGATGCGGCCCTTGCCAATGCCGGTCTGGTCGCCGGTAATAAACCCGGCTCCCCGCTCGATATTGCTGATCGCCAGGGCCGAGGCATCGACCTGCTCAGCGCTGAAGTAGCCGTGGAGTTCGGACACAGAACCATAGCCCAAGCGAGTGACCAGGTAGTCATCAATGTCGCCGTGGTGCTGCTCGAAGCGCTCCAGCGCCTGCTGAGCCGCGCTAGCCATATTGAAGGGAATCAGGGTCTGAGTCGAAAAGCCCTTGCTCTTGGGCACATAGACCACCTGCCGGGGCTGGACATCATACGTGTCTGCCGACGGAGCCAAAGCCTCGCCGGTTGAAAGAGGAGTATTCATAATGAGTTCTGGGTGAAGGGCTACAGACTCAGTTCGGCCAGCCACGCCTCTAGCGTGGTCTCGTCGTGCAGGCTCAGCCAGTCCAGATAGTCCGGATAGCTGGGGGTTACGGGTGTTACCGGAAAGCTCCCCCCGTAGTGGCGCAATCGTTCCTGAAACCGCCAGTTGCTCAGAATCAGGGTCTCTGCCCACTGTTGCCGCCAGTACTCCAGGTCGTCGTCCGGCTCCAGTATCGGCGTGTGCTGAACCGGATCCAATTCGCTGAGGATGGTGGCTAGCCCTTGTTGCGTCTCGATTTGGGAGGTTTCCGAGACCGAGTCCTGAATCATTCTGTCCAGCCGGGTTTGCATCAGCTGCAGGTAAGTCGCTTCGCTCAGCTGTTCCAGCTGGGGCGGCACCTTGACGATGAATAGCGTTCCCAGGCTCTCCAGCGTCCAGAGGTTGGGAAAACTGGGATACTGGCTGGTCATGAACGGATACGTCCAGGGTGAAACGGTCGTGGTGGATAGGTTCATTGGGAATTAACTCCTTAAGTTCAGTAAATGATTTGTAGATAATCGGGACATCAGCGGCAGGTAACGGGCGTTCAGACCGTCCCCGACCTTCGATCACAATCAGATCAATCGGAAAACCCGCGCCCTGTTTGCGGTACAGGTCACCCCAGATGGAGATGTGTTGGGTAACGGCGTACTGCTGATACAGGGCATAGAAGAAGCCTCGACTTTCCAGGCTGTTGTAGCGCTCAGACCGCAGCTCTGCGTCTACCCCTAGCTTGCCACCCAGGATCAGAACGGCGCGACCATCGTCCTTCATCGCCCCTAGAGCTTGGAACGAGATCGCCTGATCAATCTGAGTCGTCCCCCGCAGGTTGCTGGGCAACCTGAACCGCGTACGCTGCCCCTGAGAATCTCGCACCGCCCCAAAGGGAGGGTTAGCAATCACTACATCGTGCAGGCGCTCCGGCGTATACTCCGCTGCGTCATGCTCCGTGACGCGGTACCCTTGAACCCGCAGGTCAGCCGCACGGTCTGGATTGAGTTCATTGACGGTCACCTGGGTAGGGTCAGTTCCCACCAGCAATGCGCCATGCCCGGCAGAAGGTTCGTAGACGGTGGTTTCGGGGGTAATGCCCGCCAGGGTAGAGGCCAGAAACGCGATGGGAATCGGCGTACTGTAGGCTTGCTGCAACACGCTGGTTGAGGAGCGAACATTCAGGGCTGGCTGGCGATCATGTAGATCGATCAGCCGATCATAGGTGTCGTGAGTTGTCGCCGAGGCTTTAAGAATCCCCTGAGCCGCTCGCACCACCGCCCCCTCCACCGCTTCATCCACCTGCTTCGCCAGCGCCGTGCCGGGGTTGACCGGTGTGCCCAACACCAGCGCCGCCTGTTGCCGGGCGGCAGTAATGGTCGTGAACCCTTCACCCCCCAGGAAATAGGAGGTGAAGTGGTTCACGAGCTGCTGTTGGGCACCATCCACCATTCCTACTCACCCATGGCCATGCCTACGGCACGGCTGCGTTGTCGGCTGTTCAGGGGTGTCACTTTTGCTGGTTGGTGGAGCTGCAAGTCCTGGCTCAGTTCCCGATCAATAAAGCGAAAGTAGGCTATGTCCTTAGACGTGAGATCAGATTTGATTTTGCCGTTGTCGATGCTGAGAATTGCCCCGCGCTCCCCCGCCTGAATTTTCAAGCTGTTGGGCGTCTCCTCAATCCGATACTGGCTGCCCCCTTGGAAGACACGTTTACCCTGCACGTTGGGGCGACTGCCGGTGACATCGAGCAGTTTACGAGCGGTTTTCGCCAGCGCCAGGGCGGTGAGATCGCGGGTGATGCCCATGTCCCCGGCTGGTGCAAGGTTGCCCAACTGCCGCACCCGCATGGGGGGCTCTGGGGACAGACCATCCACCCCCTGGATCTGGATTTGCTGGCGGGCTCGCATGAAGTCGGCCTCTTGGGAGGCCACCATGTCGTTTTTGAGGATGTCTAGCCCCCAGCGAGTTTTGCGGGCCGTCATTAGTTCAATGCCTTCGCGGTCTGAGACAGTGACCATGCGGCCCTTGGAACTGACCACGTAGTTCTCCGCCACGTAGAAGCCCCGGCCAGGGCTATAGGCAGTGCCGTACTTTTGGAGCAACTCCACCGCTGTAGAGGCGACCTGCCGACTGCGGATATTCGCGGCCAGAGCCACCACCCGTTCGGTCAACTGCTGAGACGAGCGCCGCATCACCCGAGTAGTTTGCTGCATCCATTTCTGGGTGGTTTTGTCCACCACCTGCTGGTTCTGGCGTTCCATCACGTCAAGGATAGAGACCACCTTGGGTGAGGCCATGGCCAGAGGCTGAGCCGCGACTCGGGTAGGCGCAGGCTGGCTAGCGGGTGGTAAATTTTCTGGCTCTACCAAAGACGGGGCGGGCTCGACCTTCTGGGGTCGGGACACCTCGGATTCCGCTGCTGCTTTGATCGGAGACACGAGCATAGGAGCGGGAGACACAGCATCCCCGACTCCAGGTGGAACGGCTGCTATTGACTCCTCATGGGAGGCTTCCGCCTGAGGCACTTCCGCCTGACCAACTGGATCTGGCTCTAGTCGGTTGGTCTCAACCGCCCCCTTGCTCATCCGATAAACCAGCTCATCCCCAGCCTTGATATTGATCGTCCCTTTGGCCCCGGCAGTCGCTTCAGCGCCCACCTGCGGAGGCGCATCTACCGCCGCCTGGAGCAGCTTTAGCGTATTGGCGTTGAGCTTGTTGACAGGGTCTTTATCGGCATAGCCCTCGCGGTAGACAATCTCGCGGCCCATCTTAATCTCGATGGGCTCAGCGGCGGATTGGGGCAGATCTAAAGCATCCTCGGCTTGCGCATCCGGGGTATTACTCTCAGAGTCTTGCTCCTTCTGTCGAGCCGCCTGGAGTCGCTCACGCAGCATCTGGATAAAGGCCTGTACAGCCTCGGCGGTGGATTGAGCCGTGGCCGCTGCCATTTCGCTTGAGGCCAGGGTGGTGTGAGCATAGTCCTGCTCGATTTGCTTGGCTTCGCCAGGGTTTACTACGGCTTGCATGGTTCCTCCTTTAGGGGGTCTAGGCTTTCTAACTCCATCAGGGGCATGATTTTGATCCGGTTAATCACCTCCAACCCTTGAACCGAAAAGTAGGCAGTGTCGCCATCGATCACCCACTCCACCAGGGTTGGCGTGTAGTCGATCTCCACATCGGCGCATTGGGCTTGAATCCGACCATCCCGCCAGTGCAAAACTGTCACATCGTCGTACAGCACCTCAATCTCGCGGGGCACGTAGTCCGCACTCAAGGGCGGCTGATCCAACACCAATGCCAGATCAGCGGCGATGTTGGGGTAAGCCAATAGGGCGGTGACCGTATCCACAGGCAGCTTCGCCCGCAGAGTCTGCGCCAGCATGAGATCAGGGGATTGAATCGTTGTTGTCATCGGGTTTCTCCTAGAGCAAACTGCTGTATTTATCGATCAGGCCAGATGGGTCGGGGTAGGCCGAGTTGACCGGTGCCTGGGGCTCCGGCAGCATCGCTTCCACCATCTGTCGCCGCTTTTCTAAATCGGCGGCAGTGGGCATCCGCTGGGGGCTGCGGCCCACCAAGCGAGCGTGGATTTTGGCCCACAGAGCTTCGCTCCCCTCACTGGCCTGAACATCGGCCTTGGGAATCTTGATCGCCTGCTGGATGGGAATCGCGGCTTCCCCACGGGAGGTAAAACCAGGGTTGATCAAAATGCATTTACCTGGCGGTAGGCGCAGAAACTGGCTGGGTTCAAACAGCTTGCGGGTGCGCTCCTGGTCGGAGATGGTGGTGCTGGATTTGCCGCCGCCCCGATTGCGCGACTTTTGCTTGTGCTGGATTTCCTCATCCCCGAGGAAGTCTGAGAACATGCGGGCCGCTTCGTATTCTTGGGGGTTGAAGACTGCTTTGGTGGCACAGGCTCCCAGGATGGCGCGGGCCAGTTCACGACCATAGGTTTTCTCTAGCTGCACCAGGTTCTGAAAGCCGAGGATGACCGCCAGGCCGTCCTCCCGGTTTTCGTTCAGCCACTGCACCAGGGTGGGCAGGTAGAGGGTGGGCAACTCGTCGATCGCGACAATCAACGGATCTTGCCGACGCTGGGCCACATTGCGGGTGACCAGCATGTGCAGCACTGTTGCTACTAGCGGCCCCACCACATCACGTCGCTCCCGATCCATTCCTAGAATCAGCAGCTGCTTGCCGGTTAAATCAAGGGGGATAGAGGTGTGACCACAGAAGGCCCCCAGTACGCCTTCTTTCATAAAGCGGGTAAAGGTCTCGCTGGCGCTGCCCACAATGCCGCTGGCGGTTTTCTCAGCATCTTTCACCCCGATCAGCTGGTTGAAAGACACCCGAATCCAGCTGTTCATGCCTTGAGCCGCTGCTACCCGGTTGCCCAGGTTAGTCAGCCCGAGCACCGCTTGGGCGGTCATGATGTCAGGATACTGGGTGGATTTGGCCAGCATCAGTAGGGCTTCTGTCAGCTGATCGCCTGCAGCGGCAAAGAAGCCATCCTCGCTGCTCTGGGTCATCAGTCGAAAGTTCTTATTCAGTACCGTGGCAATTTGCCGCGCCATCTCGGCATCGGACTCGCTGCGGAGGAAGTCGATGGGGTTGCACACCTCGGACTCGGGAAAGCCGGGGGCCAGCACTCGCACGTCGTAACCCAGCTTGGCGGCGTAGGCGGCATGGCGAGCACTTTGGGTCGGATACTTAAAGTCGTACAGGGCTACCGGTAGACCCTGGTCTAGAGCCGAGCGAATCAGCGGGTCGATGACGCTGAAGGTTTTGCCGGAGCCTGGCCCACCACAAACGGCGATGCCCCGCTGAAGGTCGGGCAGGTATAGAGACCGGGCGTCTTTCTTGCGGGTGGGCTTGCCGATGTAGAGGGAAACCGCGTTGCGTTTGCGTTCTTGAATCTGCCGTACCGCACGCTTGCGGGCAGCGGATTTTTCTGGACTTCCACCAAATCGGCTGGTGGCGAGCTTACCTTTCTTGCCTTGGCTCATGAGGGAGAAGGCGGCAATTAGCACGGCACAGCCCAGCAGGGTGAGCCCTTGGCGAGACTGGAGTGAGGTTACCAACTGAGAGATGGATTGAGTTGAGGTGGAATTCACCTGCCCCAGTATGGAGGGGTGTTCCGTGTAGTAACGCATCAGCGCAGCACCTCATAGCTGTTGGGCGGTAGCTCAATGCCCAGTTGCTCTAGCGCCCAAAGGTATTCCTCAGGAAACTGGCTGCGAGTGCCCTCGGGGGCTGCCGTCAGATACTCGGTCAACTGCTGCTGGTAGGCGTCGCGCCCGCCCTGTTCTTGCAGCACTTGGGTATAGCGCTGGAGAGCTAACTCGCGGGCCAAGTTCAGGGGGATGTAGTGACTGAGCACCGGGTCATCCTCCGGCAATAGCGACCGGCAGGCGGCTTGAGCATCCAGGTAAATCAGTACTTCCTGGTAGGTCTCGCCTTCACCGGCTCCTATCAGGAGGTAGCTTCCAGTGGTTGTCTCCACCAGGCCCCAGAGTTTTGTGGTCTGCGTCTGGGAAGGCAGGCAGTCGTAGACCGCTTCTGGAATGGGGTCTGATGCCCGAGCCAGATTGAGGCCCACAACCGAGATTAGACCGACAAGCAGGAGGCAGAGGCCTGCTAAACCAGCAAATACAGTACGGTTAAGTCTCATCGCTAAACTCCTTAACTGAGATAGTTCATGGGGTTCTGGGGCTGACCGTTCTGGCGCACCTCAAAGTGCAAATGCGGCCCCGTTGACCAGCCGCTACTGTTGGCGCGACCGACCGGATCGCCTTGGGCGATGATGTCGCCCGCTTGCACAAAAAAGCCTTGTAGATGGGCGTAGTAGCTCTCTAAGCCACCGCCGTGGTTGACGATCACGAGTCTGCCGTAGCCGCTGGTGAGAGATCCGCTGATGCCTGCGAAGGTGACCTGCCCGCCGTCAGCCGCTCGAATGATGGTGCCAGTGGGGGTGCCAAAATCAGTGCCGCCATGGAGACGGCGATCGCCATGGATTGGGTGAGTGCGATAGCCAAAGCTGCTGGTGACGTCATAGCCCGGTGCGGGGTGAATGAACCGTCCGGTGGCAGTCCCTGGAGAGCCTGAAGCCCTGGCGACAGGTGCTTGGGCGGGCCTAGTTTCCCCAGTCTGCGGGTCAATCCCTTTCGCCGTAGCGGCGTCGGCTGAATCGGTGGTCGAAAGGCCTTCCTTGACTTGACCCAAGAAGACCATGCCTTCTTCCTGCACCGGCAGCCAGGGAATGGGGCCGATGAAGTAGGGGGTGCAGCCCAAGTCCACAAAGAGGTTGCGAACGCACATGCGGAAATACAGCCCGGTTTCAGCGGTGCCGGAGGCCTCGTCGGTGTCGAGCACCGCCACCTTGAACGCATTGCCGAAGGGATGGCGACCGGTGGGTTCAACCCCACCATTGGCCGCAGCCAAGGCCCCTCGCCCGCCACGCACCTGTTGGTACTTGCCCGAGACCCACTGGGTACCTTCCACCAGGGTGGGTTGCCCGATTTCCAAGTGAGCGCAGTCAGCGTCACAGGGCACATTGAACCCCTCCACATAACTGCCGCTGATGGTGTTAGTGCGATCGCCTTCCGCCGGGCCAAACACCACATCCACCTGGCCCACCACCACGCCCTGCTCCACGATGGGGTTGGGGAAGTTGGCGAAGGGGACATCGGCGAGACCCGGCACCTGGTCGATGACAGACTGTTGCCAGTCGCGGAAGCTTTCTAGTGGGGCCTCCATCAATCCTGGAATATCCCCTAACCCGTACTGCTCCAGGCTGAGGTTTCCTAGGCTGAGTGACGCCAAGGCCTCATCTTGGAGCACCTCAGCGATCGCGGTTTGCGGGTCTACTTCTCCCTTGAGTAGGTCGGCGATCAGGGCCACCGACTCCACCGGGCGATTGGCTAAATCAGGCACCGCCTGCACCAAATCCCCCAGGGTTTGCCAGGCCACCAGGGCAAAATCTGCCAGCCGCAGGGCAGGCCAATCCAGCCCCGCCAGAGCCGCAATCTCGTACAGCGAGAACTGCTGGAGTTGAAAGCTCTCCTGAAAATCGCCCAGCTGCATGTACTGGTCAGCGGTTTGGCCAGCCTGCCAGACCCGAGACGGGTCGTAGCCCAGCAGTCGAATCAGCTCGGCTGGGGCATCGAAGGAGCCAGATTCCAGCACCGCTGGCAGGGTGCGCAAGGTGATCTGTACCCAGTCGGGCTTGGTGCCTAGAATTTGATCCTGAATTACGGGCACAGGTGTTCCCGGTTGAAGGCTGGAGTGGGCCGGTTGCACCCGCCAGCCATGGAGCGCGATCGCCAAAATGAGAACAAGAATCCCGATCACAGGCCGCCATGGCCGCCTGCGCTTGAAAAAATATAAGGTCATGGCTTTAACCTGAGTGGAGAAACTAGAGCGCAGTAGAGTTCAAAGGCGGATCGTCACGGGCATTGGCCCCCCACTGCGCCAGACGGGTGATCACCTCAGGTGAAACCCCTGCTTGCTCGGCGGCGGCAGGCACAGCGAGGCCACCCTGGGTTAGCCTCAGAAAGGTTTGTAGCCGGTTCCACAGATCCTGGTTGGGAGTGATCAGTCCTCTGGATTCAGCTACCTGAAGCCCTCGGCGCACATCCCCTGGCCCCAGCAACGGATGAATGGGGGAGGTGGGGTTGACCACAACGGTGTGGTAGTCTGGCTCGCCAGTACCGAACGCGATGCGGAATTCGTAGAGGCGGCGATCTCCCCCAGCCGTCTCGGTAATCACCGTCAGCAGCGTGCCGCTGGCCCTGGGTAAGTTCTCGAATGCCAGCCCTTGAACCCGTCTCAGATGAACCACGGAGGGCCGACCCGAGACACAGCCTGATTCCGCAGCGGTGGGGCAGAGCGGCTGATCAAAATCCAGGGCCACTCGGGACGGATCATCGATCCACACCCGCACGATGCTTTCGTTCGTCGAAATAAAGCTCAGGTTGGTGCCATATCCAGGCCACAGGTGAATGACGGGGGCCTGACTGCCAGTTAACCCTTGGGCATGACTGGCAGAAACGGCATAGGCTGACTGGGCTTGGGCAGATTCGAGGGGAATCACCGCTAGAGAAAGTGCCCCGACCACAATCCAGGGAGTCCAACGTGTTTTCATAGCGCCACCGTTTGATTCACGTACACGTCGACCTCAGTGCCGGTTGGCAGATACCAGACGACAGGGCGATTCAAGATTTCATCCAGTGCCGCCTGATTCCGTGCCTCCATCTGCCCCGAGAGCTGCTCAAAAGCGCCTTCAAGAATCCCAGCCAGAAGATTAGGCTCCCCAGTGTCCTGGGTGATCGCGCTGCTTCCAACAGAGGTGATGACCGAGGAGGTTTTGGGCCGATTGACTAACCCTGCCGCCCGAGATAACCCGGCTATGGTCGCCATCGTGGCATCCATGCGAGCAATATCCATGCCTGGATCGTCGTACTTCTGAGCGATCAGGGGGGTGCCCTCTACTCCGCGTAGTTGAACAGCTCCAGCGGACAGCGGGATCTCTTGACCGGCCTGAATGAACGAGACTACCGTCAGTTGCACCAGGCCGCTGTCTGCCACCGATGTCACCTGCACCACCAGCGATGTGTCTGCCGGTAAGCCGATCTCTCCATTGGCAGCAAGCAAGGGTTCTGTCAGCTGCACCACGAACTGGGGACTGTCTGTCTCCGCCGCCCAGATCAAGGGCGTTTCTAGTACGGCTGGGGCCTGGGTTCCAGTCAGCAGCAGGGGCGATGTCGGGGGGGATGCCACCGGCTGGCTCTGGAGAATGGCCGCTTCTTCGGCATGGTTAATGTCACGAGGTGGGGATGGTGTGCTGACTTGAGCCACTGACGCGGGGACGGGCGTTGGAGCTGCTGTGACTAGCGGTGCAGAAGGTTCCTGTGCCAAGGGACTACCCTGTCCGTAGCTCCCCAAATGGGACAGCGCTAGCCATCGTTCTGTCGGATCGACTGGATCGATGACGGGTTGGGACACCAGTTGGGACACCACGGGGCGAGCTGAAACAGCCGGAGAGACTGGGGCTGGTCGAGGCGGTAGCGGTGCTGGGGTGGGTCGCGCCGCAACAGACTGGGATGGTCGTGACGGGGGCGGAGGCGCGGGAGAAAACTCCGGGGTTTCCCTGGCGGTTGGCGCTTCCGGTTGAGCCGGAGGCTCTTCATTGGCCAGAGCTTCCAGTTCAGCCTGCTGACGCCCCATTGCTAAATCAGTCAGCAACTGTCCCCGGTCATCGGTGGCACTCAGCTCCTCTCCCTCGACCATAGGTTCTGGGAAATCAGCTTGCACCTCTTCAGCCGGTGGAGAGCCATTTTTCATTACCCCGCTGGTGAAGACGGCTAAAACCCCGATCACTAGACCCGTTCCAGCGGCGACAACACCCAGCTTGGTGAAGGGGTTAGCTGCCAGAGATAGCTTAGGCTTGCGATCTCGTAAGGCCTGCCCGTCAATATCCTCAGCATCCAGAAGGGGTTCTGGCTCCAGGGTGGTGACGGATGAAACTGGGTAAGCATCCTGTGCTTCGGTAGCGGCAGGTTCTGGTAGGTGGAGTCCAACCAGGTCGGCCATCTCTTGGTCGTCCCACAGATTATTGGGTGTCGTCATCACAAGTCCTCCCGTTCAAGTTCGCGGATGGCATAGATTTGCAGGCCGGTTTGGCGAATGCTGTAGATGGCCTGCTCCAGGGGGGTATCACCATCGGGCACAGCTGGCGCGGTGACGGCCTCGACAAACACCTCCCGGTTAAAGGGAATGGCTTGGCCCAGGACATTAGCGTCGTTAAAGACATAGAGATGAGCCACCACCGCCACCTTCCAACGGCCCTCCCCAACCACCTCGGGGCTGCCGACGTGGTTGATCACCATCACTACCTGACTCGTGCCGGTGAAGACCCCCGGTGGTGTCAGTTCGGCTACCCGCTTCAGAAAGTCCTGGCGGAAGTCTTCGGAAAAGGCAAAGCTGGCTTGCCAACTGGCGGTGGCAATATTTCGCCTGCCCCGTTCCACCTCAATCGGTAGGCCAGGGTCGGCCCTGGGTTGACTGGCTTCTTCTGCCGTGGTGGCAGGCAGGCTGCCGCTCCAGTTGAACATCAGCACCAGGGTGTCATTGACGAAGCGCCGAATCGTCTCTGGGGTACGCTCCCGAGAGCCCATGGTGCCGACTCGAATGGCCTGCCCGTCCTGCATTTGCACCAGAGTGGGGGCATCCTGACGGCTGAGACGGCTCAGGGCACCGGCCTGAAGAAACAAGACCACCAGCATCACCAGCTGCAATCCCACGCTGCCCAAAACAAACAGGGGTAGATAGTTGGTATTGCGTTTCTCAATCAACTGCACCATGGGATATGTCCTTGTGAGTGAGGTCAGCGACGCACGCGGTAGGCCCGCCGTCGGCCCGAGTAGCCAGGGGCACGAGCGATGCCACCCATGGCCCCCGTCCCCGCGATTACCCCAGCGGTACTGGTCAAGGCTCCAAAGACCGTCATGCCACCGCCCGACGCTAGAGCCAGCGAGAGAATAGGAGCCAGCAGGCCGAGAAAGAAGGGGGCAATCAGGGGATGGGAATCCCCGGCATTGAGTACCGCCAGGGAGACCAAGCCCGAGAGGATGTTGAAGCTGAGTTTGGCAATGGCCAAGGAAAAGAACCCCGTTAGCCAGGCGAACAGTGGTTTGGCCCCCACCGGCAGTAAGGAGCCGCCCACGGCCAGCGGCCCCAGGGTTGCTGTCAGCAACAGCGATGCTTCAATCAGCCACTGAAAAGCGATGTGCAGCGCCATCAACAGGCCTCGGGTCACGGTCTGAAAGCCTGAGCCCATCAGCGCTCCCCCAAACCGCAGGCCCGAATCGAGGGGATTATCCCCGGCCTGAGCCGCCTCCAACGCACGGGACAGAGCATTGGGATTGCCGGTTCTGGCGCGGTAGTCTTCGATAAACTCGCGGGCTTCAATCGCCGCCAGTTCAATACAATTCGCCCGCTCTTCCGGGTTTTGCAGTTCATAGCACTGGTTGCGGCGCTGGATAATAGTCTGCTCGACTGACCCCTCCAAGACCGCCGCCTGATAGGCCTCTTGCAGGCGAATATCGGCAGCGGTATAGGACAAGACGTCCTGATTCACCTGGTTGATGTAGTTGCGGATGTCCAGGGTAATGGCCGCCAGGCGATCGCCGTTGTTAGAGAGCAGCACAATCACCAGTAGCGGCCAGATGAAATCGGCGTAGGCGCGGCTGCTTTCCCCTTCCACCATCTGCCGTGTCCACTGGGTCATAAATAGGAGCAGGGTAGCCACAGCAAACAAGACCCCAACCCGAGCCAGGGCAAAGTAAAGGCCCCCCTGAAGCACGCTCTCCCAGAGCTGGTTCCAGCTTTCGGCCACGGCTTCAGACGCGACAGCGCCACCCTCAATGATGTCGGCGGTATCGCGGGGTAACTGGGCAATGGGTGAGATGGGCCAATCCAGCAGCATGGGGATTCACGTCTAAATTGACGTCATGACGAACAGACGTCTAGAACAAACGGGCCTGGGCGCTAATTTGCAGCGTGTCGAGGGCATTGCCCAGCTCTTGCAGGCGACGGGCACGGGCCTCTTGATCCAGGTTTTGCGACATGTTGGCCAGGTTGAGGTTGGTCAATTGGGCATCCTGGCGAGATTGCAGCAGTTCTGACTGCACCGCCCCCAGAATTTCTGACTGACGCGTATTTTGCTGCGCCATCTGCTTGATCGCCGCCTGGGTGGACACAGCGGTCTGGGCTGAGTCGGCGTGCTGCTGCACCTGGCCGATGGTGTCTTCAATCCAGGTGATTTTGTCGCGGGTGGCCGCTTGTCCGCTCTGGCCCAGCACCGCATCGACCTGGGCGCGGGTGAGCTGCCGGTCAACTTCATTGGCGGTTTCAAGGCCTGCATAGATGCTGTCGGACTGGGCTAGATCGCCCTCTAGGATGGTCGCTAGTTCCGTCGAGATTTCAGAACGTACCCGATTGGGGTCAACCAGGCCCAGATCTCCCAGGGCGTTTTGGATCACGCCCTCTAGATCGCCAGGCAGCGGCGTGAGTAGGCCAGAGAGGGTTTGCTCGATATAGGTTTTGCTGGTCTCAAAGGCCTGGCGGAAAATGCCGAAGATATCGGTGAAGGTTGTGTCCACCTGGGAGGCGGCGGCAGGTCTCATCGGTGACACCAGCAGGGTAGTGGCCAGGATGGGAACGAGGGCAATGCGAAGGCGCGGGTTCATGAATGACCTCCAGTGGGTAGGGAATTGAGCGGAAACAAGGGAACTTCAGGATGGGGATTGCGCTCAGCAAACCAGCGCTCTGTAATCACCGAGAGGGGTTCACCCGACTGAATCGAGAGCACCAGCAGTCGGGCAAACTCCGCCAGTCCCGTGAACGTATCCGGGGCATGGCGCAGCACTAAATCCCGAGTCGTCTGCTCATCGGGGTTGTTGGCCACAGCAGCCAACTGGGCAAAGGCGGGATAGTAGCGGCAGTAGGTGTAGAGACCGTTGTTATCGAGCAGCCACTGGCTGTAAATGCCCTCCCGTTTGGGAAAGAAGCTCTCGCTGGCGTTGCGGCTGATGACGGCTTTGGGATATTTGAGAATGCGCTCAAAGCTATCCACCGCCATGGGCTGAATGCGGCCAATTAGGCGAGTGGTCAGGTTCTGGAAAATCTTGGCGCTGGCGGGCGATTTATGGACGGTATCGGGATCTTGAGCTGAGATAATCACCCGAATCCCGGCCTTGGCGCCGTTGGCGCAGAGACGGCCAATCAGGGCTCCAATTTCGTCAAACTCAAACAGAATGGGGGCTTCATCAATAAAGAAGATGGACGCTGGGGCTTCTAGGGCTCGCCGCAGGGCAGCGGCATAGGCGGAAAGGGCCAGCACAGCGGCATCTTCTTCGTTAGAGAGATTGCGCAGGGCAAAGACCAGCAGTTGCGCATCGGTGGGAAAGCTGGAGGGAGCAGAAATCGCCCGTCCCACGCGGCTAGAGAGCCAGAACCTGAGCCGTAGATCAATCATGTCCAGAGCCTTCGCGATATTGCCGCCCACCTGGTTGAGATCCAGTTGTTCAGGTGTGCAGAAGTCGAGGAAGTCAGCCAGTGTGGGCATCTGTGCCCAGGCCGCTGAGCCTAAGCGACCTTCCATCGCCTCCAAATAGCGTCGCTGAATTGAGGCATCGGCAAAGAAGGCATTCAGGGCCAGTACCAGAATCGAGCGAATGGTTTGGGTCATCACCGAGCTATTGGCCCCCGAGCCCACAATCATGGTCAGCAGCGCTGACTCCAGGAACGACTGAAAGTCATCGAGGCGTTCTTTGCGCTCGTC
>JBGSNT010000312.1:0-22650 GCA_041739575.1 Nodosilinea sp. | reverse complement strand
AGTTTTTTTTCACAGCGTTCATGGTTTTGAGTGGTATCTAAGCTTAGAACGCTGCCTCCCCCTTCATCTCTTCAATCTCTGAAACTACGACACAGCAAGGCGCTCCGCCTCCTGCAACCAACTTTTGTCAGTCAACCAGGGCATAGCGTTTAAAGAATAGAGACTACTAATCTTATTCTAGAGTCCAGTTCTTTAGAGTTGGCTCGTAATAAGCTCTATCACTCTCAACGTCAGTCACAATAGTAAGCCTTATTCCTCCCGCTGTAGAAAGAATAAATCGACATTCGTAAATATCGCCATAGTCATCCCATGCACAGTCTTCAAAGTGCGCAAAGTCTTCTAGAAAACCCTGGGAGTTCTCAGGCAGCTCATTCTGCCTATGCATTGGATTTACTATATATGTTTGCCATCCTTCCGAGATCAAAAGTTGCTCTACTTTTCTGTACTGAAGACCGGGCTTTAGTTGATCGATAACATCGAGAGTAGCCTTTGAAGGTTCAATATAGAAGCTGCTATCAAGGAACAGCAGAGTGTAGTGATCAGAAAGCTGACCTGCAACAGTTACTTGAAGAGAGCGGCCACCTTCCAATTGAAACTTTCCAAAACACAAACCCAGGCCCGTACCTTGGCAAGAAATTTCCGAAAAAATTTTCCCCGGTGGCATAGTTGTTTGAGAGCTCACGAACACGTCGCCTGCCGACTCTGCGCCTGACAATTTATCCTCAACTGGCATCCACCCAGAACTAAGAAGTTTATTTCTCGCTTCTGCATAATCCATACCCTGCCGAAGGCTTAGGACTGCGTCAACCGGCGATGTTCTAGTCTCAGCTGAAGCAGCGGCAAAGCTGGGAGTAGGCAAGCTATCTTGGGCACTAGGCGGAACACTCTGATCCTCTCCGAAAGAACTGGAGTGTGATGACGGGGCAATAAAGTAATGCTTAACCAAGTCAGGGAAGAAGTCTGAAAAGCCAACGGCTGTTATAACACCAGCACAGGATGTTATAACAGCCGCCCATCCAACAAAGTTGATCTGACCATCTTTTTTATCAGTCATCATGCGTCCACCTAGAAATAGTACAGAGTTACTGGTAATTCTAGCGGACATTCTTGTGTACTCAGGTGACTGACTTCAACTAAACTCCTAACCCCCGTAGTTCCAGCCAGTGCTCTCCAACAACAGGGGTTCGCCGTCGCGATGGATGGCGGCACCGACGACTTCGCCGACAAAGACGGTATGGTCACCGTGCTCAACGGAGCTGATCACTCGGCACTCGACATAGCCCAGGGAATCTTTGATTACGGGGCAGCCGGTTTCGGGGCCGGGGTAAAACTCAATGTCTTCAAATTTGTTGCCGACTCGGCGCAGGGGTTTGAAGAAGTTTTGGGCCAGATCCTTCTGCCCAGCCTCGAGAAAGCTGAGGGCAAACACACCGCTGGCCTTGACCATGGCGTGGGAGGTGGAGTCGTTTTTGACGCAATTTACCACCAGGGGGGGCTGAAAGGATGCCTGCATCACCCAGCTAGCGGTAAAGCCGTTGAGGTCATCCCCATCTTTCACACCACAGATATAGAGGCCGTGGGGAATTTTGCGCAAAAGCGTTTTCTTAGCCTGCTCGTCTAACACACTGTACCTATAGAATGCGTCGCTAGCGCTAGTGTAATACAGCGATCGCCCTCGGCTTCTACCCAACTTGGCATAAAAAAAGGGCGCACCGCAGTACGCCCCGATCAGGTACATAGCCCGAATCTACTTGTTGGGCTGGGGGGTCATGCGCAGGTAGGGCTTGATTTCGGTCACGCCCTTGGGGAAGCGCTGCTTGGCTTCTTCGGTCGGAATGGTTGGGACTACGACTACATCGTCGCCATCTTTCCAATCTACGGGGGTGGCAACGCTGTAGTTGTCGGTCAGCTGTAGGGAGTCGATCACCCGCAAGATTTCAGAAAAATTGCGCCCGGTGCTCGGCGGATAGGTGATGGTGAGCCGCAGCTTTTTGCTGGGGTCAATCACAAACACGCTGCGCACGGTGACTTTGGCGTTGGCATTGGGGTGAATCATGCCGTAGAGGTCAGAGACCTTCTTGTCGTCGTCGGCAATGATGGGGTAGTTAACCGTCACACCCTGGGTTTCGTTGATGTCGCCAATCCAGCCCTGGTGGGAATCGGCGCTGTCTACGCTGAGGGCAATGACCTTAGCGCCACGCTTTTCGAACTCGGGTTTGAGCCTAGCCACGCTGCCCAACTCAGTGGTGCAGACGGGGGTATAGTCGGCTGGGTGGGAAAACAGCACCACCCAGCTATCGCCAGCCCAGGTGTAAAAGTCGATTTCACCCTCGCTGGTTTGCTGGGTGAAGTTAGGTACTTGATCGCCAAGTTGAAGCGCCATATCTAATCTCCGTTAATCTCTCTCGTCAGGGGCAAAAAAGTATTGTTCAACCTTCATGAACCCCATTCTCCCATAAACCCCGGTATTCCGGTCGGGGTTTAGAGGATTATCTTAATGATTGTATCGTAGGCGTCCTAGCTTGTGGTTTTTGCTGCCTAGGAGAAGCGTGATGCCTGCCGTGCCGCAGACACTTGGCTATTAAACAAGGCACCTAGGAAAACCCCAGGTGCCTTGTCCATGCCATGGCCCAGAAGGGCTGTGGGTTAAACCTGCCGATCGAAGACTTTGGGAGCATAGCTGCTGCATCCGTCGCAGGGACCCATGGGGTTAACGGCACAGCGTAGGTAGGGCGATCGCGCATTTTGCTCGCAGGTAATGTCGCCCATCATGTAACCCAGGCCTTCGATAAAGTGCATGTCGGTGTTGCCGTCGATCAGCTTGAGCATGCCCTGGCTGAGCCCGGTCGCCATGGCCGAGGTGTCGCTAGATTTTTCGGCTTGGTCAGCCCGCACACTCAGCCAGGCCGAAACGATGGCTGGGGTAAGACCGATCACAAAAATCAAACCGATGACGACCATAAACCTGTTGGGATGAAATGAGCAAAATCATCCTAACCTGACGAGTTGCCAGAGCAGGGAGAGTTAGTCAGGGATTGGTACGTACCGTTGCGTTACTTAGTTTTTCGCAACGTTGACGGTTGTCACCGTCAACGTTGGCAGGCGGCAAGGTTGGGCTGTCTTCCGGGTATCGCCTGGGCTAGGTCCCCAGACTCGGATAGGTCGTTAGGTGACCATTCCCTGAGCGGCATCATAGGTGCCGTCAACCCCAGAGGAGCGAGGGAATATCTCCCCTGGATTTTGGCTTTCTCGGCCGAGCCCCTGCGTGAACGCCTTGGCTCAGACAGCGGAAGATTGGATCCACTGACGTCGTTAGGGCTAGGTTGGTCGGAGAAGACGCACTAACCCTAAGAAAGTTCCTCAATCTGGAGATTGATTTGATAAATTTATGGGTAGATTCATAGAAGAAGCGTTTTTGACCCGGTTCTTGGCTAAAACAGTCTGGTTTTTGCTACTCCAGAACAAGATCCAGAACTTTCCAGAACTTTCATGTATTGGCTAATTCTGGTCTATAGCCGACTATCAAAACATCCTGTAGACTCGCGTGTGCTCCAAAGCTGAGACCGGGTAGGGCCACAGGACATTGTGGAGGTTCGCTCCTCAGTGATAGCGCCTTACCCGGCTTTTTATTTTTTAAACCCTCTGACCTGCTGGCCAGACTGACCCTGTTAGGGGGGTGGCCGAATTGCCCTGCCGGTGGCCTGAAATCTATGGGCTGCTCGAGGACAAGGCGCCTTTTTGAATATCCCTGGCGGGTGCAGCGATCGCATCGGTAGCCTCAGCCACGGTGGCTTTGGGGGGATGGGGCGATATCCTGAACCTATGAGAGTTGCCAGGATGACCGCTAATGATTGCTAAACCCAGTGAGTCGCCTACCCTGTTGATCAAGCTGCTGGTGCTGAAGAAAATGCTGTTTGGCGGGCTGATGCTGGCCATCTCGGTGATTTCTATTTTGGGCTGGGGCTACCACGACGAGGTGGTCGCCTTTGCCGATCGGGACCTGCTTAATGCGGAGTACGGCCTAGTGCGCTGGTTGGTCGATCATCTGTCCCAGGCGACGCCCCAGCGGCTAGGCAAAATTGCCGCCCTGACCGGTGTCTATGGTCTGCTAATTGAGTGTGCGGCGGTGGGGCTGTGGATTGGGATGACCTGGGCAGAGCCGCTGTTTATTGCTCTGGTGGCGGCCCTGCTGCCCCTGGAAATTTACGAGGTGCTGCATCATTCCTCCCCTGGTAAGGTGCTTCTGTTTGCGCTTAACCTGGCCATCGTGGTGATTTTGATGCGTCACTGGCTGCGGAGTAGAGGTCGCGAGGGGCAGATCCTAGCCCAATAGGGGGCGATCGCCAGATGCCCCACCCTGGGGGCTTCCGCCCAAAGGGCTGAACATCGGCCATAGGGGCTATCGGGTCTGATCGAGGGCCGACTCGGTTGGGCTGCATCGGTCATGGACTGGATCTCAAGCCACTCGGCTACCACGTAGGGGGCCACCACCAGCCGGGCGGGGGCGGCCGCCACGAGGGGCACCACGAGGGTCAGCGGAATGGCCCCCTGAAGTTGACTCAGCAATGCTGCAATATCATACTGAGCCACATTTTCGGGCAATGCCTGGAGCTGTGGATCGAGGCTGTAGGGGACTTGCCACTGGGCCGAGGTGCCTGTTTGGATCGCTAACGGGCCGGTGGCATTGACAACCCGCTGCCCTGGGAAACCCACCAGCCGCAGGTAAACCCCCTGCAAATTGCCATCGAGGTAGCGCTTAAAGACCGTGGCCTGCCAGGCCAGGTCGGTTTGGTCGCGCAGACTTTGGCGCGAGCGGTAGGTGGTTTGCCCCGGCTGCTCGTGGTAGGTGTACACAGATGCGAGAACGGGCTTAGCCCAGAGCAGCAGCAGCAAAAGGGCCAGAAAAAGGGCCAGCCCCAGCTGCCGGAGGCGGTGCCAAAGGCCGTTCACCTAGACCGCCTTGGGCGCTAGGGCCGCCTTGGGGTAGGCAATGCGCTTGTGGTTGTACTGCTGCCACACCTGCACAAAAATACTGGCGATTAGGGTCATGTGGTCGCGGGTGAGGCCCGATTCAACCAGCTGATTGTCCTTCCAGCGGGCCCGGAGAATGCGGTTGACCATGGCTAGGGCTTCGTCGGGGGTGGCTTCAGTCAGCGATCGCAGGGCCGCCTCGCAGGAGTCAGCCAGCATGACCAGGCCTGTTTCGGGCGACTGAGGGATGGGGCCATCGTAGCGAAAGTCAGCTTCCTTCACCGTCAGGGTGGGGTCCTCTTTGGCCATCTCCTGGGCCTGGTGGTAGAAGTAGCTGATCATCATGCTGCCCTGGTGCTCAGGGATGAAGGCCTGCACTGCCTTGGGGAGTCGACAGCGGCGGGCCATCACCTGCCCTTCGGTGACGTGCTTTTTGATGATATCGGCGCTGAGCCAGGGGTCGTTTAGGATGTCGTGTTTGTTTGGGCCACCCATCTGGTTTTCAATAAAGCCCTGGGGATCGTGCATTTTGCCGATGTCGTGGTACAAGGTGCCGGCCCTGACCAACTCAACATTACAGCCCAGGGCGCGGGCAGCGGCCTCCGCCAGGCTCGACACAAACACCGTGTGCTGAAAGGTGCCCGGTGCCTCCGAGGCCAGTCGCTTGAGCATGGGCCGGTTAGGGTTGGATAGCTCTGCTAGGCGAATGGGGGTAACCAGGTCGAAGAGGTGCTCTAGGTAGGGACTGAGGCCCAGGGCCGCCACGCTGGAAATAACGCCGTAAATGCCTTGCAGCGCCGCTCCAGTGAGCATGCCCGACCAGGCGGAAATTAGCGAAACGGGGCTGACCACCAGGGTCAGCAGTAGGTAAGCCACCCCCTGGGTCAGGCCTACACTGCCCCCCAGCAGGGCCAATTCTTCCCGCGATCGCATGCGTGCGGCCAGGAGACTGCAGACAAAGGCCCCCGCCGCCCCCGCCATAAAGGAAATACCGCTGACCGTAGCGCCCAGGGGCAGCAGGAGGGCCACCAGTACCACCAGGGTGCCCCCCAGCGCGGGGCCGTAAAAACTGCCCGCCAACAGCCCTATGGCGGGCAATCCGTAGGCGGCCACCCCCACCATTTGCATCACCCCAGTGCTGACCACCATGGCGGTAATCAGCAGGTAGTCTTGCTGGCGCAGGCGCTGGGGCACCCAGTGCTCGACCAGCAGAAAAAGGCCCACCCCGACGGCCACCAGCCCGCCAAACATGGCCAGCCCCCAGTAGTTAAAACGGCGCTGGCTGAGGTTGAAATTATCGAGCAGCACAAAGTTGCTCTGGGTAATCGGGTCGCCAACGTTAACGATCAGTTCGCCCCGCTGCACCTCGACAAACACCGGCTTGACGGCCTCGGCGGCCATGTCGGCCTGGAGTCGAGTGCGATCGGTGTCTTCTACTAGGTTGGGCTGGAGAGAGGTGAGCAAAACCTCGCGGGCTAGGGGCTCAACGGCGCGGGGCAGGGTGTCTTTGAGCTGGAGATGAACCGCCTGGTCTAGGACCTCTGGGGGCAGGCCGGGAGTAATCCCCTGGGCTAGCATTCGCATGGCCGCACTGCGTATATCAATCTGGGCGTCGGCCCAGGCCTGGGGGGGCTGGTCAAACAGCTGGGGACTGGCGGAGATGCCTTCCACCTGGGAGGCCAGCAGGGTGAAGTTGGCCATTGCCTGTTGATACTGTTGCCGAGCCGTCTCGATCGCCTTGAGCAGCTTGGCCAGATCGTTGGGGCTCGAGCGCTGGGCGTAGGCCCAGAGCTCCCCGAGGGCCACCCGCTGATCGGGGGTGAGGGTTTGGTTGCGCAGCAGGGCTTCTAGATCAATGGAATCGCCCCGCAGACTGTCGTTGGCCAGGGGATCGATGAGGCTGCGTAGCTTCAGCCAGGTGGCATCGTCGGAGCGGCGCAGGTAGGTCTGCACCTGGGTAGATAGCACGCCGGTAGGCACAAAGGGAACCACTCCAGCCTGGTGGCGCAGGTCCCCTATCTGGGCCATCAGATTGTTGAGCGATCGCAGCACGGCGTCATTCGTTGCCTCTTCAATGCGGAGCACCCGCAGGGCCCCATTGCGGGCATCACGCCGCCGCGCTTCGGTGGTATCGGTATCTTCTACGCGGGCATTATCGGGGGCAAAGATGGCGTTGGGGGCGATGCTGCCCACCTGGAGTCCTGGCTGGTTATAAAAGCGTTGCCCGAGCACCGCCGTCAGGGTTAGCACCGTCAGGGTGAAAACCAGTTTGGGATGGCGAATGCCCTTGCGGCGGCGGCGGGGCAGGCAGGGTTGGGGATGCCGTCTCGAGAGCCCCTGGAGTTGGTTCGAGGTCAGGGTTTCGGGGTCTAGGCTCCGCTGGCCTGGGCCGAGGGCCGAGGGGGACGATTGCTCTGACACAGGGGTATGGCGCAGTTGTGGCCCCGTGGGTTGTTTTTCCAGGGGCCACCAGCGCTCAACTGCAGCCACAAATTCTTGAATTGTCTTCATAGGTTAAGACAGTTTAAGCAGCGCCAGTCAAGGCCAATGCCCTCGAAGATTTATCCGTTGAAGACGTCCTTTCCCAAGCAGGATAAAGCCTTGCTCAGGCCAGGGCTTTGCACCCTTTCCAATGTCTCTAGAGCCATTATAAGCGGCGGCTAGGACCTCCGCTGGAGCGCAGCTCAAACCTGCCGACCTAGCCGAGCCTAGACTGGGGTGCACTGGATTGCTCCTTTGCACCGGCCCAGCGGGCGTAGAGATCGGCGGTCAACCGCTCCAGGGTATCAGCCTGGAGTCCCTGCCATGGGTCAACCCCGACCGGGCAAGGGTCGACCAGCCAACGCTGCCGCAGACTGGCCCCAAGGCTGGCGCGGCCTCCGGCTAGCCCGACCAGTAGGCCGACCAGGGCGATGGTCGAGGGAGGGGAGTGCCGCTGGTGAGCGATCCGTAGAGCCGTTGTCAACTGCCCCTGGCTCTGGGCCACGAGGGCTACAGCCGACCCCAGCACGTCGCCCCAGTGCTCCGGAGAATCATCCCCTCCCCCGCCTCGAAGCGTGGTTCCAGGCCCCGCCACTGCCTCTCCCATCGCTTGGGTGAGCACCTCAAAGAGGCCGTGGCAGGTCTGAGTGGCCGCCGCCGATACCCCTAGGTTGCTCACCCAGCGATCCACGGATGCTTGGTGGTGGCGGTAGGCGTCGGCCTGGAGCCAAAGATGGGGAAAGGCGACGATGGCCACCGCTGCGGGAGCCCCTAGACTCCGCAGGCGGGGTTGCCAGGCCGGGTGAACTAACCCATAGTCCTGAATGCAAGCGTGGATGGCCTCCAGGAACGCCCCTGGCCAGCTGGGATCGGCGCTGTCTGGGGTACCGTGCCGGTGGGTTGCCCAGCGATCGCCAATGATCACCGCCTCAAGCATAGCCCCCAGGCGATCGCGCAGGGCCAGGGGTGGACTGGTAAAGCGATAGATCACGCTGTCCCCATGGGTTGGATAGAGAGGCAAAGAATGGCTAGCCATGGTTTAACCCTAATGGGTCCACCGCGCCTTGGTGCTGCGGGCGTCTAAATGCACCAGGGAGGGAAACCGGCTATAGCGGCCCAACCCTCCCGGCCACCAGGGGTCGAGGGACCAGTAGACCTGGTTGCCGGTGAGCCCCACACAGTAAAAGTCGATGGCATCGCCCACGATGTGGCGGCTTTGGGAGGCTCCACCCACCCGGCGGTTAATTTCTGCTGGACGGTACCAGCTGGTGATCAGGAAGGGGCGACCGATGCGATCGCGGGCCTGTTGGGCCAGGGTGGCAATGCGCACAATGGCGTCTACCGTGGCCTGGTTGGGGGGCATGCGAGCGCCTCCCCGGGTGGCCTCCGCCCAGGTAAAGTTGCCGTTGGGAACAATGCTGGCATCGAGCTGAAGGTTGCTGGGCGTCCACCGGACAGGGCGGGGGGGGGCGGGGGTCGCCACGGGGGCGGGCATGGCCTCTGGGGAGGAGGGCGATGCCCGCTCCAGTCTTCGCAGGTCTTCAAACAGCGATTGAATCGCGGGGATGCGCCCCCCCAGCCGCCGCCAGATTTGCACTAGGCGGATCAGCGCCTCCCGCTGCTGCTCGGTGGGGGTGTAGGCGGTGGGAATGCCGGTGGCAAACTCGATCAGGGCGCGGTCTAGGGTGCGGGCCGCAGCCACCAGGGCCGCCTGGTTTTCTGTATTTTGGACCAGGTCGTTGGGATTGACCCCCAGCCGCTGGATGGCGATGGTGCGCGAGTCGAGGCCAAACCAGCGCCGGTAGCCTTCGGTCAGGGCAAAGCGCAGATCGCCCTGGCCCCTGTAGGTCTCTGGAATTTTTTGCACAAAGGCAATCAGCGCCGGATCCACAATCTCCAGGTTGGTTTCGGTGGCGAAGGGGTCGTGGGTGAGCAGCCACTCGATCGCCTCCTCCCGCGCATCCATGGTCCGCCACAACTGCACTAGGCGAATCAGCGCCTCCCGCTGGTTGGGGTAGCCCGAGTAGTAGCGCGTGGCCGACTGCATAAACGCCACCAGGGCATTGTCGAGGGCGGCTTCGTCGGGCACCTGGTCGACTACGGGCACCCCTAGGGCTTCGTAGACCGCATCCGCGGTGTTGAGCTGTCGCCACAGCCGCACCGCCTCCACCAGGGCATCCCGCTGAAAGTCGAGCCGTCCGTAGTTGGGGGAGACCCGCTCGGCAAAGGCCAGCAGGGCCGGGTCGAGCTTAGCCAAGCTCTGGGGCAGCTGAGCCCCGCTGTAGTCGGTGCCGATGTCGTCTAAGTAGGCCTGGAGTAGGGCCGCGGCATCGCTGGGTTCGAGCTGGGCCGCATCGCGATCGCCCGCCCCTGGGGTAAACCCCTTCGAGACGGCCTCAAGAAAGCGATCGCTGTAGCGTCCCACGCTGGCATCCCAGATGTCAGCACCGCTCCAGCCCTGTTCAATCAGCCCGTTGGTGAGACTGCGTAGGGTATTGGCCCCGTACTGGACCTGGGCCGGGAAGGTATCTACCTCTGCCATCTCGACCTGGTTGACTGGGGAAATGCCTAGCCCCGTCTCCCCATCGGTGAGTTGGGGCTGATTGTGCACCGCGTAGAGAGCCGCCAAAATGGGCTTGTGCACCCCTGCCCGCCCGCCCTCTAAAAGATAGTAGTAGTTGCGCTGATCGGGTGCTAACGTGCTCATAGCCTCTATGGTTCTGTAGTTTCGAAATGTAGGCCCGATGGGCAACGTTCAACCATTACCCGCTGACGGGCTAATCAGGGCTGGGGCCCTGAAGCTGCTGGCCACCGATATGGATGGCACCCTGACCCGTCAGGGCAAGTTTACCGCTGCTCTGCTAAAAGGGCTAGAGCGGCTCCAGCGGGCCGGGTGGCCTGTGGTGATTGTCACCGGGCGCTCGGCCGGGTGGGTCAATGGCCTGGCCCACTACCTGCCCGTAGTGGGGGCCATGGCCGAAAACGGCGGAGTTTATTTTCCCCAAACTGGCTCGCCTGAACCCCTGGTCGATCTCCCCGACCTGGCCGCCCACCGCCAGCAGTTGGCGACGGTATTCTTGCAGCTCCAGCAGCGGTGGCCTCAACTGAAAGAATCTGACGACAACCGGTTTCGCCTTACCGACTGGACCTTCGACGTGGAGGGGCTCTCCCCGACCGATTTAGAGGCCATGGCCGAGGTTTGCCAGGCCCTCGGCTGGGGCTTTACCTACAGCACCGTGCAGTGCCATCTGTTTACCCTGGGCCAGTCTAAGGCGGCAGGGTTGCAGCGGGTCTTGCAGCGCCACTTTGAGCCGATTGTTGCCGCAGAGGTGATTACCCTGGGCGATAGCCCCAACGACGAGAGCCTGTTCAACCCGACGCTCTTTCCCCACGCGGTGGGGGTCGCTAACGTAAAAGACTACTTGCCCCGTCTGGGTCATTGTCCCGCCTACGTGACCCACGCCCCTGAGGTCGACGGATTTTTAGAATTGGTCCAGGCCCTGGTGCCCGACTCGGCAGACTGAGACCCTTTGGCCTGACCCATCTGGCAATCGCCAAAACGCATCTAAAACACAAGGAAAGATCTGATTCTAAGCCGGCCTTGGGGGCGACGGTTTTCCCGCTGCCGAAACTCTACTTCTAGGCATAGATTTAGTTTGTTTTCCATTGACACCGATCAATCATCATGGTTTCAAAACACATAAAATATTCTTGAAGCTTTGCCCACAGAGGCTGGTGTAGCTTCTACTATGCCTGGGAATAAGCCAGGCTAATTTTCGCTGAATTGTTGCGTTTTATTGAAATCAAAAAACAATCTGAATATCTAGGCCATCTCAAGGATTTAGGGCTGATGGTAGATAAATCTGTGTTGACGCTTTGGCTGATGTTTTATTCAGTGAAGCCGGTGCAGATAAGTGCAGATAAGCATTTCGGCTCATGGTAAGGGCTGAGATCTCTCCTGCTGGTTGTTTATGAATCGGCACAGCTGGGCAACTATGGCTTGCTGCGGGGGCATTTCGGGTCAAGCTCTGGCTGGGGTTTAACCTGAACATCCTTCAGCCCAGGGAAGCGCCAGGGAGGGGTTCGATTTGGTCGCTAGGGTCCAGTTAGGTCTGGATGTTAACCCACTGGCAATAGGGTTTTTGAAGGATGTTGCCTGGATGGCGCTAGTTTCTTCATTGCCGCTCTCTTTGTTTATGTTCGTGTTTGTTTTGTTTAGGCCATTTCGGTAGTAATCACCTATGACCCTTTCAGCACCCCAAGAAAAATCTGTGGTAAACCCAGCAGAGCCTGCTCCCACAGCGTTAAGGGTTGGTATTCCTAAGGAAATTTTTGCGGGGGAACAGCGGGTGGCCGCTACCCCCGACACCGTCAAAAAACTCCAAAAGCTAGGTTTTGAGGTTTTGGTGGAGACCCAGGCCGGGGCCGGGGCCAGCTTTCCTGACAGCGCTTACGCAGGGGCTGGTTGCACCCTGGTGCCCGATGCCGCCAGTCTGTGGCAGGCAGCGGATGTGGTGCTCAAGGTGCGATCGCCCCAGTGGCACCCCGAGCTAAACTGCCACGAAGCCACCCTGCTAAAGCCCGAAGCCACCCTGGCGAGCTTTATCTGGCCTGCTCAAAACCCTGACCTACTGGCCGAGTTGGCGGCACAGGGCAGCACCGTACTGGCGATGGATTCTGTCCCCCGCATCAGCCGCGCCCAAAAGCTCGATGCCCTCAGTTCAATGGCCAACATCGGCGGCTACCGGGCGGTGATTGAAGCCGCAAGCCACTTTGGCCGCTGCTTCACCGGGCAGATTACCGCCGCCGGCAAAATGCCTCCGGCCAAGGTCATGGTGATTGGGGTCGGCGTGGCGGGGCTGGCGGCCATTGGTGCGGCCAAGAGCCTGGGGGCGATCGTCAAGGCCTTTGACACCCGCCTGGTGGTCAAGGAACAGGTGCAGAGCCTCGGGGCAGAGTTTCTAGAGCTGCACTTTGAAGAAGACGGCAGTGGCGAGGGCGGCTACGCCAAGGTGATGAGCCCGGCCTTTATCGCCGCCGAAATGGCCCTGTTTGCCCAGCAGGCCAAGGATGTCGATATCATCATCACCACGGCGCTGATCCCCGGCAAAAAAGCGCCGCTGCTGATCACCCAGGAAATGGTGGAGAGCATGAAGCCGGGCTCGGTGGTGGTGGATTTGGCCGCAGAACAGGGGGGCAACTGCGAAGTTACCCAGCCCGGCCAGGTGATTAGCCACCACGGCGTCACCATCATTGGCCTGACCGACCTGCCCAGCCGCATGGCCGCCCAGGCCAGCCAACTCTACGGCAACAATCTGGTGCACCTGCTCAGCGACCTGGGCGGGGCCGAAAATTTCTCCATTGACATGGAAGACCAGGTGATTCGCGCCACCACCGTCATCCATAACGGCCAGGTCACCTGGCCACCCCCCAAAGTCGAGGCTCCTGCCCCCACCCCCAGCGCCCAGGCAGCATCTCCCAGCGCCGTAGCCGCTGCCCCGGCCCCCCAACCCTGGTATGCGCAGCTCCTCTGGCCTGTACTGATTGGCCTGGTCTGTGTGGCCATTGGCCTCTGGGCCCCCGCCTCCTTTATGACCCATCTGACGGTCTTTGTCCTAGCCAGCTTTTTGGGCTGGAAGGTGATTTGGGATGTGTCCCCCTCGCTTCACACCCCGCTGATGAGTGTGACCAACGCCATTAGCGGCATCATCATCATCGGCGGCATGCTCCAGATTTCCAGCGATATCACCTCACCCATGACGATCCTGGGGGCGATCGCCCTGTTCCTCGGCACCGTCAACATCGCCGGGGGCTTTATGGTGTCCCAGCGCATGCTGAATATGTTTCACAAATAATTAATTCCTTTTGAACTTTACATTTTGCCTTTTGAATTCAAAGTTCAAAATTGACTGCCCACGCACTCCCCAAGGATATGGAAAATAACCTCATTCCCACCGCCTACATTGTCGCCAGCGCCCTGTTTATTCTCAGTCTGGCGGGGCTATCGCAGCCGGATACCGCCAAGCGGGGCAACCTGCTGGGCATTCTCGGCATGGCGATCGCCTTTGCTGCCACCGCTGCCATTAGCCAGGGTTACCCGGTCCAGCTGGGCTCGATCGGGCTGGGCGTTTTAATCGGTGTCCTGGCCGCTTCCCGGGTGGCGATGACCGATATGCCCGAAATGGTGGCGCTTCTCAATAGCTTTGTGGGCCTCGCCGCTGTCCTGGTGGGCTTTGCGGAATATCTCCAGCCCAGCACCAATTTGGTCGGGGCCGATGTCATCATCCACCGGGTAGAAATCTACGTGGGCGTTTTCATCGGCATCGTCACCTTTACCGGGTCGATGATCGCGGTGGCTAAGCTGCGGGGCTGGGTGCCCAGTCGGGCGGTGCTGCTGCCGGCGCGCCACGTCCTGACCCTGGGCATGCTGGGGGCGATCGCCGCCCTCGGATTCCCCTTTCTCACCGCTGGGGGCAGCACCCCGCTGATAGCGCTGGGGGCAATGACGGCGATCGCAGGAATATTCGGTATTGTGATCGTGATGGCGATCGGCGGGGCCGACATGGCGGTGGTGATCTCGCTGCTCAACAGTTACTCGGGCCTGGCCTCGGCGGCGGCGGGCTTTATGCTCAACAACGACCTGCTGATCATCACCGGGGCGCTGGTGGGCAGCAGCGGGGCCATTCTCAGCTACATCATGTGCAAGGGCATGAACCGATCCTTTATCAACGTGGTGCTGGGGGGCTTTGGGGCCACCACCGGCACCACGGGTAAGGCGGCGGCCCTCCAAGGCAGCGCCACCAGCACCACCACCGGGGAAGTGGTAGACCTCCTGGCCACTGCCCAGAGCGTGGTCATCGTCCCTGGCTATGGCATGGCTGTGGCCCAGGCCCAGCACGCCGTAGCCGAAATCACCCGCCTGCTCCGCGCCCAGGGCAAGCAGGTGCGGTTTGGCATTCACCCCGTGGCGGGCCGCATGCCCGGCCACATGAACGTGCTGCTGGCCGAGGCCAATGTGCCCTACGACATCGTGCTGGAGATGGACGAGATCAACGACGACCTACCCCACACCGATGTGGTGCTGGTGGTTGGTGCCAACGACACCGTTAACCCCAGCGCCAAAAACGACCCCACCAGCCCCATTGCCGGTATGCCCGTGATGGAAGTGTGGGAAGCAGGTACCGTGGTGGTGCTCAAGCGCAGCCTGTCGTCGGGCTATGCCGGGGTCGAAAACCCGCTCTTCTTCAACGACAACACCCTGATGCTGTTTGGCGATGCCAAGGCCAACGTAAACGGCATTTTAGGGCAGCTCTCCAGCTCTGCCACGCCAGCGGCGGCTCCGGCCCTCTCGGCGGTCTAGGCTAAGGCTAAATTTCTCGACTGCTCTAGCCTCAAACCCGGCGTCCAGGTCGTAGGATGAATCAGCACATCCATCCAGTCCTGGGAGTACGGTGAGCGGGTATGAAGTTTAAGCGCAGTACGTTAATTCTGGTGGGGGTGGCCTTTGTGCTGGGGGCCGGGGTGCTGATTGCCGAGTCACAGCGATCGCAGGCTCCCGAGACCGCCCCCCAGGCCGAGTCCACCGCGCCCATTTTCACCTTTGCCGAAACCGACGTGGCTACTCTCACCGTCGATCGTGGCAACGAGACCCTGGTGTTTGAGCAGGGCGACGACGGCAATTGGCAAATGGTAGAACCTGCGGATGCCCCAGCGGAACCGGGAGCGATCGCTTTTCTACTCAGCCGCCTCAACACCGACTCACCCCTACAAACCGTCACTATGCAGGCCGACCAGGTGGCCGACTTTGGCTTTGACGCTCCGATACGCATCGTCACCGTTGCCCTCCAGGATGGCACCGAGCACGAGCTGATCTTGGGTGGCCCTGACTTTAGCGGCGGAGCCGACTACGCCGTAGTCGATCCTGACCCCTGGCCCCCAGAGGCGGGGCAAGACTACCCAGTGCTGGTCGTCACCCGAGACGTGGCCAACGGCATCAACCGTCCCTTCGACGAATGGCTGATGCCCATCGAGACGTCGGATACTGAGGCCGGAGAGGATGATACGGCCACCTCCGGCGACGGCGCAACTCCAGAGAATTCGGTTGATCTAGAAGAGGTTCCCGAAGGCTCTGCCCAGCCAGCGGCCCCAGAAAACGGTGCCGAAACCACCAATTGATATCGATCAGGGGTGCTAACCTAGGCCCACCGTTCTCTTTGTGCAATCACCCTTGGATGGTTGAATAGCTCGGAGTAGCTGGTGGGCCCTGCCCACCCACTGCCCACCCTACGATCTACTCCCTATTCACCCTTTTCTCTGCTATCTCCTTCTCCACCCCTCCCATGGCTTCTCCCACCGCTATTTTGCTATTCTCCTGCCCGGACCAAAAGGGACTGGTGGCCAAAATCGCTAACTTTATCTACGCCAACGGCGGCAACATTCTCCACGCTGACCAGCACCGCGACCCCGAGGCGGAGCTGTTTTTGTCGCGTCTGGAGTGGGAGCTAGAGGGGTTTAACCTACCCAGGGAAATTATCGGGCCGGCCTTTGCGGCGATCGCCCAGCCCCTGGGAGCCACCTGGCAACTGCATTTTTCAGACGACGTGCCTCGCCTGTCGATCTGGGTTAGCCACCAAGACCACTGCCTGCTCGACCTGCTCTGGCGGCACAAAGCCGGGGAATACAAGGCCGAAATCGCCCTGATCGTCAGCAACCACCCCCACCTAAAGCCCATCGCCGACCAGTTTGGCATTGCCTTTGAGCACCTGCCCATGACCAAGGACACCAAGGCTGAGCAGGAACAGCGTCAGCTTGCCCTGCTTAAGGACTACGCCATTGACCTGGTGGTGCTGGCTAAATACATGCAGGTGCTCAGTTCAGAATTCCTCCGCCAGTACGATCGCGTCATCAACATCCACCACTCGTTTCTGCCCGCCTTCATGGGGGCCAACCCCTACCAGCGCGCCTTTCAGCGGGGGGTCAAAATTATCGGGGCCACCGCCCACTACGTCACCTCCGACCTAGACGAAGGCCCCATCATCGAGCAGGATGTGGTGCGCATCAGCCACCGCGACGACGTGAAGGAGCTGATCCGCAAGGGCAAAGACATGGAGCGCATCGTGCTGGCGCGGGCCGTGCGACTGCATCTGCAAAACCGTACCCTGGTCTACGGTAATCGCACTGTAGTGTTTGCTTGACTTTCGGATGGGGGTTCAACATCGCCCGATCAATTGGCCTTGAAACCGCTCAAAATTCAGTTAAAAATAAGCCTAGTTTTAGCAGCATCACTGAGATGGAAACCTTGTGCTAGAAGCCAGCCGACTTATTTCCGTGCAACTACGTAGATTTGTTTCAAGCCTGTGTAAAATCTTTTTGGTTTTTACAAATTAAGATTGCACTGAGCTAGCTTGAGGGAACTATAGAGTTAATTCACTTTATGCACACCGGCTATGAAAACCTCCACAGTTCTGGTGTATTCAACCACCGCCCAGACTCCAGTTGCTGAGCGGCCTCTGCCTGACAACCCTTGGATGTACTCGTCTGTGGGTTTGCTGGTGATGCTAGTGGGGTTGGGGGTCTATTCTCACCTGCAAACCCGCCGCATTCTCAAACAGCTCAAGTTTGAGACCTTTAAAAACCAGGAGATGCAAAAAAAGGTCAAACTGGCGCTTAAAACCATCAGCAAGATGGAGCACAATCCAGACCTGATCCACTCCCGTGAGTTTAACCTCGACTATTTGCGCATGCGGATGGACGAGGAGCATTTTCATACGTCGATCGTCAATCAGCTCAAGGTCAAGGTGAAGCAAAAAATTAGCGTTGCCCTGCGTCCACGCCAGGCTGAGGAGGGGATGATTGGCATTGCCAGCAAGCCCCGAGCCGTCGATGAAATTTTTGACGTAGAGTATGCCCCCCAGGACAACCCCACGGCCAAAAAGCGAGTTTTGTTTCGCATTCAAATTAGATTGGCAAAGCTGCCTACCCAGGCCACCTCTTCCACCATTAACCAGCTGATTGACTGCATCGAAAACTTCATGGGTCCCGATGCTGAAGAGTCCCATTGGCAGCCCACCATTCAGGGCCGCATCGCCTACATGCATTGGGATCAAAAAGCCAAGCCCACCCCCCTGCTGGTGCTGGAGCAATCGAGTGAAGGGGTCAATGTAACCCTCCGCAGCCGCAATGCCATGCCTGTGAGCACGAGCAACACCAACGGTAGCACCCAGAAAAAAATGGCCTAGCTTGGATAAACGGCTGGTGCGGTCGCCGTCAGAAGGCGATCGCCGATCGGTCGCCCTAGGGTTGGTGCCACTCCTTCACGGCCCTCAACCCTGCCACTATTCCCCGCGGGCGATACCCCAGGGCGAAGGCTTTCTGGCTATTAGACGACACATCGGCCGGGCGGGGGGCAGCCATGGTGACCTCGGCCTGTTTGCTCGGCAACAGCAAGCCCTGGTCAAGGCCAAACACTTCGGCCATGCGCCGGCCAAAATCGTAGCGACTGAGGCGTTCTGGGCCGCCCAGGTGCAGTAGGCCGGTGGCATTTTCCAGGGCTAAGAGCAGTCCAGCGGCGGCATCTTCCACGTAGGCGGGGGTGCGAAATTCGTCGGTAAATAGGTGCAGGGGTTGCCCTGCCTCTAGGGTGCGCAAAAAGCCCTGCAAAAAACACTCGGCGGTGGGGCTGGCGGGGCCGTACAGCAGCGGTATGCGGCAGATGGCGGCGGTGGGGTGCAAGGCTTGAATCAGGGCTTCGGCCTCGGCTTTGTGCTGGCCGTAGCGATTGATGGGGGTGGGAATGGCGGTTTCGCTGTAGGGGGCGGCCTGGCCGTTAAACACCTGGTCGGTGGAGGTAAACACAAAGGGAATCTGATGCTGGGCACAGAATGTGGCCAGGGTGCGGGTAGCCTCGACATTCATGGCGTAGGAATGCTCGGGCTCCTGCTCGCAGCGGTTGGGCTGCGACAGGGCGGCGGTGTGAATCACCGCATTGGGAGCAAGGGACTCTAGCCAGGGCTTTACGAGGCTAGCATTGGTGAGGTCGAGGTGGTGCAGTGTGACGCCCGGCAGGGATGGGGTGTGGCGGTGGTAGGTGCCCTCGACCTGCCAGGTGGCCTGGGCGGCGCGACACAGGTGCCAACCCAAAAAGCCGCTGGCACCGGTAATCAGCAGGCGGGGGGATGACGGTAGGGAGGGGTGTGCCATCGGTGCTGACATGGGGTTGAATGTAGGCAAGTTTACTACCTATAGACGTTGTAGCTGGTTGGGGACGGCGATGGTTCAGGGGCAGAAACGATGGCGCGGGCGCGGTGGCAGAATGCGATCGCCCTTGGTGCTGCTAGGGCTACTGTTCGCCCTTTGGCTGGGGCCAGTGGGGCTAGCGCTAGGGCAGACCCCGCCCGCCACCGACCCTTTCTTTGCCGATGTGCTGGTGCGGGGGCAGCCGGTTTTTGAGGTGGGCGGCCTGCCCGATGCCACGGCGGCAGAGCGGGCAGAGCAAATCAATCGGCGTATCGCCGCTCTGCTGAGTCAAGCTGTTGACTCGGCCCCGGTCACCGTCAACACCGAGAGCACGATGCAGAAGAGCGATGATCGCCCCCAGGCCACTCTCCAGGTGAACCAGCGGCTGATTCTGACTGTCACTGAGCAAGATGCCCTCGACTTTAATACCCAAGTTCCGATTCTGGCCCGGCGCTGGGCCAATCTGCTCAACCAGGCCATGGCCCGCACCAACCTGGCGGTGGCGGTGCGGTACCGCATTCAAACTACCTCCCAAGAACTGGTCAAAAACACCCTCGATAATCTGCCGGCGCTGCTCGGCGCTTTGCTGGTGCTGGGGCTGACCTGGCTGCTGGCGCTGGTGGTGCGCCATGCCGTGCTGGTGTGGGCCACTACGACCGAGGGCGATCGCACCACCGAAGAGCTGATTAGCCGCCTCAGCTACGGCGGTGTTTGGACTCTGGGGTCCGTGGTCGCCCTGGGCGTGCTGGGGCTCAACTTTGCCGCCTTGCTCGGCACCCTGGGCCTGACCAGCGTGGCCATTGGCTTTAGCCTGCGCGATGTGCTGAGTAACTATATTTCTGGGGTCATTTTGCTGGCTACCCGACCCTTTCGCATTGGCGACCAGGTGGTGATCAATAGCTACGAGGGCACCGTGATCCAAATCCAGCTGCGAGCCACCACGGTACAAACCTATGACGGTCGCCTGGTGTTCATCCCCAATCAAGAGGTGTTTCAGAGCAGTATTACCAACAACACGGCGTCTCCGGTGCGGCTCAGCAGCGTCACGGTGGGTATCGACCACAGTGCCGATTTACCCGATCTGTTTAACCGCATTCAGCGACAGATGATGCAGATTGAGGGCGTTGAGTCTGACCCACCCCCGGCAGTGCTGGTGCGCGAGCTTACCCCCAACAGCGTAAATTTAGAAGCTCAGTTTTGGGTCAACTCGCGCAAGCAGTCGTTTTTGCAGGTGACGTCTCACGTGCTGGCGGCCATCAAGCTCACCCTGCAACAGGCCCAGTTTGCCGAGCCCATTGCCCCCGAAGATATGGCGATCGAACCAGTTCACGAACCGATACCTGACCCGGTAGACCCAGAGGCAGAGTAGTGGGGTGGCTTCGTTTCAGATCCCCCTGCCCTGTCCCTTGCGTGGTTAGGGAACAGGGAAGCACCGCTGGGAGAGTGTAGAGCCGACACCTCCGATGAAGGTAACGGCGGTATTCTTAAGGGCACTTCCCCCAATCAGCGGCAGCTATGGAACGCAATCAGTTTCGCGTCGGCACCTTTAACCTCAACAACCTGATGCTGCCCGATCGCGAGTTTTACCAGGGCGAAACCTACTCTAGGGAAGACTATTTGAAGAAGCTCACCTGGATCGGCGCCCAGCTCGATCGCATGCGGGTTGATATTGTCGGCTTTCAGGAGGTGTTTCACCGGGGGGCGCTGAAGGAGGCTCTGCACCGCAGTGAGTACCACCAGCAGCACGAGATTGTCATGGCCGAGGGCTTTGGGCGGGGGCCGGGGCTGGCCCTGGCCACCAATTTTCCGGTGCTGGGGCAGCGGGTGTACGACGAGTTTCCGCCCGAGAGCCTGCTGGATCTGGAGGGGGCCGAGATTCCCATCCGGCGGTTTTCGCACCCGGTGCTGGCGGTGGATATTGCCCTCACCGAGGCGATTCACTGCACGGTATTTGTGGTGCATCTGAAGTCGAAACGGCCCATGATGGCCAACGACGTGGACCGCAGCGACCCGGTGGAAATTGCCAAGGGCCACGCTCGATCGCTGATTCGCCGCACCGCCGAGGCCACCGCCCTACGCTTTTTGCTGATGGAGGGACTGCGCGATCGCAACTACCCGGTCATCGTGGTAGGCGATGTCAACGACAACCACACCGCCGTCACCACCCAGATTGTGGCGGGTACGCCTCCCTGGGAGTGCTGGCCCTACCGCAAAAAGGCCCCGGTGTGGGACGTGCTGCTGTACCAGGTCAAGGATATTCAGGCCCGGCTGGGCTACGGCGACCACTACTACACCCACATCCACAACGGCCACTACGACAGCCTCGACCACATTATGGTGAGCGAAGAATTTTCGGCCCAAAACCGCGATCGCATTGGCCGCGTCACCTACGTATCGGTGTTTAACGACCACCTGTTTGACCAAACCCTGCTGGAAGAGAACTTTGAACCCTGGCAGTCAGACCACGGCCAGGTGGTGGCCACCATTGAGCTCAACCCGCCCCAGTCGAATCGGCCACAGCTGGTGGGGCGCTAAACGGTTTACTCTGTGGCCGTCGGCATTCTACACAGTTCAAGCAGCAACCATAGGAACACCGTTATGGTCTACGCATTTCCGCCAGGGTTTCAGTGGGGGGTAGCGACCTCGGCCTACCAAATCGAAGGGGCAGCGGCGGGCCGTGGCCCCAGCGTGTGGGATATCTTTAGCCAGACCCCAGGACGGGTGCTCAATGGCGACACGGGGGCGATCGCCTGTGACCATGTCCACCGCTACCGCGACGACATTGCCCTGATGGCGGCGCTGGGGGTGCGCCATTATCGCTTTAGTATTTGCTGGCCAAGGATTATTCCTGAGGGACGGGGCGCGGTGAACGAGGCCGGGCTGGCCTTCTACAGCGAGCTGGTCGATACCCTGCTGGAGTTTGGCATTACCCCCCACGCCACCCTGTTCCACTGGGATAGCCCCCAGGCGCTGGAGGACGAGTATGGCTCCTGGCGCAGTCGCCGGATAGCGCAGGATTTTGCCGACTACGCGGCGGTGGTGGTGAAGGCCCTGGGCGATCGCATCACCCACTGGATGACCCTCAACGAAATCTTCTGCTTTACCCACCTCGGCTACGGAGTAAATCAAGTACCCGAGATGGCCCCCGGCACCGTGGTCACTACCCCTAAGGAAGTCTGGCAGACCTCCCACCACGCTCTGCTGGCCCACGGTCTGGGCTGTCAGGCCATCCGTGCCGCCTCGCCCCAGCCCTGCCAGGTGGCCCTGGTCGACAACTACCTCGCCACCGTTCCCCTGACCAATACCCCTGAAGATATTGCCGCCGCTCAGGCCGCCTTCCCCCTAGCGGGCACCAACGGCGGCATTCTTTACCCGGCCCTGACGGGGAAATACAGTCCTGCATTGCTAGAGGATTTGGGCGAGAACGCCCCCGACATCCAGCCCGACGATCTGGGCATTATTCATCAGCCGCTGGATTCCCTTGGCTTTAACGTTTACACCGGCCTCTACGTACGCGCGGCCGAGAATGCCCGAGGCTTTGCCATGCTGCCGTTTCCCCAGGGCTATCCGCGGATGCACATGCCCTGGCTACATATAGTTCCCGACAGTCTCTACTGGGGCGTGCGCCACATCAGCGATACCCTCCACCGCCGCGAACTGCGAGTGTTTATCAGCGAAAACGGCTGCGCCGCCCAAGATTACCTCACCCCCGAGGCCGAGGTGCTAGATCTAGACCGCATCCAGTATCTGCAACAGTATCTGCGATCGGCCCACCGCGCCGTGCAGGAGGGCTATCCGCTGATGGGCTACTTTCTCTGGAGTTTTTTGGACAATTTTGAGTGGGCCTACGGCTACGATCGCCGCTTTGGCATCACCTATATTGACTACGCCACCCAGCAGCGCATTCCCAAAGCCAGCTACTACTGGTACGCCCGCTGTGTAGAAGAGAATCGGGTGGTTTAG
>JBGSNT010000298.1:0-16331 GCA_041739575.1 Nodosilinea sp. | reverse complement strand
AGATCATTTAAAAATGAGCAAACCGGGAGTTGTTATACTCCATTACGGTAAAGTCGTAATAAGGCAATGCCGATGTGGCTCAGTGGTAGAGCACTCGATTCGTAATCGAGCGGTCGCGGGTTCAAATCCCGCCATCGGCTTTCAGTGAAACAACCCTCTAGCAAGGGTTTCAGGGGTCAGGGTGGTACATTGCCAGCCTCCTCGGACGCTATACTGGGTGTAACCCAGCCTTCGGATTGGGCCTTTTTCGTCCACTTTGGGTGTAAATTGGGTGTAAAAGAAGGTAGTACATATGACCGCCTCAAAAGTGTTGAAACCCCCGTCCGATAAGGCTTCTAAGGGGACTGTCCAGGTGATTACCTCCAACGACCGTCTCCAACTGCGATTTCGCTTTGGCAGTAAGCGCCATTACCTGTCCATAGGCCTACCAGATACCCGCACCAACCGTATCGTGGCGGAGCAGCGGGCTAAGCAGATCGAGCTGGACATCATCTCTGGCAACTTTGATGAAACCTTAGACAAGTACAGATCTCCCTCCGCCCGAAAAGCGTTCGAAGAAAAGGCGATCAAGACGCCACCTGAGGTTCCTACCCTACCTGCCCTCTGGGAAAGTTATTGTGACGTGCGGCAGCCAGTAGTCGCACCCGGCACCTGGCGCAACGGCTACAAGGTCAATACCAGCCACCTTAACCGCTGTCCCTATAAAAAGCTGGACGAGGCTCAGCAAATCTTTGATTGGGCGACAGTTAGCCTCAGACCCGATCCGGCAAAACGCTTTGTGCAGGCGTTAGGAGCCTGTTGTAAGTGGGCCGTGCGATCGCACCTCATCAGCCATAATCCATTTGATGGCATGGCCGGTGAAGTCAAGCTGACCCAAAAAAGCGATGAGGATGCCGACATCGATCCGTTTTCTCGCCAAGAGCGGCAAGCGATCATCAATGCATTTGAGACAAATCGTTATTATCGACACTATACCAATCTGGTGAAATTTTTGTTTTACACGGGATGTCGTCCCTCTGAAGCTATTGCCTTGCAGTGGAAACATATTTCAGAAACCCAAATCCTATTTGAACAAGTCATTGTTCAGTCAGAAAGTGGATTGGTTTTGGTGGAAGGATTAAAGAGTCAAAGTCGCCGTAAATTTCCTGTCAACACCCAGCTGTCGCAGTTGCTTAATGCAATGAAGGGAGATGAAATACGGTTTGATGACTTTCTTTTCTCTGGGCCTAAAGGGAAATATGTCGATTTTCATAATTTCCGAAACCGAGGGTGGCATAAGGTATTGACCAAGCTAGGAATTCGCTACCGGAAACCCTATCAAACCCGGCATACCTTCATTACTCACTGCCTTGAAGAGGGAGTGAGTATTCCCCAAGTTGCCAAGTGGGTAGGAAATACGCCTGAAGTCATCATGAAACACTATGCCGGTATTCTAGCTAAAATTCAGGTGCCTGAGGTTTAGAGCTATGTTTGATGTCTCATCACATCTCTATGGCAACGTACTGAGGTGACGATGGTCTGGAGAACAAATTGGGGTGATCGTACCTTGGAAGGTGCAGAAGCCGACTTCTATTTGATCGCAACTCACATAGCTATTGAGCGGATTGAAGCACTTCGGGAACTTTGTGAGGAATTTGACTGGGGAACAGGAAATCGGCTATTTGACACAGCAAGCTTTGAGAAGAAAGTTGCTATCATCCATTTTTGCTTGTCGGCGTTATTGAGGCCTGATGTCTCACCTCCTCAGTTAACCCATGTTTTAGAAGCCGCCGCTTATTTCCCTTTTGCTTCTCTGAAACTATCGATTGAAGACGAAATATTACTCTCCCAGGAAGGGTTTTTCGAGGGCAGAAAAAAACCCTATGAGTTTTACTACCGTCAAATACTTTGGCAGGCCTTTTTGAATTTGGTTAAGGCTGAGCTTGAGTCAGTTCCTGAAAAGGATTTTGAAGCAGAGGAAGATATCGATATCCCTGAATTCAATGAATTCTCTCAAGATTTAGAACAATGGGAAACTATTATTGAGAGCTTTCTGGAGCGTGTCTTCTGGGATCGAGACTGGATGATTTCGACTAAGTTCCCTCAATTGCTCGATGGTATTGAGCCTGAGTTTACGGCTGCAACGGGTATTGATGAGGGCTACATGACCAACCGGCTTCCCGCAGGTATTCAAATTGATGTCAACCTTGCCCTGTCACAAATCAAAAACTGGCCGCGAATCAAAGCAGACATGTAGAAGCCGTCATAATTTTGCCTTCTCTTGTCCACATCTCAGCCTTATTTCCTGCCTAGACTCAGACTCATCATCTGAAATGAGGAGGCTAGCAGGGCCATGACTCATGAACAGGGATTAGAGGACTTGCTTGCGAGTCCGGTATTTTCGCAAGGTCTTTCGCCGCAGGAGGCTGAGATATTCCAGGCAATGTGCGGGGAACTGAGTGGCTTGGCCACCCAAATCGCCGGTTCCATTACGGCTCAATCTTCTTCAGGGGCACCTGTGGATCTGATGACGCTTTTCCAGAACATCTCCGCCGCTGTAGAGGATGAGACGGAGAAAGCATCCCTATGGGAACAGTTCCAGGAGCAGATTCAGGGCGCACAAGTCACGTTGGCTGAAATTGGTCAACGTCCGGTTTCCCTTGAGGAACTGGAAAGAGCAAAACATCAAGTTGAAGAATTGCTGCGACTGATTGACCAAATGGATCAGCCAGACACAGGGGTCGCTGAAGAGAATCAGCATTTCTTCTGGAATAGGCTCTCAGGCCGGATTAAGGCAGTTCTCTTCTACAAACTGTTTTAGGGAGGAGCAATGAAACTGCTTCGGAAGCGCTTGACTCCGCTCCTTTATGGACTCGCACTGTGCTTGCCTTTGGGGTTAAAGCTGGGCGTTCCTCTGGTGCTGGTACAAGGGGAACGGCTGGGCCTGTTCGCTCAAAGGTCAGATGCCGATAGTTCATCGGAGGCCGTCTACACAGTGGATAGGGTTGATGGGTTTATGGTGACAGCTCATCTACCCCATCAGCCACCTGTTCAATTTCAACTAGCAGGGCTCGTTGAGCCTGATAAGCGGTGGCAGGGTGAAGCCACCGGCATTCTCTCGATGCTGCTGGAGGCGTCGCACAACCAGGTCGTCGTTACCGTCTCTAAGCCTGAGCAATCCAGGTCACCGGCTAACGCATTGGTTCAATTACCGACCGGGGGCTATATCCAGCAAATTCTGCTGTCAGATGGCGTGGCTAAGCTAGAGCCAAGACAGCTCGCTGGAATACCTGCTGAGATTGTGCAGATGCTTCAGCAAGCCGAAACATCCGCTCAGGCGGAGCACAAAAATATCTGGAGTCAGGGCTAGAGGGCGATCAGCCCCACCAAGGCGATGAGGAGTTTGGCCCAAATTGGCCCTCGCACGACGGGGCAAAGGACGAGGGCTAACGCCAGATAGCTCAGGCTCATCAAGGGAACGTGCCACAGCAGACTGATACCAATGATGGCTAAGGCTCCAGCTAGAACCCAGCCCAGAGCCTTGTGAAGGGAATGAAGATCAACGTTGGGGAATGACATAGCGGTTTTCATCCGCTCTGAGTGAGCCGATATGTCGCCATATTAGACAAAACGGTTGGGTCATCACCATGAATGAGAGTCACGATTCAGGACTTCCAAACCAGCCGCCTTCATCGAGCTGGCTGACGGCGACTCGGACGCTGGGTGTCGGTGTTTTGCTGGCGCTGGGGCTCCGAACGTTTGTAGCGGAAACCCGCTTTATCCCTTCTGATTCCATGGTGCCGACGTTATCGGTGGGAGATCACCTAATTGTTGAAAAACTGAGCTACCACGTTCATCCCCCCCAGAGAGGCGATGTGGCGGTCTTCAAAGCTCCTCCAGCGTTACTCAACCAGAACCTCCACGATGACCTGATCAAGCGCGTCATTGGGTTGCCAGGAGATCTAGTCGAGGTCAAAGCCGGGAAGGTCTTTGTCAATGGAAAAACCCTCAAGGAATCCTATGTGGAAACCCCCCTCAGACTATGGAATCGGGCCGATCCGGGTGCCGGAGGGTCAGTATTTTGTGCTGGGCGACAACCGGAACCACAGCTATGACTCCCATTACTGGGGCTTTGTCCCGGCTGAGGACATCATCGGTCACGCGCTCTGGTGCTATTACCCGCTGACGCACTGGGGCAAGGTGGCGTCTTGAGGCCGTTCTGGGGTGGCGATCGGGAGCCAGAACCGGAATGTAGTTCCGTTGCCCAGTTCGCTCTCGACCTCGATGTGGCCTCCCTGTAATTCCACCAGCCGTTGAGTGATGGCCAAGCCAATGCCACTGCTGCCCGCATTGACGTTGCGGGAGCGATCGCCCCGCCAAAACCGTTCAAACACCCGAGGTAAGTTTTCAGGGGCAATGCCCTCGCCGGTATCAGTCACGGTTACCCAAAACTCATTAGTCTGAGTCCAAAGGTGAACTGTGACGGTGCCTGATGTAGCATGGGTGATCGCATTACTGACCAGATTGATCAGGATTTGCTTGAAGCGATCTTGATCGGCAAAGATCTCGGAATCTTCGTCTGAACAGACAACCCGAAGTTGACAGTTAGCCTGGGATGCCTGCTCACGGAGCATCTGGAGAACGTCATGGAGGACTGGCAAGGGCTGAAAGCTCTCCAGGTAAAGGGGAAGATGCCCGGCCTCCACTTTGGAGAGTTCCAGCATGTCGCGAATTAGACGCTCCAATCGCTCCATCTCGCTCAGCATTGGCTGGGTAATTTCGGGCGACACCGCTAAGCCATCCTCAAACATCTCCACGTAGCCGTAGATGACGGTTATCGGGGTGCGGAGTTCATGGGCGAGATCCGCCATCAGTTCCTGTCGCCGCTCTTCGACGCCATGCAGGCTCGCAATTAGGCTGTTGATGCTGAGACTTAAGCGATGAATTTCTGGGATAGAGCTGGACGGAGCCCTTTGCGTCAAATCGCCAGCCGCTGCTTGGCGAACGGCCCATTCAATTTTGCCGAGAGGGAAAACGATGAGCTGGCCTACGGTACAGCCCCAAGCCGTTAGAGCGAGGACGGTAATCGCCACCGAAAATAGGGTGCCTTGATTGTTGACCCGGTGAAATCGAGTGAGAATATCTTGGTTTGAGAAGGCTTCCCGTTCGCGAATGCCTTTTTCCAGATCGATGCCTTGTTGAAGGTGATAAACCTCGCGGGTGAAGGCGAAGGATTTGTAGAAGTGAGAAATCGCTGTAATCAGGCCCACGCTGAGCGCCCCGACCAGAATGTGGGAGAGTAGTAGCCGCATCCGCAGGTTCAGCGATTGCCTGCGGACAGCAGGCTTTGGGTTAGGCTGCATCGGGAGTGTCATTGAAGCTATACCCCACCCCAGACACGGTGCGGATGAACTGGAGTCGTTTGGTATCCAAGCTGAGCTTTTTGCGGATCCGCTTGATGTAGGAATCGACGGTGCGCTCGTCACCGAGGTAATCGATGCCCCACACTTGATCCAGGAGTTGAGTGCGACTCCAGACCCGCCCTGTGCTTTTGGCGAGCGTTACCAGCAAGTCAAATTCCACAGCGCTCAAGGTGACTGCCTGAGGCTGGTCAGGTTCCCACTTGACCCAGACCTCGCGCTTGGCGGTGTCGATGAGGAAGTGGGGCGTCTCGATGCAATCGCCCTCCGCCTCTTGCTGCCGCATCTCGCGACGCAGCAAGGCGCGGATACGCACCAGCAGCTCACGGGGACTAAATGGCTTGGCTAGGTAATCATCAACGCCGGTTGAAAAACCGATAATTCTGTCCATTTCATCGGCTTTTGCAGTCAGCATTAAAATATAGGGATCTTTCGCCGCTTTAGACTGGCGAATGCGGGTACAGACTTCTAAACCGTCTATTCCCGGCATTCGTAAATCGAGCAAAACGACATCGGGCTGATAGGTTTGAAACGCTGACAGTCCTTGGAGACCATTGTGGGTGACGTGGCAGATATAGCCATCAGATTCTACGCACGTCCGAATCATTGAAGCCACATTGACTTCATCCTCAATGACGAGAATTTGCATTGGTATTGAAGGTTGGTGTGAAGAGCAGTGTTGAAGCGTAGCGAAGCGAAACCAGATTTAGGCGCTACCGTTGAGGCGATGAGATGGCATAGCACAGGAGCTCTCTGGAGCGAGGCCTTCGCGCGAAGCATAGCGTCTAATAAAAATGCTGACCTATTTCTCTGATCCCGTGAATATTCGGAGACTAAACTTTTACAATTCTCAACAATTAGGTCAGTTTAGGTGTCACAGAATTGGCTGATCGTTTCCACAGATGAGTCATAACGGCCTATTAATCTCTTGAGTAAATCAGGCGCAAGACCTGATGGGTTATCCCCTCACCTCAATGAGAGAACTTCCATGACTTCAACCTTTATGGCTCCAAATCCTGACTGTATTCACGACAAAATTGGCGAGACTCCTTCTGCCTATTCGCTACCTTTGAATGCTCACGTTATCGATTCAGTCCCTGTTTCAAAACAGCGCTGGAATCTATCGACGCTCTTTTCTGTGACCTTCCGGCAACGGCTCAAGAAGTTGACCCCCTGGCTGATTTCGGGCAGTGTTCTCAGCCTGGAGCTGATTTTGCACCAACCGGCCTTCATGCTGGGGGTTAGCCTGTTTGGTCTGGCCAGCATGACCGTGAAAGCTCTCCTGCGCAGCAATCCGACTGTCCAAAAACTGTTCAAGCGAGTGGGGCTGAGCGCTCAATCCCTACCGGTGCTCTCCATTGCCTTCGGTGGTGGGGTTTGGCTGAGTGCGGCAACGCCCAGCCAGGCGCTGTTCTTTCAGGCCGCAGAGCAGTTCTTCACCGCTCAGTTTCCGGATGCGGCAGCGGCCATTCCGATCGTCTTTGCTGTGTTGCGGGCGCTGTTTGTGCTCTATATCGGCGTCTCCTTAATCCGGGTGATCAACTCAGTGAGGAATGATGACGATTGGCAAACCATGGCCCGAACCCCTTTAATGGTGGCGGTTTGCGTCGCTGTGGGCGAAGTGCTGACCAACCTGATTATTCAATAAGTCTCTCAGTTCTGCTTGGGGAAGTGGGCATTGATTCCGGTGCTCACTTCTCACTTTTTGTCTTTGACTTTTCAAGGAGACCTTCGATGTCAAGCGAACACGAGTCATCTCACAATGAGTTCATCCCGGTCAACCAGGTGCTGAACCTGAAGCCCCGCCTGGGGCCAATTCCTGGGGAGCAGGTGTTTCCCTGGGCGGTGATTGCCCTGGTGTCCTATCTGATCTGTCAGGGACTGTTGGGCCTGAGCTGGATTGCCACGGGTCTGGTTGCGGGCTGGGGCATTGCCACCTGGTGGGCACTAACCGGCGATGAGAGCTGGCGGTTTTTGAGTAAGTTTCGCGGGGTGCCCGACTGGACGATGGGCCATCTCCAGTACACCAGTCTGCTGGAGCGGCAAACCCATACGGCTCGCCGAACGATCAAATCTCGTCGCCAGAAATATGCCCAGACTCAGCGGAGGCGGCCGCGATGAAACCGAAACTGGGCAAGCAAAAGGTCACCATTATTGAGCAGGATCGTCGCACTACGGCTATCCAGAGCGCCTTTGAGGATTTCAGCGCCCTGGCTGGATTCGTTCAGATTGAGCTGAAGGGCCGCAATGTGGGAGCGGCGATCTTGCAGCGCAGCAAACATCGGTTTTGCTTTGTCTTTGGCTTCAGCAGTCCGGGCATCCATGACACCTTGCGGCCTGACCAGGTGCCGCCTGTGCTCAGCAACCTGGAAGCCGCGCTCAAAGAACTGCCTGCCAATGAGCGGCTGACGATTCATCTGAGTTCCTTTGCGGCGGATACAGATCGTCAAGCAGAGCTGGATCGGCTGATGCAGACGGCTCCCTCTTCAGAACTGAAGCTGCTGTTGATGAGTGAGAAGGCCCGAACGCGCGAACTTAAGGCGGCGGGGGTGCGGAAGGCCAAGTCGCTACATTTGTTTGTCACTTACACCATCGAGCCTGCTCAAAAGACCAGTAAGGAATCGGACTGGATTGAGAAGGCGTTGGCCAAGGGGCTAGATCTTTGGGAGACCTTCAAGGGCGATCGCGAATCCATCGAAGCCCAGCAGTACGAGGCGATGCTCCAGCGGGCCTTCACCGAGGGCTACCTCCGCTGGGAGCAACTGCTGAATATCAAGATGGGGCTGGATGTGACACCGCTGACGGTGGAGGGACTGTGGGGGAATCTCTGGTCGCGCTTCAATCTCTCTACGGCTCCATCCGTACCCCAGCATTTGGTGCTGAACGATCAGGGGCTTTCTGAAGTGATTACCACCGACAGTCATCCGGCGACAATTTTGGTGGAGGGGGAGCAGGGGTTGTCGTCGGTGCCGAAGGGCGATCGCCGCTGGCTCAAGATCAAGAACAACTACATCGGGGCGCTGTCGTTTACCGCTAAACCCGGTGGCTTCGTCAGCCCTCGCCAACAGCTGCGCTATCTCTGGGAAGTGCTCTGTCGTTCCCATGTGGTGGATACCGAAATTGTCTGTCAGATTACGGCGGCTAACTCCCTGATGGTGAAGACGGACATGCAGCGGATTTTGAAGCAGAGCAATGTCACCGCTCAGAATGCCGCCCAGAAGCTCAGTATTGATGTGGGAGCACATATCAAGACAAAGCGATCCGTGGAAGCTCAGGAAAAACTCTATGAGGGAGCGGTGCCGGTGCGCATTGGCATCGTCTTTCTCGTGCATCGCCGATCGCTACCGGAACTCGATGAAGCCTGCTCGGCCCTCTCCGACTGCTTCCAGCTTCCGGCCAAGGTGATTCGGGAGACGGAGATCACCTGGCAGCTCTGGCTCCAGACCCTGCCGATTGCCTGGGATAAGCTCCTGGGCAGTCCCTTTAAGCGGCAGCTCACCTACCTGACCCATGAAGCTCCCGGTTTAATTCCCCTGACCCAAACTCGCCCTGGCAGTGCCAGTGGTTTTGAGCTGATTGCCGATGAAGGGGGTTCTCCGGTGCGGATTGATTTTGTCAGCGAGCACCGTAATCTGGCGGTCTTTGGGACGACCCGGTCGGGGAAGTCGGTGTTGGTGAGTGGGATGCTAACCCAGTTTCTGGCGGAGGGCTACCCAATTGTCTGTTTGGACTATCCCAAACCCGATGGCACTTCGACCTTCTCGGACTACGCCGGGTTCCTCAAGCCCCGAGCGGCTTACTTCGATATTGGCCGAGAGAGCAACAACCTGCTGGAGCAGCCTGACCTGCGGCACCTGCCAGCGGAGCAACAGCGGGAGCGCTTTGAGGATTACAAATCGTTTTTAGAAAGTGCCCTGGTGACGATGGTGCTGCCCTCGGCCCAGGAAGATCCGCTGCTGGAGCAGACGGTCAGGTCGCTTGTCGGACGTGCCTTGACCAACTTCTTTAAGGACGAGGGTATTCAACAGCGCTATACCGCTGCGCTGGAAGGGGGCTTTGGCTCTGCCGCCTGGCAGCAAACGCCGACGCTGCGAGACTTGCTGAGCTTTTGTACGCCTGAAAAGCTGGAGCTGGAAGAGGTGGGGGTGGGCCTGATCCGCAATGCTCAATCCCAGATTCAATTGCAGTTGGAATACTGGCTGGATTCGCGGGTGGGGAAGGCGATCGGGCGGCCCAGTTCCTTCCCGACCAATGCCCAACTGCTGGTGTTTGCCCTGCGGAACCTGTCCAACGAAAATGAAGCGGCGATTCTCTCCCTGAGTGCTTACTCGGCAGCGCTACGACGAGCGCTGGAATCGCCCAAATCTATCTTCTTTATTGATGAGTCGCCGATTCTCTTTGCCTACCCCACCATCTCCAGACTGATTGGGCGGCTCTGCGCCAACGGGGCGAAAGCCGGGATTCGGGTATTTCTCTCGGGGCAAGACCCAGACACCATCATGAACTCGGTGGCGGGGCAGCAGATCATGCAAAATATGAACACTCGGTTGATTGGGCGGATTCAGCCCCTGGCGATCGAGTCCTTTGTGCGGCTGCTTCATTACGAGCGCACGATCATTGCTCGGAACGCGACGGAAAGCTTTTTCCCGAAGCGATCTGAGCTGTATTCCAACTGGCTGCTGGATAGTGACGGGCTCTACACCTACTGCCGCTACTACCCGAGCTCGGTGCAGTTGGCGACGGTAGCGAACAACCCCGATGAACAGGCGGCGCGATCCCGAGTGCTGGCTCAGTATGGCGGGAATTCGCTGCTGGGCATTGCCAAGTTTGCCGAGCAGTATGTGGCGGCGATTCGGGGTGGCTCCAGTCTGGAGGCGATTGGTCAGGCGGAGGTTTCCTTGTCCCCTGTCACAGCTCAACCCCAGGAGAGTTTGCACCATGTCTACTGATGTACTTCATTCCCCAACTCGCAGGACGTGGAAGCGATTCTCTTTCAGAGAGGCTTCGCCAACGCTGCTAACCCTCGCCTTATCCCTGGGTAGTGCTGGGGTGCTGATGGCTCCAGCCCAGGCCTTTGATATCTTGCAGCCCTTCAAAAGCATTGTGAATCAGTACATCCAGATTTTTGAGGGCTACTACACCCACACGGTGAATGATGTCTTGGGCGGTGTGCTGGGAGATATTCTGGGCGGCAACACCGGAGAGTTGGGCATCCCCGACCCACCGGGAGACTGGCAGGAGGTGGGCCAGGTAATTGGCGGCGATGGCACGGGGGATGTGGCAGGGCAGGCGTCGGGAGAGTCGCAGCGGTTGGATAATTTCAACGCCAACCCAGTGGTGTTGCAGCAGTCGTTGGCGAATGCGACCGACCGGGAAAGTGCCCGCAGTATGGCGACTTCGGTGTTGGGAACTGAGGGGCAAACCGCGATGAAGCAGGAGATGGATGCGGCGGAGCAGGCGTTGGGGGCGATATCCGATAAGTCTCAGGAAGCGCAGTCGCTGGATGTGACCCAGGACGTGATGAAAAATTTGACGGATATGGTGGGCCATCAAAGCGAGTTGGAGTCGGGCAGCTATGAGCAGTTGATGCAGCTGCGGCAGCAGTCGGCGACAGCGAATTTGATCGGGGCGAATATTTCGGAGGCGCTGGATGAGGGGAATCGATCCAAACACGCGGAGGCGATGGCGGGGGCGCAGCAGGTGGTGCAGGCGGCGGCGAATGTGTATTTGCCGGGGTCGCAGTGATAAGTTTGGTTCTTTAGGGTTCACATGCAGACCAATGGCTGGATGAGGTTAGCTATCTAGTGGACTTTTCACTCCACGCCCACCCCGATTCAGAACGTGGGTATAGATCATTGTGGTCTTGACATCTTTATGGCCTAGCAGTTCTTGAATGGTGCGGATGTCATAACCATTCTCTAATAGGTGGGTTGCAAAGCTGTGGCGGAATGTGTGGCAACCGACCCGTTTTTGGAGTCCAGCTTGGCGTACAGCCTGTTTGACGGCTTTTTGTAAGCCACTCTCATGCAAATGAAACCGGACGATGGCTCCGCTACGGGGATCTTGGCAACGGGTCGAAGCAGGAAACACGAATTGCCAAATCCATTGCCGATTCGCATTGGGATACTTGCGAGCTAGGGCAAACGGGAGAGTTACGGCTCCATACCCTTGGTCTAAATCCTGTCGATGAATGCGCTGTACACCTTGCAGATGTTCTTGAAGCGGAAAGATGAGACTTGTTGGCAACATCGTGACCCGACTCTCCTGACCCTTGGCATCCCGCACCACGACTTGGTGTTGAGGAAAATCCAGATCCTTAATGCGCAACTGCATGGCTTCTCGCAGTCGTAAGCCACTGCCATAGAGCAGTTGAACGATTAACCGATGCACACCTGACATTTGCTCAATTACCGACCTAACCTCTCCTGGGGTCAGTACCGTCGGCAGTTTGCGGGAGCGTTTAGCCCGTATAGCATCGATTCTGTCGTCAAGAGGCTGCTGTAAGACATGCCTATATAGGAAGATGAGCGCACTGAGAGCCTGGTTCTGGGTGGTTGCAGCAACACACTCTTTAACGGCCAGATGGGTCAGAAAAGCCTCGATTTCTAGCACTCCCATATCTTTGGGGTGGCGCTTGTCATGGAACAGAATATAGCGACGGATCCACTGCACATAGGTTTGCTCTGTGCGGTAGGAGTAGTGCTTCAGACGAATGGCATCGCGAACTTGGTCAAGCAGCTTTTTAGGCCGAGATTCCGGTTGCATAGGGCAGCCTACCAACAGAGAGGGTAAACAGATCTTAAATAACCTAGACGGCTAACTGGAGGGCTGATTATACTGAACCTTTCAGCCTAATCACCCCTATAGGGGAGTTAGGCTGACGTATTTCCACCTATACACCCCAGACGAGTGTATAGGCTGATGCATTTCCACCTATACACCCGTATCGGGGAGTTAGGTGGAATGATTCCCTCTAAATAAGAGTTAGCCCGCAAGATTATTAGTGAGACAGTGTTCCTGGATAAACTGTCAGTATTTCACTTCAAGTTGAAGTAGAGGTATATTCAAGGTGGTTCTTTCAAAATAGTAATGGTTTGTTTAGGTAAGGTTTTATGCCTAAGTACAGTGTGAGTGAAGTATTAAACATTATTAAAAGTCTGACTGCTGAAGAAAGAATTGAGTTGCAGCGGGCATTAATAGGTGTGTTGAGTTCTACAGTATCTCCTAACCCTGAGTTAGAATCACCAACTCAACTTCAAAACATGAGCGGCATCAGCATCAGTGGTAGTAGTTCAGTTGCACTTAGCCAAATTGAAGCCGATCGTGGTAGTAATGCCTCGCACGATGAAACAAGGGCAGCGATTCAATGTACAGATTTTCAAGCAGCTTTGAATCTATTGGGGCAGTTAAAACAAGACATTGCGGTAACTGATGCACTTAATTTAATCGAAAAGAAAGCCATCGAAATTCCAATTGATACGCTTGAAGCAGAGTTAAAGAGACCTAAGCCTGACAGAAGTTCTGTAGATAAGGCAGTTGAAGCTTTGAGAAGGGGTTTAACTGGTGTGACAGTGTTAGCGGAGCCAGTAAGCCGAGTGGCAGAACTAATTGCAAAAGCTTGGATGAGAACATGAATCAAGATATTCCAGCGAACCAAGACGAATTTGGCCAGCGGCAGAATATTAGTAATATCTTCGTTGAACACAGCCAAAATATTACATTCAACCAGACTCAAATTATCCAAATTTCGGCTGATGCTATTAAGACTAAATCACTTATCGAAACTTCTCCATATAAAGGTCTGAAGAGATTTGAAGCAGGAGATAAAGAACGCTTTTTTGGTCGTGACCAATTTCTCAGAGAATTAGCCAATGAGCTAGAACAAACAAATCTGTTACTGTTGCTAGGGGCATCGGGAAGTGGAAAGTCTTCTGTGGTAAGAGCAGGATTGATTCCTTGGCTATCAAAGCAGCATGGTTCGCGGTTTGTTGATTTTGCATTTACTCCCGATCAAGATCCATTTGAATCTCTATACGCTTGTCTCTTGAGTAAGTACAAACAATCAGAGGTTCAAATTGCTCGCGAGGCACATACTGATACCCTGACTCAGGTTGTGACAACGTTGAGAAAAGCTGGGGATTTTTGGTTTATACTCATCGATCAGTTTGAAGAGCTATTCACCACAAGTCAAGCTAATAAAAGTGGCTGCTTTATTGGCAGTATCGTTCAACTGAATAATGCTCTGAAAATTATAGGTTCGCCTAAAGACTGTCCTGTAAAACTGATAGCAACAATGCGCTCAGATTTTCTGGATAGACTAGATGCCTATCCAGATTTAGTGAAAGTAACAGACAGGTATCGTCCTCTGATTGCAGCAATGCAACCTGATGAATTGAGACAAGCTATTGAACAACCAGCAGCTCATCATGGAGTAGTGCTTGAAACAGGTTTGGTGGAGGAAATAATTAAGGACATACAAGGGCAAGCAGGATATCTGCCTCTGCTGCAGTATACTCTAAACTTCTTGTGGGAAGAAGAATTACGAAGTGGAAGGATGAACGATCGCACTCTCAATAGCAGAATCTACTATGAGTTGGGTGGAGTTCGAGGGGCATTGCAAAAGCATGTAGAGCAGATCTATGCTTCATTGTCTGAACCAAAGCAACTTGCAACTCAACATATCTTCTTGAAATTGGTTGAAATTGGTGGAGATGTAGAGTCAGGAACGGAGTGGAAACCTATTCGTAGACGGACGCTTCGTACTGAGTTTTCTCATGAGCTGGAACAACAGGTTTTATCTCAGCTAATTAATGAAAACCTATTGGTAAGTGATCGTCAACTTCGCTCCCAAGAATCAACTATCGAAATTGCACATGAAGTTCTGCTTACTTCCTGGGAAAGACTTAATCTTTGGATTGAGGAGAACCGCCAAGCTATTGCTTTTCGAAATCAATTAAATGACGATGTAGGTCGTTGGAAAGCAAAGAAACAAGAGGACGAATTATGGAGTGGTTCAAAGTTACAACAATCACTGAACTTGAGACAAGATCCAACATTTAAAGAAGTTTTAGGTGGCTTTAGCTTAGATGCGAATCAGTTTTTAGATGCCAGCATTGGGAAACGTAATCGTCAACAACATCGTACAATTTTTGGGATTGCCGCTCTTTCCACAATAGCCTTGGCTTTGACCGGGCTTGCTGGGTGGCAGTGGCAACAATCAGAACGACAGCGGGTAGAACAGCTTGTTCAAAAAGCAAGATCCATAGTTCCTAAAAACCCTAGAGAAGCATTAATTCAATCGATCGCTGCTGTCGGGTTAAGTCGCTCACCACTGGTCAGCTTCCCAAATCGACCTGTTCCGACTAGCATTCATGATATTTTGTGGAAAACAAGCGTAGATAACTACGAACAAAATCTTCTTCTTCATGAAGACACTGTGGATGAAGTTACTTTTAGTCCAGATGGCAAATTTATTCTTAGTGAAAGTTCAAATGAACTGTATCTCTGGGATTCACAAGGAGATGTAGTTAAAAAATTTCCAGATGGACAACCTAGACTCCAAGAAATTGCTTTCACACCTGATCATCAGCTGGTGAGCATAAATGCAGATGGCGCAGTAGAGCTTAGGGACACGGAAGGTAATCTTATTAAGCAGCTATTTAAGGATGAATCTTTATCACCAGGCGTTCAAATTGCTATTAGTGCTAACAAAAGACGCATCATTGTGGGAGATTTAGACGGAGCAATGCGTTTGTACGATGATCAGGGTAATGTACTGAGAGTGTTCCCTAAAGCTAACAAGAGCGTGGTAACTTTTCTTGCCATTAGTTCAGACGGACGGCTGATTGCTAGTAAAGGTGAATTCGATGACGGTTTGCTCTTATGGGATGAAGACGGTAAGCGCCTTGAGGTACCACTCCAAGGGGACAAGAGTAAAATTCAGGTTATTGCTTTCAGCCCAGAGGGGAAGTTCATGGCAGCGGGGAATTCAGATGGCACCCTAACTCTATGGGATTTGAAAGGAAATCTAGTCAAAAGTTTTGAGGGTAAACAAGATGCTTCTGTTTCATTCATTGCCTTTAGTTTAGATGGACAAGTCTTAACCACGGGAGATGAAAGTGGCACTGTTCGCCTATGGAATGTTGCAGAAGGTGTCCCATCCAGTCCGCCTCTTAGAGGACATCAGGGCATTATTACGTCTGTTGCCTTGAGTCCAGATGGGCAGTCTGTTATTAGTAGCAGTACAGATCGTACAGTACGGTTATGGAAAGATAATCAAATACCTAACGTAGGAATTGGAATTTCAGAAGATCCAGTTTCTGTTGTTTCCGTTAGCCCAAATGGACAGCATCTTTTGACGGGGCATAAAAGTGGTACACTCCGCATATGGAATATAGAAAGTTTAGCTTTAGAGAGGGATATAGAAATTGAGAAAAATGTTTTCGGAGCGCATGAACAATCAATCACCGCCATCGCAGTCAGTCCAAACAGTAAGCAAATAGTTACCGGAGACTCGACTGGTACACTGCGCCTGTGGAATGAGCAGGGAGAGCCAATCGGACGCTCCTTTAAAGGTCATGACGGATCTATTTTTGCTGTCACCTTCAGTCTCATTAGTCAATCATTTGCTACTAGTGGTAAAGACGGCTTAATCCGCTTTTGGGATTTACAAGGTAATCGTATTGGGCAAACTAAAAAATCTTGTGAAAATCAAATTGATTTTATTGCCTTTAGTCCAAAAGAAGAACAAGTTATCAGTACATGCGAAGATTCTCGTGCCTTACATTTTTGGGATTTAAGCTGTTGCGCATTTAAATTGCATCCACAGCATTTCCTTTATTTTTGAGATTACGCCCCCAATTTATTACAAGATCACCCTCATTCAACAGGTTATTGATAAGGGCTTCTAACTCTTCAATCGACTTAAATAGA
>JBGSNT010000275.1:0-11763 GCA_041739575.1 Nodosilinea sp. | reverse complement strand
CACCCGGCTGAGCTCCTCTTCGCGGGAGATGGACCCCGCCCCAGGCCGGGTGGACTGGCCGCCGATGTCGAGAATGTCGGTGCCGTGGTGCACCAGGTGGCGGGCCTGGGCCACCGCCCGCTCGACAGAATTAAATAGGCCCCCGTCGCTAAAGCTGTCGGGGGTCACATTGAGCACCCCCATCAGGTAGGTGCGGCTGCCCCAGTTAAAGGTGCGATCGCGAATTTTCCAGGGGGCAGGGGCCGTCAGCACAGACATGGTCATTCATCCAGGTAGAACCTCTGCCTAGCTTAAACGAATACATGGGGCGTCGTGCTAGCCGCCCGCCCGTCTACAGCACCTTTTCGAGAAACTGCTGGGCGCGATCGCTCTTAGGGCTGCTAAAGAAGACGTCGGGCGACGCATCTTCCACCAGGTAGCCGCCGTCGAGAAACAGGACGCGATCCGCCACCTCGCGGGCAAAGCCCATCTCATGGGTGACGATACACATGGTGATGCCGGTGTCGGCCAGCCCCTTCATGACGTCCAACACCTCCTTAACCATTTCGGGGTCGAGGGCGCTGGTGGGCTCGTCAAACAACATCACGTCGGGTTCCATGGCCAGGGCACGGGCGATCGCCACCCGCTGCTTTTGCCCCCCCGACAGCCGCGACGGGTACTCGTCTGACTTTTCCGACAGGCCCACCTTGGCCAGCAGGTCCAGCGCAATCTTACCGGCGTCGGCCTTCGACAGCCCCCGCACCTTCATGGGCGCGTAGGTGAGGTTTTCCAGCACCGTTTTGTGGGGGAACAGGTTGAAATGCTGAAACACCATGCCTACGTTCTGGCGCACCTTGAGAATGTCGCACTTTGAGGACGTGATATCTACCCCATCGACAAAGATATGCCCCGCCGTCGGCACCTCCAGTAGGTTAATGCACCGCAGCAGGGTCGACTTGCCCGACCCCGACGGGCCAATGATCGCCACCACTTCCCCCGTACTCACCTGCGTGGAGATGTCCTTCAACACCTCTAGCGGGCCAAAGGATTTAACTAAATGCTCGATTCTAATCACTGCGGCGCATCCTCCGCTCAAGAACTTGGGCGGCCTGGGTGAGGCCCATGACCATGACGTAGTAGATCACCCCCACCACAATCAGGGGCTCAAAGTAGAGAAAGGTCTGGCCCGCCACCACCTGGGCCCGTCGCATCAGATCTAACACCCCAATGGTAGACACCAGGGCCGAATCTTTCAAAAGCGCAATGCTCTCATTCACCAGGGCCGGCAGAATGTTTTTAAAGGCCTGGGGCAAAATAATATCGAGCATCATGGGCCGGTAGGCGATCCCCAGGGACATCGAGGCCTCCCGCTGACCCTTGTCCACGGCCATAATGCCCGCCCGAATGGTCTCAGAGCTGTAGGCAGCGGAGTTGAGAGCAAAGGTGAATACCCCCGCCTCGATGGGGGAGATCTTGTAGCCAATCAGCTGAGGGGTGGCAAAGTACACTAGCGCCAGCTGCAAAATCAGCGGCGTGCCGCGAAAAATCGAGGTGTAGAACTCCGCAAACCACCGCAGGGGCTTGATGCTGGAGATCTTCAGCAGCGACAGCAGGGTGCCCAGGGTAAACCCAAACAGGGCCGACAGCAGGGTGAACTGGAGGGTGACCAGAATGCCCTTGAGGATGAAGGGCAAGGACGGAATAATTTGGCCGAAGTCTAAGTTCATAGGGCTAGGTTCATGGGAGTTGACTACTCAGCCCCGTCGCCAAACCACTTGACGATCAGCTCTTCCATCAGGCCGCTCGACTCCATTTCCGCCAGCACCTGGTCGAATTCGCCGGTGAGCTCAGAGTCTTTGGGAAAGGCGATCGCCGACCCCGCCGGCCCCTCCTCAGGAATCACCACCGCCTGTAGGTCGGGGTTGTTGGCCAAAAAGCCGGCGGCCACCGTGTCTTCCATGATGGCGGCATCAATTCGGCCCGACTTGAGCTCCTGCACAATTTCATTGATGCGGTTGAGGGGCGACAGGGTCATGCCGGGGGTTTGTTCGGCCAGAGTCTTGGCCAGTTCTTCTTGAATAGAGCCCAGCTGTACCCCGACGGTTTTATTGCCCAGATCCGCTGGCCCGGTAATGGCATTGCTGGCCGGAAAGACAATGGTCTGCTTAGCGTCGTAGTAGATCGCAGAAAAATCTACGTTTTGCTTGCGCTCTTCGGTGGGGGTCATGCCCGCCATGACAAAGTCAGCCCGACCAGCCTGGAGAGCTGGAATCAGGCCGCTAAAGTCCATGTTGGTGATCTCTAGCTCGTAGCCCAGTTCAGTGGCAATATGACGGGCGATATCCACGTCAAACCCAACAATTTCTTCGGTGCCCCCCTCGGTTTTGACAAACTCGTAGGGGGGGTAGTCGGCGGAGGTCGCCATGGTCAATACCTGGCTATCGGCCCCCCCAGAGGTCTGTCCACCTCCACAGGCGGTCGTTAGACCTACGGTAGTTAGCGCCACAGCGGCTGTGGAAGCCAAAAACCAACGTCGTTTCATGCTGTCTCCTCAAAGTTCGTCAAGAATAACCGAGCTTTCCAGCTAAAGAAAACCCTCAGAAGCCATACTCTACGCTAAGGGAGTAGGGGTTGACCAGCACCAAACTATACCGGCAGTACCAGGCTGAACTGGTTAGACGCCGAGGCTTTGGCTCCCTTGCCATCAAATGTCACTGGTAAAGCTGAGACGCTTTTTCTTTCCAAAACAGCTTGCAGAGAAACTCTGGCCCAGGGAGTAGTGGTCACTACCGTTTGGCCAAATCTTGCCGTCTTCTCTAGTCGGGCCCAGCCAGGGAAGCCCCTGGGCCGAGATGGGCTGAATCCAGCCAGCGACAGTTGAAGAGTCCCGGTGATGCCGTGGGCTAGGCATGTCCCCAGCGGGGGCAACAACAGATCTTCGTTAAAGTAGCCCGATCGCCTCAACCCGGTTAGCCAAAGCCACCGCCGCCGGGGGTTTCGATCGCAAACACGTCGCCCGCTTGCATCGCCACCTCGGCTTTGCCGGCGACGGTTGCTAGCTCCCCCGCCGCTCGCTGTACCTGATTGAGCCCTGGTTTACCCGGCTGCCCGCCCTCCAGGCCAAAGGGAGCGACGCGGCGATGGCTGGAAAGAATAGCGGCGGTCATGGGCTGCCGAAACCGCAAGCGACGGATCACACCATTGCCGCCCTGATGACGGCCTGCCCCGCCACTGTGGGGCCGCACGGCGAAGGCTTCGACCAGCACCGGAAACCGCCATTCCAGCACCTCCGGGTCGGTCAGGCGAGAGTTGGTCATGTGGGTCTGTACGGCATCGGTGCCGTCAAAATCGGGGCCAGCCCCAGAGCCGCCGCAGATCGTTTCGTAGTACTGGTAGCGATCGTTGCCAAAGGTGAAGTTATTCATGGTGCCCTGGCTGGCGGCCATCAGGCCGAGGGCACCGTAGAGGGCGTTGGCCACTGCCTGGGAGGTCTCCACATTGCCCGCCACCACCGCTGCCGGATAGCGGGGATTGAGTAGACAGCCCTCCGGCACAATCACCTCTAGGGGCTTTAGACAACCGGCATTGAGGGGAATGTCGTCGGCCACCAGGGTGCGAAAGACGTAGAGCACCACGGCTTTACAGACCGCCAGGGGGGCATTGAAGTTGGTGTTTTGCTGGGCAGAGGTGCCGCTGAAGTCAATCCGGGCCGAGCGGGTGGCGGGGTCAATAGCGATCGCCACCTGAATCTGGCTGCCATCGTCGGTCGGGTAGGTGAAAGCCCCATCCGAAAGCACGTCGATCACCTGGCGCACCGCTTCCTCGGCGTTGTCCTGAATGTGCTGCATGTAGGCCTGCACCTGGGGCAGTCCGTAGTGGTCAGCCATGCGACGCAGTTCCTGCACCCCTCGCTCGTTGGCGGCAATCTGGGCGCAGAGATCGGCGAGGTTTTGGGCAACATTTCGGGCGGGGTAGGGGCCAGATTGCAGCAGTTCAGTGACGGCCGCTTCCCGCAGCCGACCGGCCTCCACTAGCAAAACGTTGTCGATCAGCACCCCCTCCTGCTCGATGGAGGTGCTGTGGGGCGGCATGGAGCCGGGGGTAATGCCGCCGATATCGGCATGGTGCCCCCGTGAGGCCACGTAGAACTGGGGCTGAGCATGGTCTGGCAAAAACACTGGGGTGATGACGGTGATATCCGGCAGGTGGGTGCCGCCGTTGTAGGGGTTGTTCGACATGTAGACATCGCCGGGGGCGAGGCGCTGGCCCTGGGCCTGAATCAGGCTGAGCACGCTTTCGCCCATAGAGCCCAGGTGTACCGGAATGTGGGGGGCATTAGCCACCAACTGACCGTTCTGGTCAAACAGGGCGCAGGAAAAGTCGAGGCGCTCCTTGATGTTGACGGAGTAGCTGGTGTTTTGCAGGGTGATACCCATCTCTTCGGCAATGGAGCGAAACAGGTTGTTAAAGATTTCCAGCTTTACCGGATCGGGGCTGCTGCGGGTTGCAGCGGTGTCTACGGCCACCTCGGCCACCGCCACCTGATTCAGAATCAGATGATTCTGCGGCGTCAGCCGGGCCGACCAGCCCGGTTCAATCACGTTGGTGCCGGTGGGTTCAATGATCAGCGCTGGCCCTAAAATATTGTCCCCCGGCAGCAAATCGTCCCGCTGGTAGACCGGGGTATCGCGCCATTCTCCCTTGGTGTAGATGGACGTGGTGGCGACGGGAGCCAGGAGAACCTGCCGCTGCTGGGTAATCTGGGGTTCGGCGATGGTGGCGGTGTGGCCGATGGTTTCCACCGAAACCGCCTCCACTACCAGGGCTTTGTCGGGCATGGTAAAGCCGTAGCGCTGCTGGTAGGTCTGCTCGAACTGGGTCTGCATCTCCGCCGGGGAGCCAAAGGGAACGACCAGGGCCAGGTCGGTGCCGCTGTAGCGCAGGTGCGCCTTGGGCAGGGTGGTGATTTGGTCGGCAGGAACCCCCTGTTCAGCCATTTCCTGCTGTCCCAAAGATGCCAGGGCAGCACATTCTGTCTTAAGTAGCGCCACGGTGTCGTCGGTCAGGGGGGCTTCGATCGCTTTTTCTTTGAGCGTGCGCAGATCCGCCAGGCCAATGCCGTAGGCCGATAGCACCCCGGCCAGGGGGTGGAGGAAGATCTGCTGCATGCCCAGGGTTTCGGCAATCAGGCAGGCGTGCTGGCCGCCCGCACCGCCAAAGCTGCACAGAGTGTACTCGCTGACGTCGTAGCCGCGCTGAATAGAGATTTTTTTGATGGCGCTGGCCATTTTCTCGATCGCGATCGCCAGAAATCCCGCCGCCACTTCCTCCGGCGACTGCTCCCTATCGGTCTGCTCGGCCACCCGCTGGGCCAGGGCCTGAAACCCCTCTTTCACCGCCGCCCGATCCAGCGGCAGGTTGCCTTCGGGGCCAAACACCGCCGGAAAAAACTCGGGCTGAAGCTTGCCCACCATCACGTTACAGTCGGTGACGGTGAGCGGCCCGCTACGACGGTAGCAGGCGGGGCCGGGGTACGCCCCCGCCGACTCTGGACCCACCCGGTAGCGCGCCCCATCAAAGGCCAAAATCGAACCACCCCCGGCGGCGACGGTGTGGATCGCCATCATTGGTGCCCGCAGCCGCACCCCGGCCACTTCGGTTTCAAAGGTGCGCTCGTAGTCGCCGCTGCCGTCCTCGCCGTTGTAGTGGGAGACATCGGTGGAGGTGCCGCCCATGTCGAAGCCAATGATTTTGTGGAAGCCCGCGCTGGCGCAGGTCTTGACCGCGCCGACGATGCCCCCCGCTGGCCCGGAGAGAATGCTGTCTTTGCCCTGGAAGCGGTGGGCGTCGGTGAGGCCGCCGTTGGACTGCATGAATATGAGGCGAGGCCCTTTGTTAGGGAGTGGTGACGCGAGCGCGTCACCACTCCCTAACGCCTTGGCGACCTGCTCTACGTAGCGGCGCAGGATGGGTGAGAGATAGGCATCCACCACGGTCGTGTCGCCCCGGCTGACCAGCTTCATCAGGGGGCTGACCTGGTGGGATACGGAAATTTGGGTGAAGCCGATGCGCCGGGCGATCGCCGCCGCCCGCTGTTCGTGATCGGGGTAGCGATAGCCGTGGAGAAAGACGATCGCCACCCCCCGTACCCCCCGCTCAAACGCCCCCTGGAGGGCGCTGACCCAGGCCCCCTGGTGGTCTAGGGCAAGCAGTTCTTCGCCCTGGGCACTGTAGCGCTCGGGGACCTCAATAACGCTTTCGTAGAGCATTTCGGGCCGCTGGATGTGGCGGGCAAAGATGTCGGGGCGGTTTTGATAGCCAATTTGCAGTGCATCCCCAAAGCCCTGGGTGATCAGCAGCAGGGTGCGATCGCCCCGCCGCTCTAGCAGGGCGTTGGTGGCGACGGTGGTGCCCATTTTCACCACCTCGATGCGATCGGCGGGGATGGGTTCGTAATCCGCCAAGTCTAGGATTTCGCGAATGCCCTGAATAGGAGCATCCGTGTAGCGGCCAGGGTTTTCAGACAGCAGCTTATGGACCTGAAGCTGACCGTCGGGACGGCGCGCCACGATATCGGTAAAGGTGCCGCCCCGGTCGATCCAAAACTGCCAGCGGGGCCGAGGGGCAGGGGGTTGAGTCATAACGTTGGGGTGGAGTGGCTATCGCCTACCAAAACTTGAGCTTGCGGGAGGCGTAAAGACACATTTTAAGCAGCACCAGCCCCTCGCGAAAATGGGCGATATTCGAGCTGCCGTAGGTGCGCGGCTGGTAGCGAATCGGCACCTCCACAATGTGCAGGTTGAGCTTGGCCGCCCCAAACAGCAGGTCAAAGTCCCCAAAGGGGTCAAAGTCGCCGAAGTAGCTGCGCCCAGCGGCAATGCGATCGTAGTCGCGCCGCCACAGCACCTTGGTACCGCAGAGGGTGTCTTTCAGCGGCTGCTCTAGCAAAAAAGAGAACAGCAGGGCAAAGATTTTGTTGGCCAGGGTATTCAGCCAGGGCATGGCGGTCTTAGAGCGGGGGTAGACCAGCCGCGACCCGTTGGCAAACTCCCCGTGGCCCGCCGCCAGCACCTCCACAAAGTGGGGCAGATCTTCGGGGGGCACCGTCAGATCGGCATCCAAAATCATCAGAATGTCGCCCGTGGCCTGGTCAAACCCCAGCCGCACTGCGTCGGCCTTGCCGCGGCCCGTCTGCTGAAAGGCCTTCAGGGTGAAGGGCCCCTGGTAGGTTTGCACCAGGTCTTGGATCGCTTCCCAGGTGTCGTCGCGGGAGTGACCTTCGACAAAGATGACTTCGGTGTGGGCCCCCAGCTGGGGTAGCCGGGCCACGGCAGCGGCAATGTTCCCGGCTTCGTTGCGGGCGGGAATGATCACCGAGCAGGTGGGGGGGCGCTGAGGGTCAGCGGGCTCGGGTCGGGCCACTACAAAATTGGTCAAACAGAGGTGCTTGACCAGAGGCAGCGGGGCCAGCCAGCGGTTCACGAAACCCGCCACTCCAGGCACCTGCTTGGGCCAGAGAAACCGTCTGCCGCGCTTGAGGGGGCGGTAGCCGGTCACCGTGAGCAGGTTGGTAACGTCGTCGATGCCGAGCCAGTTTTGGACGGGCTGGGGGCGGCGCTGACCGATTTTTTCCGCCAGGCCCAGAAGGGGCTCCCACAAAAAGTTGTGAAAGCTCAAAATTAACCGGGTATGGGGCTGGCAGAAAGGCTGCAGCCGCTGAAGCACCGCCTGAATATCGCCCAGATATCCCAGCACCCCCGACAGCACAATGTAGTCAAACTGGCGATGGTCAGGGGCCAGCTGGTCAGGCTCCAGGGTTTCGGCATCCAGCTCGTAGAAGACTAGGTCGGGGTGGTTTTGGCGGGCGATCGCTACCACCGCCGGGGCAAAGTCAATGCCCACCCCCACCGCCGGTGCCGTCGCCCGCAGCAGATCGCCCGTCCCGCAGCCCACCTCTAGCACCCGACTGCCGGGAGGAATGATAAATCGATGCAGCCGAGCCAGATCGCTGTAGTAGTAGCGGTTGCGACGACTCCAGCGATCTAGTTCGGGAGCAATGCGGTCAAAGTAGGCCCGAATGTCTTGCTTGAAGTCTTGCTTGGGGGCCTCAAGCGAAGACGGTAGGGGTGCTTTGATCACGAAGGTCTTAGATTGATCTACTAGGGCCTAGGCGGCGTCTTCCCGCTCAATGTAAAGGAATAAAAAGGCCATGGTGACGGCGGGAAAGACGATGCCCACCAGGGGAACCAGGATGGAGGGTAAAAAGGCAGCTGGCATAGGGTTTTCTACCTCAAAATAAACATCACAGCATTGAGCATAAGACTACTGCCAATGGGCGATCTATATGTCTGTTTCGTTACAAACTTTCTCACTCTACCCGATCGGCCTCGGCCTGGTGCAGCCGGGTGTGCCACCAGGTCTGGGCTTCGCGATCGAGCTTAGCGGTGTAGAGGGTGGTGACAAAGGGCTGGGCCCCGTAGCTGTGGCCGACAATTTCAACACAGTAGGAGGGCGACTTGCGGGTGGCCATATCGGGCACAAACCGTTTGCCAATGCGTCGCCAGCTGGGTTCCTTGCCCCGCCACTGGATGCGGCAGCAGGGCCAGGGCAATTGGTCGCGGTCAAACAGACGGCAGCAGGGCCCCACCACCCGGTAGGTGAGGTGCGCCCCCGGGCTCTGAAAAACATGACCCGTAGGCCAGGGATGCTCTGAGGTGGGGGGCAGGGGCGGTATCATAACAGCATGTAACAACTGGCAATGTTGATGTAGTCTACGGGATTTTCTATGCCTGAGCCAATTACCCCAGCGGTGAGCGATCGCATCTGCAAACACATGAACGACGACCACGCCGAAGCGGTGTTGCTCTACGCCACCGCCTACGGTAACCAGCCCGCCGCCACCGCCGCCGTAATGGAATCCGTTGACCCCCAGGGCATGACCCTGGCCGTCACCGTAGAGGGGGCACAGACCGCTGTGCGAGTGCCCTTCGACCACACCCTGGAGGGGGCCGAAGACGCCCACCACACCCTGGTGGACATGCTCAAGCAGGCTCGCACCAGCGCCTAGGCCGCGACCCAGCCATACCAGCCCAGCAGAACAGGAGGGGCAAACAGCCGTTTGCCCACACAGACTTATTTGCCCGTACAGACTATATGAGCGTTTTGATCCAATTCTTACCCGATGGCGTCACCGTCGAGGCCGAAGTCGGGGAGCCCCTGCTGGCGGTAGCCGATCGCGCCGGGGTGAGCATTCCCACCGGCTGCCTGATGGGCTCATGCCACGCCTGTGAGGTGGAGATGGATGGTCAGGAAGACCCCATCTGCGCCTGCATTACGGCGGTGCCCCCAGGGCAGAAGACGATCGTGATTAACCTCTACGTCGACCCGACCTGGTAGGGCGGCGGCCAACTTAGGGACTCGCAGGAAAATAAGGTACCCGCTGATCGGACTTTCTCCCTGTGGGAGACGCCAGCGAACGACTTCGCTCAGTCCTCGATCACTGAAGGTTGAGCGAAGTCGAAACTTGGCCACCTGGTACATCATTAACCCGCAGATCCCTTATCGGTGGGGGCTAGCCAGCATGGCTAGGTTAGAGATCTGCGAGTTAATGCTGCAGGGTTTTTACCATGACGGCTTCTACACCATCCAGGGCCTTGGTGAGGGTGAAGTGGGCCAGGACATGCTGCCGACAGGCCTCCGCCAGCTGGGGTTGCCGCTGCCGCCAGTCAACCATGGCGTGGAGGGCCTGGGCGAGGTCCGGGGCACTGCCGGGTGCCACCAAACAATCGGGCAAAATGCCCGACAGAATCTCTGGGATGCCCCCGGTGCGCGATGCGATTACGGGTGTGCCCGTCGCCAGCGACTCAATCACCGTGCGGCCAAAGGGTTCGGGCCAAAGGCTGGGCAGCACCGTTACATCGCTACCGTGGTAGAGCGAGGCTGGCTGCTGTACATGGCCCAGGAACCGCACCCAGTCTGGCGGCAGCAGTTCCGCCGCCAGCTGAGCCAGGCTGCGCTGGTAGGCCTCTCCCTGCAAAACGCTCTGCCCCGCAATCAGCAGTCGAGATTGGGGATGGGTAGCGTGGAAAATGGCGTAGGCCCTGAGCAGGGTTTCTAGGCCCTTGTCTTTGTCTAGGCGGCCGATGTAGGTGATGACAAACTCTGCCGGGCTTAGCCCCCACTCTAGTCGACTGGTGGTACGGTGATCTGGGGGGCTAAATTGCTCGGGGTCAATGCCGTTAAAAACAACATCAATCTTGTCCGGCTGCACCCCCAGGGTGGCAATACCATCCTGCTGGGTGGCCTGGGACACGGCAATATATTTTGTCACGCTGGCCAGGGTCAGCTTCTTTTTCCAGACCGAAAACGGGCTGGGGCGGTTAGTCTGCCGATAGTCTGACAGGGGCAGCCGCAGATGAAAAATCAGCGGTGCGTTGAGGGTTCTAGCCAGCAGACTGCCAAACAGCAGCGTGTGGTATTCGCTGCTATAAATGACGACATCTTTTGCGGAAGCAAAAAGCCTGCTCACCTGGAGGAATTCGATCCCGTAGGTAAGCGGATCGGTTTTGCCGATTTTGTAGGCGGTGATGTTGTATAAGTGACTACAAAATGTTTGGTACTGGGGCAGCTGATCGCCCTCCTGCTGGTAGATCAGGCTGACTTGATGCTGGCGCTGATACAGCCCTTTGCACAGATCGAGGGTGCTTTTTTCGATGCCGCCCCGCTGGCCAGAAATGGCGATCGCAAGAACAATGATATGCATTTACCTATACCCTAGGAGCAGCCAGGAAGATGGGGATTATCGAGGCTGTCAGCGCCGCCCTTTAGTAATGAATAAGGGCTGAGCTATGGCTAGCTCAGCCCTCTCAGCGACTGATTCTAGGGTGCCCGGTTGGCTGAGGAACTCTACACCTGGCTCTTGCCCCCCATTAAAGCTTTGACAAATTTGCGAAATTCTAGAAAAATTTGCTGTATCAGTTGATTGAACCCCAGCATCGTTTCCTCGGTCGCCCACATGCAGTTCGATCGCGACCTGTTTATCAGCTACGCCCACATCGACAATGCTTCCCTGGCCGAGGATCAAGATGGCTGGGTGTCTACCTTCCACCGGGGGTTAGAGATTCGGTTGGCCCAGCTGCGGGGCGAAAAACCCAGAATCTGGCGCGACCAAAAGCTGCAGGGCAACGACGACTTTAGCGACACCATTTTGGAGCAGTTTCCTAACCTGGCGCTGCTGGTGTCGATTTTGTCGCCTCGCTACGTCAAGTCAAAGTGGTGCCTACGGGAGCTAGAGCATTTCTCGAACGCTGCCGAGGCCAGGGGCGGCCTCAAAGTTGGCGACAAGGCCCGCATTTTCAAGGTGATCAAAACCCATCTGCCCCGAGATCAGCACCCCCAGGAACTCGATCGCCTGCTGGGCTACGAGTTTTTTGCCTTCGACGAGGCCAATCGCCCCCGCGAGTTTAGCCGCATTTATGGCCCCGAGGCCGAGCGCAAGTTTTGGGCCAAGCTCGAAGACCTGGCCTACGACATTCATAAAACCCTCGATATTTTGGAGGCGCTGCCCGAGGCCGATGGCGGGGCAGCGGTGCCAGCGGCCCTGACTACAGCCCTGGGCGGTACCGCTGCCGATAGCAAAGTCATTTGGGTGCGGCTCTTTTGAAGTAATGAAATATCCCTTCCCGATTTAGCCGTTTAAGAACCGTTCGGGCTCCTGGAAGCGGGCGAGATGATTGCGTTTGAATTCCTGGAGTTTGTGGAACTGCCAATAGGCATCGAAGTCAT
>JBGSNT010000274.1:0-6725 GCA_041739575.1 Nodosilinea sp. | reverse complement strand
ATGACTTCGATGCCTATTGGCAGTTCCACAAACTCCAGGAATTCAAACGCAATCATCTCGCCCGCTTCCAGGAGCCCGAACGGTTCTTAAACGGCTAAATCGGGAAGGGATATTTCATTACTTCAAAAGAGCCGCACCCATGCGATTTAGGTGCCGAAGTTCATGCGATTCACCTGCCGAAGTTAGCGCGAATCACCTGCCGAAGTTGATGCGATTTTGCAGTTGTGGAACCGCTCTCAGGCTGGCACCTGTGCCAGGAGTATCCCCACTTAAACGGAACGCATTTTCAGGGCTTTATCAATGTGGTATCGGATGCCCTAGGCCATGAGATAGCCGTGATGCAGATGGATCAGGCCCAGGCTCATCGAGCCAGAGCATGTGTCAAAAATATTATCTGACCGGCTGATCAACCTGCGGAATGTCCGCTGAAGCAAAACCACCAACGTCGGCTAATGCTCAGGAGGTCTCAACCTGCAGCTTGCAGAAACCTCTGATCAGGTCACCTCGTTACCAGGTAAATCGCAGCCCCTGTTGCACCAAAAATGCCTGTAGTGCTGGCATCTGCCCCGTCACCACAATCTGGGCCGGCGTCAGGTCATAGGGCTTGCCGTAGCGCAGCAGCCAGCCAGCCGTGGTCCCCGCCGCCCCACCGATGCTCCATTCGCCGTAGTGCACCCGTGTCACCCCGTTCACAATGTGGCTGACGGCAATGCTTTTGCCACCAATCAATACATTGTCGACCCCCTGGGGCACCAACGCCTCAAGGGGAATTTGCAGGGGCCGCACAACAAATTCTTTTATGCTCGCCCCTGCGGCCTCGTAGGTGGGCCGCCAGGAGCGGTATCGACAGCCGTGGATGTCGATATCGTAGTGGGCCAAAGCCACAGCGGTGGCGCTAAAGTTCCGCCCGCCCGTCATGTCTTCACGCAGATCGGCCTCCACGGCCATAAAGCTGTCTTGGCCGTAGGCGGGCCGACCTAAAATGCGCCGCCCCTCTCGAATGTAGGGCACTATGCTGAGCCCGGACTGGGTGCCTAGGGGGGTATCTGCTCCCTTGAGAAGGGCCAGGGGCAGTTTGTTGGTCGCCTCCTTCTCAATCAGCCACTCGGCAAACTGTAGCGCGTGAATTTCGCCGTAGTTGAGCGATTCGGTTGAGAGCCCCCCTAGCCAGTCTTGCCCCTGCCCTGACAGGCGAATATCCTCTTCGCCAAACACCAGGGGCGGGTCCATAAAGTGCCAGTCGTTGCCCTTGTTCCAGTTAATCAACGTCATTTCCCCCGGTCGGGTGATGTTGACGTTGGAATCTCCCGCCCTTTGACTGACAATGCGGCGGTAGTTGAACACGCTGCCAAAGTTAAAAAATGGAAACCCCTCCAAGTCAAACTCGCTGCGGTGCTCAGCCTTCGTCAGGGCCGGTTCTATCTTTTGCAGGGCCTTCAGGCTTTCATTTTTATCGTTGAGGGTAGCCAGCACAAAGGGGTAGGTATAGGCTTGGGTGCAGTCGGGGTTGTCCTTGGGTGGCGCGTTGACTTCTCCGGTAAAACCCTGGCCGTCGGAGCCCAGGCGGTGGGGTAGGTTAGCCCAACCCACCAGCTCACCCGTATCGGTGGCGTCGATCACAACCATGGCACGGTTCGGCGGTGGCTGTAGGCGAATTGGAATTTTGTTGTATGCCTCGTCGTCAGACCAGGTATACCACCGCTCCAGTTCCTGAGAAAACCGCCCAGTGGGTACATAACCCGGATCAAGGGGAATTCGTCTCACCCCATACACCGCGTTGACGTAGCGACCCGATGCATCAAAGGCTGCTCCTTTGAACGCTGTGGAGGTAGCCCAGCGGCTGTCGGGGGCACTCTGGGCCGCCTCGCGCATTAACATCTCTGCCGCCGTAGCCCCAGCCCGGGGGGTAAAGCACAGCTCCCCGACCCAGCAGCTGTTAGTTCTGTCAACGGGCAGCTGGGCAGGCAGCCCTGTCCAGGGGGGTAGGTAAACCGGCTGGCGTTTGAGGAGCGCCTTAAATGCTTCCCAACTGGGGGAAAGATTTCGCCGCCACCGCATCGCCCGGGACTCGTCAATGGCGGACACGCCCTGGGAACTGATCTGCCCCCCCAGCCAGGGCGTAAGTTCAATTAGGCAAGTGGTGACGCCGGTTTTCATGGCGTGGGAAGCGGCCGCCACACCGCCCAGGGTGCCCCCGATTACCACCACCTCACAGGTCCAAACCTCTTCGGCCAGGGGTAGCGGAGAGAGGGTGGGGCGACCGTTGGCGGTCTGAATCTGGCGAATGCCCGTGGCGACCTCGGCTCGGTTGACAATTTGCCCCACCGGACGCTGGGTGAACTCCAGGGGCTGTCGCCAATATTCACTGGCACCGCGAAAGGCCACCAGCAGCAGGGTGCTGCTCAGCAGCAGTAGCGTTAGCAATGTCGAACGTCGGGTTGATCGCCGCCGTCTGCGCCGAGGCTTTGACGGTTGTGAACGATGGCGAGGGCGCTCTAGCATGGACAGGTTAGTAAACCTAGGGCGTTGGTCGTCTGTGAGTGTAGCAACGAAAGCGCTAAACGATGCATCTGACTGGGCCGATGATTTCATCCCGCTCCGCCTGTCCACTCCCTGAGCAGAGGACTCAGCCCTGGGCTCTGGCCTGGACAATCTAGGGTTAGGTCAAGGTTAGGCCAGGCTAGGTATGTATAGTCTTCTTTATTTAATGAAGTCGTTGGGGAATTTGGGCCATAATGGGCACGAACTTGTGCTCTTAGGCAGTTCCAGCTCTCTTTTCTTCAAAAATCTATGCAATTTCACCATCAGCTCCAGCGCGGACTGTTGCTTCCGCTGGCCTTGGCAACGCTAACCCTAACGTCGCTGCCCGCCAGAGCGCAGACCCGTATGTACAACCCCATTCCCCTCACCGGCTCTCGAGAAATTACCGATACTCTGAGTGAGATGGATATCCCTACCGGCGTCGGGGGCTTTGCCCGCGATTACACCGTCAACTTGGAGGCTGGGGATCAAGTCGCGATCGATGTCATTTCTGACGAGTTCGACACCCTGGTGGTTTTGATGAGCAAGGACGGGGTGACCGTTGGGGAAAATGACGACGGGCCCGATGGCACCACTAATTCCCTGCTCTTTGCTCGCATTAGCGAATCGGGAGTTTACACAGTGCGGGTGCGCGCCTATGCCGGACAGGGGGGTGGCCAGTTCTATCTGAAGGTGGCCCGCCTGCGGGAGGTGCAGTAGACATTTCAGTATTTTTGCGCCGTGCTCTTGTCAGGGGTGACACCCGCTTGCTATCTTAAGTGAGCGCTGAATTCGCGCCCCTAGCCGGGATAGCTCAGTTGGTAGAGCAGAGGACTGAAAATCCTCGTGTCGGCGGTTCAAGCCCGCCTCCTGGCATTCAACTAAATCAAGCGAAAAGCCCTGAATCTCAACGGTTCGGGGCTTTTGCTTTGGGACCTTAGATTTTCGCGTTGTCCCTTTTTGGACATCTTTAGGTGAGTTTGGGGGACGGATTGGGGGAAAATTGGGGGAAAATTGGGGGAATTTTTTGGGGGAATATCCGGACGCTAGCCACGGTGTCCGAAGAGAGGAGTAGTACAGATGCTCTTTATTCCCCAGTGCTGCCATGTACTCGGTCACCCCAAGAAGCAAAGGTAAAAAAGGCTCGGTTCAGTTCAAAAACACCAAGGGTCGGCTGCAAATCGTCTTTTCTTACCCCGTCGAAGTGGATGGGGAGATACAGCGTAAGCGGTTCTATATTTCTACGGGCTTTGAAGACACGCCCCTGAACCGCCAACGCGTTGGCGATACCGTCAGGGCGATTCAGCGAGATATTGACTACGGAGAAGTGGATCTCAGCCTACAGAAGTACCAGACTGTTGGATCCCTCACCACGGTTTCCCCCATTTCCCCCAATCCACCCGTAGCCCCTGAGATTGGGCTGGATGAGATTTGGGAAAAGTACGCCCAGTTCAAGAAACCCCAGATCAGCCCCAGTACCTACACCAAGGACTTCACCAAACAGAAAAATCACATCAGCCGCTTTCCCAGCCGATCTCTAGACGAGGCTATTCTGATTCGTGATTACCTACTGGCCCGTCTGACGCCCGATGCAGCCAAGCGTTGTCTGACCCAGCTCAAAGCCTGCTGTAGCTGGGCGGAGGAGGAAGGCCTAATTGAGGGCAACCCCTTTCTGACAATGAAAATTAAGGCCCCCAAGGGACTGTCTGAAGATGAGGACGTCAATCCCTTTACCAAGGAGGAGCGCGATCGGATTATTGTGGGGTTTGAGGGCGATCGCTACTACAACCACTACACCTCCTACGTGCGCTTCCTATTTGCCACTGGAGCTCGCCCTTCGGAGGTCATTGCCCTCCAGTGGAAGTACGTTACCCCAGCGGTTATCAAGTTCAGGCAGTCGGTGGTGGTCTCTGAAGATGGCTTGATCTTGAAGGAGGGGCTCAAGACGCAGCGGAAGCGGGATTTTCCCATCACTCCAGAGGTCAAGGCTATTCTCGATGCCATCAAGCCAGAGAAGGGTGACAGCGATGCCTTTTTATTCCCTAGCCCCAAGGGGAAGTTCATCGACCAGCACAACTTTTCTACCCGCGCCTGGCGAGCTGTCCTTAAAGCCTGCGACATTCCTTATCGCAAGAGCTACCAGTGCCGCCACACCTTCATCAGCCTGTGTGTAGAAGCCCACATCAACAGCACGGCGATCGGTCGGTGGACAGGCACCAGCGCTAAAATGATCGACAAGCACTACGGGGCTACCAATTTCACAAACCTGAGGCCCCCTGATCTCACCTGATGTGTTCCTGTGAAAATCTCTAGTTAAAATTGGAATTTTCCCGTTTGGATCCAGGCTCAAGCCTCTCATAGTTCAGCACACCGATGACAGCTACCGTCACTCTTGATATCCCAGAGCATATTCACCAGCGACTGGTGAATACCGCCGAGGCAACGCAGCGCCCTCTCAATGAAATTATTCTCAGGGCACTGCAAATTGGTAGCCCACCCCCTTGGGATGATGTGCCACCGGAGTTTCAAGCTGCATTAGCTGCTCTAGATCGGCTGGATGACGACGCTCTGTGGAGAGTTGCCCGTAGCCAACGATCTGAAGTCGATCTAGAGCGGTACGACGAACTGCTGGATCGCAATCAGAACGACAGTCTGACAGCAGTGGAACAAAACGAACTAACTGCCCTGAGGAGAGAGTCAGAGCAATTTATGCTCTGCAAGGCCCAAGCAGCGGTTTTGCTGCGCTGGCGTGGGCATTCGATTTTGCCAGAAGCTTGATGGCCAGCTATATTTCTGTAGACCTGCGAAATCGGGTTAGAGCGTGCGATCGCGATCGTTGCTGCTACTGCAAAACCAGCGAGGCCCTGAGCGGCATTCGTATGGCCTTTGATCACATCCACCCCCGCTCAAAAGGTGGCGAAACCTGCTTTGAAAATGTCTGCTTAGCCTGCCGATCCTGCAATGAGTTCAAGGGCGATTCGACAACAGGCCGAGATCTATTCACCCAGCAGACTGAGCCACTTTTCAACCCCAGGCTTCAGGATTGGCATCAGCATTTTGCCTGGAGCGACGACGGCACTAGAGTCGAAGGCATTACCACTGTAGGACGGGCTACAGTCTTGGCTTTGCAGATGAATAACGGAGCCATCCTAGCAGCCAGAAAACGCTGGGTTTCTGTGGGCTGGCATCCACCTAAAGACTAAGCCTGATAAATCTCCTTGCTTTGCAAGGTTACAGAAGGGAATGTGAAAAATCGTTCTCTTTCGTGACCTTTAGCGCTTGTGCTGAAAATATCCCAAATTCTTCGTGACACTTTGTATTGAAGCTGATCAAGGGCTGATGCTTCGATTTAGGATCAGGTGTATCAGGGTGCTGCGCCCCTCTCGGGGGCTTCGCGGAGAGGCCACACAGTACGCCAAGGTTTTGGCAAAAACCGGGCAACGGCCCTCCCCCCAGGGTTTCTACCGTTTTTGAAGACGCTATCGCTTTCGCCTCAGGGTGGCGTCGTATTTTTAACCTTGCTTCTCCATGCTTTCCACAAGCAACCTGTCTGCCGCTCAAGCGGAGACCTATTACACGAAAGAGGATTATTACTCGGCGGAAGAAGCCGCTCACCCGACCAAGTGGGTGGGCAAAGGGGCTGCGTCGTTGGGTTTGGATGGAGTTGTCAATCAGCAGGAGTTCAGCCAAATGCTTTCTGGGCAAGCTCCGGACGGGCGATCGCTAACAGGGAAAGTGGTTGATCCAGAGAAGCGGCGGGCGGCGACCGACTTTACTTTTAGCGCCCCGAAGAGTGTCAGCATTGCGGCGCTGGTACAGCAAGATGAACGGGTGTTGGAGGCCCATCATCAGGCGGTAGTCAATGCCCTATCGGTGTTGGAGGAGCGCTATGCCCAGACCCGGATATCAACCGAGGCAGGGCGAACGAAGGTAACAACGGGGAATATTGCGGCGGCGGTGTTTACCCATTCCACTAGTCGGGAGGCGGAGCCGCAGCTGCATAGCCATTGTGTGGTGATGAATGCGACGCAGTTGGACGATGGGCGGTGGTTTAGTTTGAGCAATGAAGTGGTCCCCTCAAACTGGACAGGGGGCTAAGCTCTGAACGACTCAAACAATGATAGGAGTAGTTCATGAGTAACAAACGCAAGCAATATAGCCCAGCCTTCAAGGCAAAAGTGGCTCTAGATGCGGTTCGAGGGGAG
>JBGSNT010000273.1:0-1637 GCA_041739575.1 Nodosilinea sp. | reverse complement strand
ATGACTTCGATGCCTATTGGCAGTTCCACAAACTCCAGGAATTCAAACGCAATCATCTCGCCCGCTTCCAGGAGCCCGAACGGTTCTTAAACGGCTAAATCGGGAAGGGATATTTCATTACTTCAAAAGAGCCGCACCCATTGCCTTTCCTGTCAGCGATCGCCCACCAGGAGCCTGCCCCGAAAGCATCTGGCTAAATGCCTCCTGGCTCACTGTCCCAGCCAATCCCAGCGACGCAGCCCCTTTGCCCACCCACTTCGTCGGGTGAGCGGTTTCTTCAGCCGAGTAATAATCCTCTTTCGTGTAATAGGTCTCCGCCTGAGCGGCAGACAGGTTGCTCGTGGAAAGCATGGAGAAGCTGGGTTAAAAACACGACGCCACCCTGAGGCGAAAGCGATAGCGTCTTCAAAAACGGTAGAAACCTTAGGGGGAGGGCCGTTGCCCGGTTTTTGCCAAAACCTTGGCGTACTGTGTGGCCTCTCCGCGAAGCCCCCGATAGGGGCGCAGTACTCGGATACATGACCCGAAACACAATTCCCATACTATCCCTATTTCGAGCTTTTGGGCAAAATTTACGAATATCCATATCCCACATATTCCCATTTCTGTAAATGTGGTCTATGGTAGGGATGTCGCGTTTGGAACGGCCTATGCCGCACGCTTTGAATGAGAAACCAACGATTTTGATGGTGGCTGACCTCGGGTCGTCAGCTTCAAAGGTCTTCTATCGAGTAGGAGGAGGGGCTACGTTACCACTGTGGATGGGCGCAGAAGTTGCTCCCAATTTATCCCAGGCAGTGTTAACCCAGTTTCGAGGCAGTACTCGACCCCAAGATTCGGCATGGCTGGAGCTGGGTGATCAGGTGGTGTTAGTGGGGGAGTCAGCGAAGACATGCTTGGAGTCCAACAGCATTCGCGCCAATAAGTCTGAGCTGGCGGCCTATAAGATCGCAGCGGCACTGGGGGTAGTGGCAGAGCTGGAGTCGCTGCCCAGATCGTTTGAGGCAGTTTTGTGGCTGGCCTTGCCGTTGACCGAGTTGGGCACCCGCGATGCCATTCGTACTCAGGCAGAGGCGATCTGCCAAGGCGGGTTTCGGTTTCGCGGCGAACCATTGCAGGTGGGGCTGACCCTACAGGCATTTCCCGAGGGGTTTGGGCTGTATCTGAACCGCAAGGGGGAGTTGGATGCCGTAGGGCAGGACATCAACCAACGCCGCACCCTGATTGTGATGATGGGCCACCGCAATCTGTCGGTGCTGTGCTTTGACGGCGGCTCTCTGCGGGCGGCGGGGTCGAATTCCAACGGGCCAGGATTCTGGCCGATGTTCGAGAAGGCGGCGCGATCTGCCGGGGTGACCCAGCCCGACTATGGATTTCTAATGGCGGCGATCGCATCTGACCAACCTCAACAGCTCTCGGTGGCGCATGGGCGGTTGTTTGACTTCAGTGAGCCGATGACGGCCTGTCTAGACACCTACTGGCAGGCGGTGCTGACTTACTAAACCTTATCGGAAATTGAGCTAGTAGAATCAATAGCAGGAGCAGCGACCAGGTAGATCCCATGAAAATGACTTATGCCGAGTTGCGGACGAAGTCTCGGATTCTATGCAGTTTGACAGGACTGACGGGTCAAGAGT
>JBGSNT010000159.1:0-17361 GCA_041739575.1 Nodosilinea sp. | reverse complement strand
CTCAAACGCTTTTCGTCCTCTCCCAGAGGTCCCAAAAAACCTGCTAAAAAAGAGCCGTTTAATCCGAAGCATCCTCATGTTGCTACCGCTCGGCTCCTCAAGCAAAAGGAGAACAAACGTTCACCTTAACAGGGGTACCCTTCAGACTCAGGCTCTTATAGAGGGTTGTGTCGATTCTCGATGGAGTCTTGGGGTTCTAGTGAGTTATCCAGAAGATTGAACCACCGTCGAGGTGCTGGCATCGTAGGTAACGACGGCAATGTCGGGACGGCAGATACCCCCTTGATCATTTTCCTCAGCGCCAGTGGTCAGAGATAGGGGCAGGGCACTGTTAATCCAGTCGTAGATGGTTTTGGCATAGAGCGCATCTTCTGCCACCGCAACATCTAGGGTATATTCACCTGGGGCGATTTGGGGACGAAACCTAAACTGACAGATCAAAGCCTGACCGGGGGGGTGTTGAGCTAAGCTATGGCCCAACAGGTGGGTGTTGACCCCGATAATCAGCTGCCCCAGACGGTCTCGCAGGTGGAAACCAATATTCAGGGGTGCCAGGTTGGGAGCATGGGGCCCCAGCTTGATGGACAACACGAGCTCGGTTTGAACCAGCAGGGCTGCCCTGGCTTTCCCGCTGAAGTCAGTTATGCAGACGCCTTCGATCAGCCCTATGGCCTTGCCGTAGCGGTTTTTACCTGAAAAGTCAGTAATCAACGGTAAGGCAAGGTCTAGTTTGGGAGCCGCCGTCGGAGGTGGTTCTGAATCGGGTGCACGCTTGGGGAGGGGCTCCGGCTCGTAGCTGCTGTAGTGAAGCTCATAATAACGTTCGACGGCGGTTGGGGCGTCCCCGATGTAAACCACTTGGCCATGGTCAAGTAAGACTGCCCGCTGGCAGAGGTTGAGAATGGCCTGGGTGTCGTGACTAACGAACAGAATGGTCGTACCCTGCTGTTGCAGAGCCTTAATGCGGGCAAAGCACTTTTGCTGAAAGAACACATCCCCCACCGCCAGGGCTTCATCAACGATGAGAATTTCGGGTTCCCACACAATGGCAGCGGCAAAAGCCAACCGCACAAACATACCGCTGGAGTAAGTCTTGAGCGGCCGATGAACAAAATCGCCGATTTCAGAAAACGCCAGAATCTCATCCATTTTAGCTTCGATGGCCCTGCGGCTAAATCCTAGAAGTTGGCCGTTGAGCATAACGTTCTGGCTGCCTGTGAACTCTGGGTTAAAGCCACTGCCCAGCTCCAGTAGGGCTGAAATACGATCGGAAGTGATCACCTGGCCAGATGTGGGGGTAAGGGTGCGGGCAATAATCTGAAGCAGGGTGCTTTTTCCTGACCCGTTCTGACCCAAAATACCTACTGACTCCCCTCGCCTGACCTGAAAGCTAACCTTATCCAGGGCCCAAAATTGCTGGCATTGGGCTTTGTAGGGCAACATTAACTCCTTGAACCGATCCACAGGATGGGCATATCGGCGGTAGCATTTGGAGACGTTGCGAATGTCAATAGCGGTGTCGATAACCATGATGCAATGGTAGCAGGATGAGGCTGAGTCCCTATCTGCATCTTGCCATTAGGACCATGATCAGGAGACGCCCACTACAAGGTGGGTCACAACCATCTTAAAGCGCTAGTCAGGCTTAAATCCTGCTTTTACCCTCACCCCATTCCCTACATTACGGAACGTAACCAAGCAGTTGTTTTCGTCCCTAAATAAAGCTTTAGTTTAATGAAGCTTCATTTTTAGAGACGTCCTATTACGCCCCAGGTTATGTTCCCCATCCACCGCCCTCGCCGTCTGCGCCAGCACCCCCAACTCCGCCGCATGGTGCAAGAGACTCTGGTTACCCAGGCCGATCTGATCTATCCCCTGTTTGCGGTGCCCGGCGATGGCTTTGCTAAGGAAGTGTCGTCAATGCCGGGGGTCTACCAACTGTCGGTCGATAAGATCGTCGAGGAAGCCAAGGAAGTCTATGACCTGGGCATTCCTGCCATTATTCTGTTTGGCATTCCTGCCGACAAAGATACCGACGCCACCGGAGCCTGGCACGACTGCGGCATTGTGCAGCAGGCTACCACGGCCGTTAAAGAAGCGGTGCCTGACCTGTTGGTGATTGTGGATACCTGCCTGTGCGAGTACACCAGCCACGGCCACTGCGGCTACCTGGATGTGGGCGACCTCAGCGGGCGAGTGCTCAACGACCCCACCCTGGAGCTGCTGAAGAAAACCGCCGTGGCCCAAGCCAACGCTGGGGCAGACATCATTGCACCGTCGGGCATGATGGATGGGTTCGTGCAGGCCATTCGCGCTGGGCTAGATGACGGTGGCTTTGGGGATATCCCGATTCTGTCCTACGCGGCGAAGTACGCTTCGGCCTACTACGGCCCATTTCGGGATGCGGCGGAGAGTGCGCCCCAGTTTGGCGATCGCCGCACTTACCAGATGGACCCGGCCAACGGCACCGAAGCTCTCAAAGAAATCGAGTTGGATATTGCCGAAGGGGCCGACATGCTGATGGTGAAGCCCGCCTTAGCCTACATGGATATCATCTGGCGGGTGAAGCAGGCGACTAACTTGCCTGTGGCGGCCTACAACGTCTCCGGCGAGTATTCAATGGTGAAGGCTGCCGCCCTCAACGGCTGGGTTGATGAGCAAAAACTGGTGATGGAAACCATGACCAGCTTTAAGCGCTCCGGGGCCGACCTGATTTTGACCTACCACGCCAAGGATGTGGCTCGCTGGTTGGGTTAAACTCTGCCCGCTCGATCGTCCTGGTCTGTGACGATTGACCGAGACGACAGGCAGGGCTCATCGCCAGGGATGCCAACGGGGGATTTGAAACCGCTGAGGCGGAAATCCAGCGGCTACCGCCTAGACGGATGTGATCTCCATAGTGGGTATGCGCCGCGGGCATTGATCCAGACGGCCTAGGGATGGGGCGAAGCCTTATGCTTCAAGCAGAGGAATTTTGCCAACCTTGCCATGACCCTTGTTCTTACCAACGATGACGGTATTGATGCACCTGGAATTGCGGCCCTGCGCGAGGCTTTGAAGGGGCAACCTAGCTGGGTTGTCGCCCCCGATCGCCATCTCTCGGGCTGTAGCCACCAGATGAATCGGGGTGGGCCGATCGCCATCACCCAGCGCACCGATCGCGCCTTTGCGATCGGCGGCACCCCGGCAGACTGCGCCCGAGTGGCGATTAGCCACCTCTGCCCCGAGGTCACCTGGGTGCTCTCGGGTATCAATGCCGGGGGCAACCTGGGAGCCGATATCCACCTGTCGGGCACTGTGGCGGCGGTGCGAGAGGCTGCTCTGCTGCGGGTGCCCGGCATTGCCATTTCCCATTACATTCAAAATCGTCGCCCGGTTGACTGGACTCTGGCCAGTCGCCTGGCGGTCCAGGTGATTGACACCCTGATGGCTGATGTGCCCCCTGCCGGGAGCTTTTGGAATGTGAACCTGCCCCACCTGCAGCCAGGCGATCGCGCTCCTGAGATCGTGTTTTGCCCCACCTGTACCCAGCCTTTGCCCACCGAATTCAAGGTTGACCAGGGGCAGTTTTACTACATTGGCGACTACGGTCAGCGGCGCCACGACCCGGACTCCGATGTGGCGGTCTGCTTCGGGGGCAACATTGCCGTGACCCAAATTCGCCTCTGGTAAGGCTAAAGCTCTAGCTCTACTCCGACCCCAAAGTGATCCGACAGGCCGCGCAAATCCTCTAGACGGGGCGGCCAGGTAAAGGACCGCCGGAACTGCCTAGGGCCATCGCAGGTCACACAGATATGGTCAATGGTGGAGTGTTGTTCGTTGAGGAGCCGATGCACGGGGTCATTTTCCCCAGCGGTGAGACAGGCTAGACCCAAACCCTCTAGGGCTTGGCGCAGGGCCTGCTTATTGCGGCGTGAGCCGTAGTAGTTGAGGGCGTTCAAATCCTGGTTGAAGTCGCCGGCAACAACCAAGACCGCCTCCGGATAGGTGTCTCGCAGCCGTTGCCAGTCGGCCTTTTGGGCGGCTAGGGCAGCGGCAAAGGCTTGGCCTTGGTCGGCGGGGTGCGATCGCCAGCTACTCCCCAGCCAGGGCAACACCGTGCCGTAAATGATCCACCGCTGATGGTTGATCAGGGTCAATAGGGCCGCAGCGGTGCGGGCCTCGTCCCTAGTGGCCAGCGGGGTCAACGCCCCCACCTTGACCCAAATTTGAACCCAGCGCTCGCCCTCGATACCGGGGCGATCGGGCAGGCCGCTGGTGACGGCGCAATAGGACTCCCCGGGGGTGATGCCCAGGTGGGTTTCCGTCAGGATCCAAATATCGGCATCGATTCGGTCGAGCCATTGGCGCTGCAGATCAGCTTTCCCTGACTGGGGCAGTGCACGCTCGAGGTTCCAGGTGGCAATTTTCATTGGGGCCAGAGAACAAATGCCAAGAGAAGATTTTCCTGTAGCAACTATTACTAGACCCTAGGAACAGGGCCAACGCATATATTCCCCGATACAAAGGAGTGGTGTAGGGGGCAATCCTGGTTCCCTCATCCCCATGTCCCCGCATAGATCGGCCTCAGCCAATGCTGCCGCCGCCAGGCCCATTACACTAGTAAAGGTATTCCACCCTTAACCCACCGATGACCCTGGCCCAATCTGCCACCGACTGGGATGCCCTAGCCCAATCCTTCGGGGCGATCGAAACCATCCGCGACCCCAACCAGCGCGAAAAGCTGTCGAAAGACTACTATTACTTCAGCCCGGTACTTCAGCACCAGCTCTCGGATCGGATAGCCGACTTGATCGTACGCCCCACCAGCGAGGCGGAGGTGCTGGCGGTGGCAAAGACCTGTGTGGCGGCACGGCTGCCCGTGACGGGGCGGGGGGCGGGCACCGGCAACTACGGCCAGTGTATCCCCCTAGAGGGGGGGGTGGTAATTGATTTGAGTAAGCTGAATGCAGTCAAACGGGTAGAGCCAGGTACTGTCTGGGTTGAACCGGGGGCTAAACTCTCCGCCATCGATCGAGTCACTCGGGAAACCGGCTGGGAACTGCGTATGTACCCCTCCACCTACCGCACGGCTACCATCGGCGGGTTTGTCGGCGGCGGCAGCGGCGGCATTGGCTCTATTACCTACGGCCAATTGCGCGATCGCGGCAATCTCAACGCCCTGCGGGTCGTCACCTTTGAGGACGACCCCAGGGTCATTGAGCTTCGCGGCGATCAGGTGCAAAAGGTCAACCACGCCTACGGCACCAACGGCATCATTACCGAGCTAGAGGTCCCCCTCGGCCCTGCTTACCCCTGGGCCGAGTTGATCGTAGCCTTCGATGATTTTATGACCGCCGCCCGCTTTGGTCAGGCCCTAGGGGATGCCGACGGGCTGATTAAGAAACTCATCAGTATCCACGCCTGGCCGATTCCCAGCTACTTCACCGCCCTGCAGGCCTATCTGCCCGAGGGAAAAGCGGCTGCCCTCCTCATGGTGGCCGAGCCGTCCTTAGAACTTTTTGAGGAGCTGGTCAAGGATTTTGGCGGCACCATCACCTATAGAAAATCGGCCCAAGAGGCCAGTAAAGGTACTCCCCTGGCGGAGTTTACCTGGAACCATACCACCCTCCACGCCCGCAGCATCGATTCCTCCCTCACCTACCTGCAAACCCTGTTTCCCTACGATCCAGAACTCAAGGAGGTGCAGCATTTCTACGAACACTTTGGTGACGAGGTGATCATGCACCTGGAGTATCTGCGCATGGGGGGCAACACCATTCCAGCGGCACTGCAAATTGTGCGCTACTCAACCCCAGAGCGACTAGCCGAAATCATTCGGTACCACGAAGACAACGGCGCGCTCATTGCCAACCCCCACACCTACCTGCTGGAGGACGGCGGCATGAAAAAAGTGGACGCGGTGCAGGTGAATTTCAAGGCTGAAGTGGATCCCTATGGACTGCTTAACCCCGGCAAAATGCGCGGCTGGCTAGAGCGGGTTGAGGTCCTATCCAAGGGTTCTCCCTAGGCAATGCCTGGCATTGGGGCAGAAAGAAATGGTCCTAAATCCTGTTGGGTTCTCCCCGAGGCCTGAGGGCAAATGCCATAAAGCCCCTTGCTTGGAGGGGTGTCTATCCTTAGGAATAGCGGTCTAGGGCGGTTCAGAACCCAGATGATCCTGATTCCATCCGGTCTTCAAGGGGTTGGCTGCTGGGGCTGGCGACTAGTCTCGTTAGGGTTAGCGGTGCGGGACCGCAACAGAGCCTCACGGCTAAGACAGGTTTCGCTGTCGTATTCCACCTTCACTATGACCTGGTAGAGGATGTTCGGCTCTAGGGATGCCTCTTCTGGGTCAGCCTGTTGGGCTACTATTTGTTGCAACGCTTGTTCAGCGGCTTGGTTTAAAAACGGGTAGCCGGTGCTCTTAAGCACCGAAGTCCAAAGGGTTAGACCGGTTTCGGTTTCGTCGGGTAAACCCACTAACCCCAGCAGTCCTTCAGTGGGCTCTGGAGACAGGCACAGCCGACCGCTGTAGGGTACCTGGAGAGTAATCGGTTCAGGGGCTTCAGCCACGCCATCGCCCAGCTTCTCTTTGACCGCTTGCTCCCAGGCGGCTTTGGCAAACTCAACCTCGGCGTCGCTGGTTTGGGCATCGCTGTATTCCACTCGGGCCAGCAGATCGCTGGCCCGCTGACTGGTGGGAGTCTCGTCACCCGGCGCAGTGGGCGCCCCAGATGAGCTCCCAGAGGCATTGGCCTGGGCGTTGTCATCGGTGGGAGGATTTGGACTGACTGTGTCTGGCGTAGCCCCATTTTCTGTCGTCGTCGGGGATGACGGTGCAGTTGCCGCTGGCCCTTCCGGTTCAGTGGATGGCTGAGTGGGGCGCTCCACAGCACTACCATTTGCGATCGGGGGCAGGCTCGTACGGGGCGGCAGCACAAGGGAAGAACGCTGAGGAAACCGATAGGGCAAGATCCCGCTGGGCAAGGTGCTTAAGGGCAGCTTTGGGGTGGGAGTTGAAAATGAGGAGCCAAAGTCTGAAGGGGTGTCTAGGGGAAGACTGCTGCCTGAAGGGGGAAAAAGGCTAAAAAGGTCACTATTGCTGTCTGGGAAGGGGGAATAGGCTGGGGAGGAAAAGTCTGGCAGCCGCCCCTGCTCCTCAGGAGTAAGCTCAACCAGGGGCACCCGACGCTCTTGTAGATCTGGGTTGTTGCCCTCCAGAGCAGCCGAGTTGAGGCTCGAGAAGGATGGGCCAGCGGCAAATAGGACACCATGGAACCCTAGGGACAAGATAGCTGCAATCCACTGCGGCTGGCGAAGGGTGCTCAGCAGTGGAATTAGTCGGGATGTGGGGAATAAGCTCATGGATTTCTACCCTGCCTGTACTCGAGGGAGTGATGTTGGCCTAGGCCGTTGGCTAACGTCTCTCCTAGGGTAGCGGATTTGCCCCCGACCTTATGACCATTAGGGAAAAGTAGGGTAGCTCTAAACTGGGGTAGGGGGTCAGGGGCCGATAGACCCTTTGGTTGGGCTGGGTGGCATGGGTAATGACCCAGCTCTGTTCTAGAAGCTGCCTCTGGTGCAAGAGTTCCCACACCTGGGTGTAAACTGACCCCACCTTGAGTAGCACCACCACATCGGCCCAGGCGAGCACAGCGTCGAGGTCCGCCAGGGTGTAGATCGCAGGGAGCACCACCAGCTTGTCAGACTGCACCGTGAGCGGAATGCCTAGGGCGCTGACTGCCGCCATGGGAGAGCAAATGCCGGGCACCCGTTCAACCCTAGCGGCGGGATAGCGGCACTCCAGGCTCAGGGCCAGATAGTTGAAGGTGCCGTAAAAGCTCAGGTCTCCTTCGCAGGCAAACACGACATTTTGCCCCCGGCTCAGGCACCGCCAGACCTGGTCTGCAGCCTGGTACCAGGCGCTAGAGAGCTGCTCTTGATCGAAGATATAGGGAAACTCTAGGGGCAACTGCTGCTGCTGGGCGAGATGGGGGGCAATGATCTGCTGGGCTAGGCCAGGTTGACCGTTGCGGCCCTGGGGAAAGGCAACAACATCGGCGGTTTGGAGGCATTTGAGGGCCTTCAGGGTAATTAGGTCGGGGTCGCCGGGGCCAACGCCAATGCCGATGAGAATGCCGATCGCCGATCGCGAATCTGATGTAGAAACCATACACACGGAAGACTGTACAAATTGAAGGACAGCATGGCTGGGGGCTAGGCGCTAGGCGCCAGGGCGGGGGGTAGAAATATCCCTAGGGTTGGGTCTCAAGGTTTGGGGCTGGGGCCGGATCAGCCGCCGCCGGACGGGCGGGGCCAGCCGATGGCTCTTTAGCGGGTAATTCGGCAGCGGTCAGCTCTGAGCCATTGGGGTCAACGAGGCCATTGACATGGGCGGCCGCGATCGCCTCCCCGTCCAGGGGGCCGTCTGGCTCTGGGGGTACCGCTTCGACCTCCGGCACGGTTTCTAGGACCAGTCGGCTGAGCTGAATGCCCCCGGACAGCCGCTTCAGTAGCTTGGGCTTGGAGTCGTGCCAGAGGTAGATAATGCGATCGCCCACTTCCCAGGTTTCTTGCCCCAGGGCTACCCGTAGAGCGTCATCGCGCCGCACCAGCAGGGGGGCCATGGCGCCGCTGCGGACCAGCGCCGCCAAATGGGCTTTTTGCAGATCGGTATCCTGCGATTGCAGCTGGGTTTCCCCCAGACGCACCTCCCCATCGCTGAGGTAAGTGTTCCACTGCTTCAGCGACAGGCGCGGGGTTTGAGCCCCCTTAAGATGGGCTGCAGCCGGTAGATCCCCCAGGTTTTTATCCTGGGGTAGCACCGCAATCACCCGGGCAGGCTGAAACTCCTCCAGGGCACGCTGGGCGACAACGATGTTAACCTCGCCATTTTTGGTGATGGCCAAAAACGTGCCGGCCTTTTCCAGCCCGGCTTTTTCTAGGGCATCGCTGTCGAGGGCACTGCTGATCAGCAGTTCAATCCCTTCCCTCTCGGCTGCTTCTCGAGCCGATTCATTGGTGTCGATCATCACCACTGGGTCGCCATACTCCTTCAGCAGGCGAGCAATCAGCAGGCTGACGGGACTACAACCCACAATTACTGCCCCCACGGCATTGGCCTTGGTAATGCCCAGCCAGCCGGCCACCAGCCGCGCCGTCAGCCCCTGCACCAGCACCGTCATAATGATGGTGAGAAACACCAGGGCCTTAATGGCGTCGCCGCCGCTAATTCCCCGCTCGGTGAGCAAAATGGCAAATAGGGAAGCTACAGAGGCCGACACAATGCCGCGGGGAGCGACCCAACCCAAAAATAGCTTCTGTCGCCAGTTTAGGTCGCTGGAGCGAGTACAGAGCCAAATGTTGATGGGGCGCACCACCACCATCAGGACCAGCACCGTTAGCAAGGCCCCTCGCCCCAGGGCGAACACGCTGGCGATGGAGAGATCTGCCGCCAGCAAAATAAACAATACCGACACCGCTAGCACCGTCAGCTGGCCCTTGAACCGGCGCAGCAGTCGCTCGTCGGGCACCGACAGCCAGCGCACCACCATACCCGCCACCACCGTGGCCATCAGCCCCGACTCGCTGCGAATGCTCTGGGCCAGCCCAAATAGTCCCCACAGCCCGGCCAGCACCACCAGGTTGCGCAGGTCTTCCCCTAAAAAGTTGGCCCGCTTGAGTAAAAGACCGAGCAGCCCGCCGCCCACTAGGCCAATCAGGGCGCCAATCCCTAGCCGCAGCACCAACCCCCCCAGTACCGTAATGGGGTCAGCATCGCCATTGAGAATAATACCCAGCACCACCACCGCTAAAATGGCCCCGATAGGGTCAATCAGCACTCCTTCGCCTTCCAGCAGGGTAGCTACCTTGCGATCGACCGCCACCTGGCGCAGCAGGGGGCTAATCACTGTGGGGCCAGTTACTACCACCAATGAGGCGTATAGAAAGGCCAGCGACCAGGGGAATTCGCCCAGCCAGTGGGCCGCCATGCCGCCGCCAATCAGGGTGACAAAAATGCCCACGGTCACTAGATTGCGCAGACTGTCAGACACCTGACCCAGTTCGCTGAGCTCTAGGCTCAGCCCCCCCTCAAAGAGAATTAAGGCCACGCTGAGGGCCACAATTACATCTAGCCCTACCCCCAGATCCTGGGGATGAAGCAGCCCAAGGCCGTCGGGCCCGAGGCCAATGCCAAACAGCAGCAAAAAAATAATGCTGGGGACCCTAGCAATTTCTCCGATCACCTGGGCGGTGACCCCGGCCAACACCGTGAGCACTATTTGTAGGGTGAGGGCAAAGGAAGTATCCATAGGCGTATAGGGTAGCACCCCTACTGTGGCAGACCGGGGGGAATACCGCTACGGCCACGCCAACCGGTTAGGGACGCAGCAATAAATAATACAGACGCCCTGGGTCATTTATGCGCCCGGCCAGCTCCCCCGCCTGGGCTCCAGAGCCCACAAATAAATCGACCCGCCCCGGACCAACAATGGCTCCGCCGGTGTCTTGATCGAGCACAAGTTGCGTGGTGGGCTGACTGATCCAGTCACCGGTGGAGGTCTGTTGGGGCAGGGGGAGTTGAATGACCGCGATCGCCCCTGGTGGCAGCACTGATTTATCGGTGGCAATGGAATACCCCGCCGTTACCGGTACGCTGAGGCTGCCGGTGGGGGGGCCTTCGCTGCCCTGGCGGAAAAAAATGAACCGCTCATTTTGGGGCAGATACCGATCCAGGGCTTCGGGATGGGTGTCAAAGTAGGCCAGTAGATTGGGCAGCGATAGGTTATCGGGGTCGATTTGACCGTCCTCGACCAGGGCGCGGCCAATGCTGGTGTAGGGGTAGTCTGTGCGGCCAGCATAGCCCACCGAAATCACCTGACCATCGCTTAGCTGCAGTTTGGCTGACCCCTGCACCTGCACCAAAAAAGCCTCTAGGCGATCGGCCAGCCACACCAGCTCTAGCCCCGCCAGAGGTCCCTGACTACCCTGGAGGCCATCCACGCCCTCCAGGGCTAGGCGGGTAGGGTGGGGCTGAGGCCAGGTCTCCAGGTCTGGGGGACGACGGTAGAGGGGATAGCGGTATGCGGCGGTAGGCACCGCACTGGCGCGGTACTGGGGCTCAAAGTAGCCGGTGTAGGCCACGGTACCCTCACCGTCAGTGCCGACGGATTCGTAGAGGATAAATTCTCTGCGCAGGGCGGACTGAAAGGCCTGATTGTTGGGGCTAGTGGTCACTAGCTGCCGCAGACGCTGTAGGCTGCGGTAGACGCGATCGCGCGTAATCTCCGGCTCTGGGTAATTGGCGTAGTCCGCCGCCGCCTTGGGCGTAGCCAGGTAGGTAAGGCTATAGCCAATGGCCTGGATTAGGGGTTGGCGATCGCTGGGTAAGGTTAGCTCAGACCACACCGCCTCGCCCCCCTCAGGCGGCAAACGCCGCAGTGGTGGTACGGAAGGCGCAGTATCACCGTCGAAGGGGTCTACCGACAACTGCTCAGCGGCAGCGACCTCAGCCACCAACCACCGGGAGCTAGGGGATCCTATGGGGTCGATCCACAGCGCGATCGCCCCAAAGGCCGCCGCCAGAGTGTGGAGATTTAGCCTGCTCCAAAAACCCATCAATACCGTTCAACGCTAGAGCTAAACACCGGCTCCACCCGAATCGCGCTTAGCCGCGAGGGACGAATTACCATATACTCGCCAGGGTTTACCTTAGGCAGAGGCACCGTAATAAATTCCTCAGAGGTGGCCTTGGGCATCAGTTCACCGCTATACCACTTTTGGAAATCTTGAATGGAGGCAAAGCGCACCTCTTCGTGATGGCCGCCATCAAACAGCATGTGAATGATGTACTCACTGGGCGTTCTGGGCATAGGAAATAGCGATCCTTCAGTTCACCGCCCCTATTATGGGCTGTTTAGTCCTAAAAACTACTATGGCTTGGGGAATTTTCTGCCCCAGCGCCCGGTGGGAAAGATGGATTTGCTAGGGAATTGGGACGGTATCCAGCAGGGCAGTCACGATCCGCTGGGGGCGATGATGCCCCGCCGGGATCAGCCGGTGAGCCAGCACGTGGGGGGCGAGCTGCTTGGCGTCATCGGGGATGGCGTAGCTGCGCCCCTCTAGGTAGGCCAGCGCTTGAATAGCGCGGTAGAAGGCCACTGAACCCCGAGGGCTGACCCCCAGGGTGATGTCGCTGTAGGTGCGGGTGGCCCTGACAATATCGAGGATATAGCGCTGGAGTGACTCTTCCACCGCGACCTGGGCGCATTCTCGCCGCAGGGCCATTACCTCGTCGAGGGTAATGCAGGGCTGAATGGTGTGGGTAGATGCCCCCTCCCCCAGACGCTGGAGCATGCTCAACTCTTCGGTTTCGGTAGGATAGCCGAGACTAAAAGAAAGGGCAAAGCGATCCATTTGGGCCTCGGGCAGGGGAAATGTGCCCTGATACTCCACCGGGTTCTGGGTGGCGATCACAAAGAACGGGTCAGGTACCAGGCGCGATCGCCCATCGATGGTGACCTGGCGCTCCTCCATGACCTCCAGCAGCGCCGACTGGGTGCGGGGGGTAGCCCGATTGATCTCGTCCGTTAGCAAAATGTTGGTGAACACCGGCCCCGGCATAAACTGAAACTCACCGCTGCTGGGGTTCCAGATATTGGTGCCGGTGACGTCAGTGGGCAACAGGTCGGGGGTGCACTGGATGCGCTGAAAATTGCCGTCGATGCAGCGGGCTAGAGACTTGGCCAGCAGGGTTTTGCCGACCCCTGGCACATCTTCTAAAAGAGCGTGCCCGCCAGAAAACAATGCCACCAGCACCAGCCGAATGGAGTCTGATTTGCCCACGATGGTCTTGTTCAGATTTTGAACTAGCGTCTCAATCCGCTCGCGCATGCCAAGGGTCCTGCTAGGCCAGGTTTAGGGAGGAAGTGATTCGACAAAGAAACTCCACCCCTGAACTTGGGTTGGGTACATTTAGGCCTATGATGCCCCGATCGCGCCTAAATTGCCTACCGGCCAGCGGGCCAGTTCCCCCAGTGCCCGCTGACAATCGCGCCGAATTTGGGCCTTAAGCTCATCTAGGGAGTTAAATTTTTGCTCTGGCCGCAGAAAACTGTGCAGGTACACCTCCAAGGGTTTGCCGTAGAGATTGCCCTGCCAGTTGAGCAGATGCACTTCGGCGGTGAGGCCCACTCCATTGACCGTAGGACGAGTGCCTAGGTTCATGACTGCGGGCACCAAGGGGTAGGGGGTCTGGGTCGCGCCCTGTACCCACACGCTGTACACGCCAGTGCGGGGCAAGAACTTCTCGGCGGGCAGTTGCAGGTTGGCGGTGGGAAACCCGAGGGTATGGCCCAACCGCTGCCCCTGCACCACCCGGCCCACCAGGCTGTAGGGACGCCCCAGCAGCGCCTTAACCGTATCTAAATCGGTGTCCTCAAGGGCCTGGCGAATGCGAGAACTGCTGATGCGATCGGTGCCCTGGCAGGCCAGGGGGGCAACGTGCACCGTCACCCCGTGGCGCGCCGCCAGAGTTTTCAGGTCATCTACGGTACCGCGACGCTGTTTGCCAAAGCAAAAATCCTTCCCAACGCTGATGTGCTGCACCCGCAGCTGATCCACTAGCAGCACCTGCACAAAATCTTCAGGGGATAGGTTAGCCAGATCTTGGTTAAAGGGCAGCAGCACCAGTTGCTCAATCCCTAAACGGCTAATTTGGGTCGCCTTCTCGGTCAGGGGGGTAAGCAATGGGCGGGACTTACCCGAAAAAAAGTCCTGTGGATGGGGGAGAAACGTCATTACCGTAGGCATGGGGGTAGCCGACATTTCCCTCGGATGTAATCTGGAAAGGTCAAGGGGGGCACCCTGAGCCTGGGTGCTTTGGCGCCCGCTTAATCCCCGCAGGGGAACCCCGATGGGACTGGGTAGGTCAGCTTTCTGCTGGGCCGTCGATGGCACCACCGCACCAATCACGGCCCGATGACCCAAATGGACACCATCGAAATTGCCCAGGGCGATCGCCGTTGGGGTAATAGCTGTTGCAAGGGAAGACGTGATCCACACGCTTTACATTTTTACATAGACTTTCAGCGCCGCTCAGCCCGAGGTTAATTCCTCACCCCAGAACTTTAAATCCCTGTCGCTTTCGACGGTACTGGGGCAGGGGCAGAAGCGGCTAGATCTAGTACCATACCTTCTTTGGCCACTACAGCATTGGGAAATATTGCTTTAGTTTGAGCGGCTACCTGATCCATAAATTCGTCGTCGTGGGCCGGGTCGTGGTGGAAAATGACAAGTTTTTTTACCCTGGCAGCTTTAGCGACCTTAACGGCCTCTTGCCAGGTGGAATGGCCCCAGCCCACCTTGCTCGATTTAGGATCGTGGTACTCATCATCGGTGTAGGTGGAATCGTAGATCATGACGTCTGCATCGCGGGCTAGCCACACCACGTTGTCGTCAAGGCGATCGGGGTAGTGCTCGGTATCGGTAATGTAGGCAGCTACCTGGTTCTGCCAAGTCACCCGGTAGCCCACCGCCTCCCCAGGGTGGTTGAGCAACGCATTCTGAATGGTGATGTCGCCCAACCCCAGGGTTTCGCCAATGTCTAGATCGCAGAACTTCAGGTCGGCCCCCATAACCTGAAGGGGAACGGGAAAGTTGGGGTGCAGCATTTGGTCATTCAAACGCTGCTCGATAGTAGAGCCGTTGGGGGCGACCGCACCATAGATGTTGAACCGATTGCCCCGCACAAAGGCGGGTACGAAGAACGGGAACCCCTGAATGTGATCCCAATGGGAGTGAGTAAAGAAGAGATTGGCTTCCACTGGCATCTCCGCCAGCAGGGCAAGGCCTAGCTCCCGCAGACCAGTGCCGCCGTCAAAAATCAGCCGCTGTCCGCCGACTATCATTTCCACACAGGAAGTATTGCCGCCGTAGCGCACGGTAGATGAACCTGGGCAGGCAATGCTGCCACGCACGCCCCAGAATCGAACTAAAAACTGCGGGTTTGGCTCAGCCATGAATCTCTCGAATTGTGAAAAGCATGGAACGTCAAGCTCAAGATCACAGATGCGCCTTGGGGTAGAGCTTTCTCTTAGATTTCTCTAATAGTAATGAACTCTGATTAGATTGATCGGGGTCAGTGAACCATCTATCCAAAACTAATTCTTAGCTAAATTTAGGTGCTCTACTACCAGTTTGCCCTAAATTGCAATGAGGGTCTCACTGCAGTCTTGTTTCTTAGCGCTGATTTCATTTTAGCGCTGGGGCAGCAAAGGACGGCGCCCCTCTGCTAAATCGAGTAAATCGCCCACGGCGGTGAGGTTGTACTGCAGGGGGGTAACCGAAATATAGCGATCGCGAATCACCTGTACATCGGTGGGGATAGTCGCCAGGGATTGCTTCAGCTCCGGCGGCCACCCCTGGTTGGGTAGGGGGTCTTCAACCTCGGCAATAGCCTCCCCCGCCAACCAGTAATAGGTTTTACCCCGCGGATCAATGCGTTTTTCAAACTGGTCAAAGTAGCGACGAATGCCCTGGCGGGTTATTTTAGCCCCCTTGATATCTGTCGCTGGCACCGCTGGCACGTTGATGTTGAGCAGCATCGGCAGCGCTTGGGGGAATCGAGCTGAATCGGCCAGCAAATCGCGAATGAAGTCAGCGGCGGGGGCAAAACTGCCCTGGGTAAAGCTAGTCAGGCTAACTGCGATCGCCGGAATCCCCTCCATCACGCCCTCCATCGCCGCCGACACCGTGCCCGAGTAGACCACATCGGTGCCCAAGTTGGCACCGTGGTTAATGCCCGACACCACCACGTCCGGCGGGGATGTCATCAGTGCTCCCAGGGCCAGCTTGACGCAGTCGGCGGGAGTGCCCGAACAGCTCCAGGCCTGGATATCATTCTTAAAAACCGACTCAATGACCTCAGCCCGGATGGGCTGATCCATGGTCAGGCCATGGCCCGTGGCCGATCGTTCGCGATCGGGGCACACCACCGTCACCCGGTGGCCTGCCGCCGCTAGGGTGGTTGCCAGGGTACGCATCCCTAGAGCAAAAATGCCGTCATCGTTGCTGACTAAAATGTTCATGACTGTTCCCCCGCCACATTAAAATGATCTAAAGCCTAGAAAGCTAAGCTAGCGCTCAGTTCCGGCGCAAATTGCCCAGGTTACATTTAATTGTTGTTGCACCATACACCCAGAATGACCGCCGCACCCACCTCACTCGAAACTGACCTGATGACTATGAAGGAGGCCGCTAAGGGGGCGATCGCTGCCGCCACTACCCTAGACGAACTGGAGCAGCTGCGGATTGGTTATTTGGGCAAAAAGGGCCAGCTCTCTAAAGTCTTGGGGGGCATGGGTAAGCTCTCAGCGGAAGATCGCCCCCGCATCGGTGCTTTAGCTAACCAGGTGAAAGAACTCATCCAGACCCAACTCGATCAGGGCAGGAGTACCCTAGAAGCCGCTCGCATTGAGGCCCAACTGGCCACCGAAACCCTGGATGTGACCATGCCCGGCAGCTTTCAGTCCCAGGGCCGTATTCACCCTATCAATAGCATCATCGATCGCATTGTCGATATCTTTTTGGGCCTGGGCTATACCGTTGCCGATGGTCCCGAGATCGAAACCGACTACTACAACTTCGAGGCCCTAAATTTCTTGCCCGATCACCCGGCCCGCGACATGCAGGACACCCTCTACCTGCCCAACGGCCACCTGATGCGCACCCACACGTCCAATACCCAAATCCGCTACATGCAAAGCCATGAGCCGCCCCTGCGGGCGGTGGCCATTGGCCGCTGCTACCGCCGCGATACTGTTGATGCCACCCACGCCGCCGTCTTCCATCAGATCGAGTTTTTTGCGGTTGACACCGACATTACCTTCACCGACCTTCGCGGCACCATTAAAGTCTTTCTAGAAGCCCTCTACGGCGATATTGCCGTGCGGTTTCGCCCCAGCTACTTCCCCTTTACCGAGCCCTCTGCCGAGGTCGATGTGCAGTGGCAGGGCAAGTGGCTCGAGGTTCTGGGCTGCGGCATGATTGACCCTAACGTAATGAAATCCGTCGGCTATGACCCCGAGATTTACAGCGGCTTTGCGGCAGGACTCGGGGTCGAGCGCCTGGCTATGGTACAACACCAGATTGACGACATTCGTCGCCTATACACCAGCGACCTGCGGTTTTTACGGCAGTTCTAGTGCACCAGTACAGCGTTGAACAGGAATCCCGAAGCTGATTGACTGACAAAAGTTTGCCTGGATGCCACTCAAAGCCCCTTATAGCAAGGGTTTGAGGCGATCGAGAGCGTTTTCTGGCTTCGTATCGCCTGCAATGCTTGTCAGCTGAGGGTTTCAGGGGTTAGCGATCCATGTT
>JBGSNT010000109.1:0-8343 GCA_041739575.1 Nodosilinea sp. | reverse complement strand
TTGGCTTGACGGTAGCGTTGAGCCAGGTCGTCAACACTGAGGTGGGGAGTGATGGTAATTCGCTTAGGCACCGAGAGAATACGGAGGAGTCAGAGGGGATTTCCCTATTTTAAATCATGGCTATTCATTCTGACTTGATATAAGCGGTGCACTGCGGCGCGAGGATGGGTGGGTTGGGCGCGTGGGTTTGGGACCGCGAATACACCCTACCGCAGGAGCCACCACAGCAGCCCGGCTAGCCCTAGCCCTGCTAAAAACCAGGCGACCACTGGCACCTTTTGGGGGCGAGAAGAGGTGTTTTTAACCTGAGGGGTTGGCATAGACTTGGCGAGCCAGTCTGGCTCTTTGGGGGGGGCTTCGCCAATAGTAGGGGCTGGCTTGGGTACCATGACGATCTTTTGCCCGAGGCGATAAAGGGCATCTTCGCAGCCTTTGACATCTTTCTTTAGCCCCATGTCTACATATAGCTCTTTGGCAGCTTCGTAGGCAGAGCGGGCCTCCCACTTTTGATCTACTCTAGCTAGCGTATTGCCAAGATTGAAGAGGGAAGCTGCCTCGCCATAGCGATCGCCGATCTCCCGCTTGATCGCTAGCGACTGCTGATGATATTCAATGGCCTGTTGGTATTGGCCCAACGACTGGTATGCCTTGCCCAAATTGCCCAGGGAAGCCGCCTCGCCACGGCGATCGCCGATCTCCCGCGCGATCGCTAACCACTGCTGCTGGTACTCAATGGACTGTTGGTATTGCCCCAGCGAATCGTACGCATTGCCCAAATTACCCAGAGAATTCGCCTCGCCTTGGCGATCGCCGATCTCCCGCGCGATCGCTAACTGCTGCTGAGTGTACTCAATGGACTGTTGGTATTGCCCCAGCGAATCGTACGCAATGCCCAAATTGCCCAGAGAATTCGCCTCGCCTTGGCGATCGCCGATCTCCCGCGCGATCGCTAACGTTTGCTGAGTGTACTCAATGGACTGTTGGTACTGGCCCAACGACTGGTACGCATTGCCCAAATTACCCAGAGAATTCGCCTCGCCTTGGCGATCGCCGATCTCCCGCTTGATGGATAACGACTGCTGCTGGTACTCAATTGCCTGTTGGTATTGGCTCAGCAACTGGTACGCAATGCCCAAATTGCCCAGGGAAGCCGCCTCGCCACGGTGATCGCCCAGTTCCCGGTATTTGCCCAAGGCCTGTTGGTAGTAGCTCAACGCCTGAAACGGACGCCCACAACTGCTCAGCGCATCTCCCAAGTTCAGTAGCGATCTGGCCTGCCCAGTCGGGTCGCTTTTGGCCTCAGCCAGGGTCAGCGCTTTTTCGTACAGCTCTAGCGCCTGCTTGTAGTCATACTTGCCCGCGTATGCTCCGCCCAGATTGTTGTAGAGCGTAACCAGCAGCGGCGATTTTGGCGAAGTTTGCTCCAGCTGGGTAATCTGCTGTTGCAGATCCTCAATCGCCAGCGGGCTACCCTGTGCTTCTGCCGCCATCGCGCGGCTGGGCATCGGCAACGCCCCACCCTGCCCCGGCACCCGCGCCTCCGCCACAAACTCAAACACGCCGCCGCGCCAGCTCCAAAAGTCGGGGGCCTGCTGGGCCAGGCGGGTGGCCACCGCATCCGGCAGCCACAGCACAATGGGGAACTCAAAATTTCGCAGCGCCTCCCGCGTCCACTGCAACGAGAAGAAAAACTTCTCCTGCTCAGATTTTTCGTCGCTAAGGCGCACCCCCAGTAGCTCGCCCGCATTCAGCACCGTCACCACAGCAGGTTCCCCGTTTTGCAGGGCTGGGGTTTGGGCCACCAGATCTTCCAGGGTGGCGCGCAGGCTGGGCCGCTTGGGGTCTAGGCGGGCGCGCAGGGTGGCAATGCCCTGGGCTTTTAGGTCGGCTTCGTAGGCGGTGATCAGCTGGTCTTGCAGGTTGCGATCGTCCGAAATCGAGATCAGCAGGTCTAGCCGCTGCGTGTTTAGGGTCAGCGACAGCAGCAGTTTGCGATACTCGCGATCGTTTAGGGGGGTGAGGTCGGCTGGAGGCATAGGGATCCGGTGGGCAGATCCCAGGGTTCTTGAAGAACCCTGGGATCTTTGGCTAGATCAGATTTTTGCGCTTTAGCAGGTCGGTCACCAGGGGGTGCAGGTCGTACCAGAGATCGTCATTCTCATATTCCAGCACATATAGCCCGTGGAGGAGTTCTAAAAACTTGGGGTCGCCCGCGTCAGGGGGCGTAAACGACTCGTAGGTTTGCCGCAGCAGGTCGTAGAGGTTGTTGCCCAGGGGGCGGGCGTACTGCTTGCGGAGTTCTCTCACGGCGGCGGTTAAAATCTCGCTGTCAATTTTTACGTCGCGAATCTCGGGCTCTAGTTCAAAGCGCAGCATACATTCGCGGCAGCACTCTTGGCCTAGCCGTACCAGCTCGCGCAGCACACCGCCGCTGAGCAGCACCATTTGCCGTAGCACCTCGGGTTCGATCAGATCGGCGTCGATGCGCCGTTCTAGAATGCTTTCTAGCCGAGCCACGTTGGCCTCTATGGGCTGGGCCTCCGGCTGGTGGGAGGCGGCGCGGGTAAAAAACTTGGTCACCGAGAGCAGCAAAATAGAGCTTTGGCTCTCCAAAATTTCAACCAGTTCTGGCTCCCGCACCACCGCAATGGGAATGGTAAACAGAATGCGAATGCGCGGAGAAAAGAGCGCGTTGATGTTGTCGCGGAAGATTGGTTCTACGACACCCAGATCCAGCTTGTCCAGGTCGTCAATGATTACCAAGACTTCTTTGCCCGTAGCAGCCTGAATGGCGGCAGCAATTTGGTCGATGTGTTGGGCCAGCTCAGAGACCCGGCGTTCGTAGGTTTCTTTGATCTCTTCGCGGAAGGAATCTTCTTTTTGCAGCTTGGCCGTAAACAGCTTAAAAAAGTCGCCCCCTAGCCCCATCTCTTGCTTGAGCTGGTCGGTGTAGGTGACCGACTTGGTTTGGGTAAACCAGGTTTTCAGCGCCTCCTGGGTGCTAGCGGGGATGGGCACCTCATTTTTGATCGCTCGCCGCAACAGCCGCAGCGCGATCGCATAGAGAATGTTGATGTGGTTTACATCCGACATTTCCACCATGTTGGCAATGGAGAAAAATTCGACGAACAGCCCCCGCTTACGGATTTCTAGAGCCAGTTCGTTGAGCAGAGTGGTTTTGCCGCAGCCCCGGTGGCCGGTAAAGATCAGTTTGCCGTTGGCTTCGCTGGCGACAATGGCGCTGCGCAACCGGGCCAGGGTTTCTGGGCTGTGGGTAATGCGAAACCGCTCAATATCCTCTGACTTGAGTAGCGGAAACAGATTCAGGTTGCGGTAGGTGTCGATATACCGCTGATAGAGGTCGTTCACCGCGCCAGCCTCGTAGAGAACCAAGCCCATCATACCGAAGGCGTTGATTCGGCGTTGTGATTTTGCTGGGTCAATCTGCCAGCTCCAGTGCCTTGGTCAATCTGCCCGCCAGCTCGGCCTTGCTCATCTGCCCCTGGGCCACCTGCATGGTTAATTCGTAGGCTTCATCGTCGGTGAGGGTAAGCATATAGCCGTTAACCTCGATAAAGGCATCCATCACTGCAAAAGCGGTGCGCTTATTGCCGTCAACAAAAGGGTGATTGCGCGACAGATGGAACAGATAGGCTGCTGCCTGATCGGCCAGAGTCGGGTGCAGCAGTTCACCGCCAAAGGTGGCCTGGGGTTGAGCCAGGGCAGAATCTAATAGCCCTTGATCTCGAACCCCAGCAGTGCCGCCAAAGGTAGCGATCTGGTCGGCGTGCAGCAGCAGCACCTCATCACGATTGGGAAAGTTAGGAGTCGGCAAGACGACGGTAAACCTCCGCACGATTTCGCTTAGATCGCTGGTAGGCCGCTAAGAAAGCCGAGTCTTGGCCTGTGTCCGTTGAACCCCGCTGGGCCTTCACATAGGCCAGCGTCTCAGTCAGGGCTTCCACAGAGAGCAGATCCAGCTCGGCCAGAATTTGTTCTTTTAGGGTGGCGGCGGCAGTAATCATGGCGCTGGCCTCAACCGAAGGGCTTGCTCCACTATTTTACTCCGACGGTCGTGGAAGACGGTCGATCGCACCGGTAGACGTGGGAGAATAGGCAACCTGTGCGCAAGTGGTAACAACGGTATGACGGCGGCAATGCCCTATTCTTCTGAGACGATTGAAGCAGCGATGCAGGCGGGGGAATTGACCTTTGCGCTACCCGACCCCGGCGACGAAAAAATCTCTGACTACGAGTTTAATTTGCAGATGGAAGCCGCCTGGCAGGTGTGCGATCGCTTCGACCTGCAAACCGACATCTGGCGGGGGAGAATTCTCAGGACGGTGCGCGATCGCGAAAAGCGTGGCGGCGACGGGCGCGGCACCGGCTTTCTCAACTGGCTCAAAGACCGCGAAATTACCAAAAGCCACGCCTACAACCTGATCGAATTAGCTGAAAGCGCCGACCAACTGCTCGACGCTGGCATGCTCACCCCTAAGGAAGTGAACCAGTTCAGCAAGCGCGCCTTTGTGGAAACCGCCAAGGCTGCCCCCGAAGTGCAGCAGTTGGTCAGCGACTCAGCCCGCAAGGGCGACCACATTACCCGCCGCGAGGTGCGCCAGGTGGCCAACGAATGGGCCGCCATGACCTCCGATTTAATTCCCGAGACCCTGCGGGAAAAGGCCGCCGACAACACCATCCCCACCCGCTACATCGCGCCGCTAGTCAAGGAGATGGAAAAGCTGCCCCTCGTCCACCAGACCACCCTCAAAACCGAGGTCGAACTCAACCCCGACCTCGACACCCTCAAGCAGGTCACCGCCGAAGCCCGCTACCTCTCCAAGTATCTGGCCTCTGCTAACCAGGTACAGCTGCTCGAAGCCAGCGGCGTCAACCTGGAACTGGCTCTCGAAGAAGCCTTGCGGGTGGGCTGCCTCAACTCCGCCGCCGACATGGTGGCCCAGGCCGCCCAGATCGAGCAAACCGCCGTCAAGCTCTTCACCGCCTGGAAGCGGCTCAACCAGCTGGCCGAACGTGTCTTTGTCGACAGCGGCGAAAGCACCCCGAACCTTAGGGCGCTGCTCACCGCCCTCGGCCCCGTCACCAGCGAAACCGTGCAGGTGCGCCTGGGCGAAATTGACAGCGTCACCGCCCAAACCATCCGCTGGCGACTGATGGTAGAGGAAGATTAGCCTGCTGCTGGGGGAATCCAACCCTGCAGCAGGAATAGATTAGGGCGTAAACTACCCCTGTAAAGGAGAACAAATGTTCACCTTTTGCTTGAGGAGCCGAGCAGGGGCAACATGGGGATGTTTCGGATTAAACGGTTCCTTTGTAGCAGGTTTTTTGGGACCTCTGGGAGAGGGCGAAAAGCGTTTGAGGTCGACCTGAGCGGCCCAAGCTTTCAGAGATTCGGCAAAGGCGGCGACCGGCATCTGAGCAAAGGGGAGCCAAATCGGGGCGGCAGGGCAATCATCATGCCTCGGAAGGTGCCCTGGACGTCTTCAACCGGATGAATGCCACTGACCACCAGGCTCATCAACCCTACGACGCTAGAAAATAGCAGCTCTCGGGTGTACTGTCGCTCGGCTGTCTGCTCAAATAACGCATCTAACTTATCGGGAGCAAAAATTTGTTCCATTAGCGCTCGCATCATGACGCTTGGCGGGCTGGCTTCAACAAATTGCTCGAATAGCGCGTTTATCATAGGGCGCTAACTCATCGACTCTAGGCGGCCAGGGGTAACGTCTTTAGCTTATCCAATCGACCGTGATAGTACGAATGCTCACCTTGACAGGGGTAGGGAGGAGGCTTAAAAGACAATGGAGCGGCTAGTACTTCAAATGCAAAGCTAAAACTTCTGCCAAATATAAAATTTCCTTCTATTCACATGCTAAATCTGTAGGCCTTGAATACAAGCCAAGCACAGGTAGCGAATGGGAAAAACTTATTTCCACAAAGAAAGTAAGAGATCGCCTGATGCATCCTAAGAAGATAAATAATCTCAATGTGGCAAACGAAGAAATTGAAGCTGTAGGGCTGTCATTCGCGTGGATCACGGAAAAATACGGACAACTTCAAGAGGATATGTTGGATAAAGTTTTCAGAGGTGATCTGAGAAGATCTATTGACTGGGAAATGCAAGCAACCTTGAAATAGAAGAATCTCTAAATTCTTTCACAAAGCAATTAAGGGAATATCAAAATAGACTTTATGGCAATTTATTTCAGAATTTTCGGATAACATAAATTTTGTTTCAGAGCACTTTTGCAAGTAGAATATGCACCTTGTAAATCAAAATTCTTCCTTCGTTAAAATCTAATAAACTAAATGAAGGCTTGGATTAATACTTATCCATAAGATTTGGCAATTTCCATCTTCAAAGAAGTGAGTGTCGAATGTATCGTTTCTTGTGGTTGTATTCCACGCGACAGAAATTTTCAAGGTGAAAGACTTCTGGTCTTTGTGATATTTCGCAAACTTCCCCAGGCGTTGATCTGATTATTTTCTTAAGAGAATGGCCAGCAGACCATGGCTGATCTCAAAATAACCAGGTATGGTCTATAGCTGTCCCTGTTTGAGTTCCTTCCTGTTGCCTGATAAATCAATGACCCTATCTCAACCGCCCCAAGCTCAAGGTCTCTACCATCCGCAGTACGAGCACGATGCCTGCGGCGTCGGCTTTATCGTCCATATGAAGGGCTCGCAGTCGCACAGCATTGTGCAGCAGGGGTTGAAGATTTTGGTCAACCTGACCCACCGGGGTGCGGTGGGGGCCGAGGCCAACACCGGCGACGGGGCGGGTATTTTGTTGCAAATGCCCCATAAATTTATGGCCAAGGTGGCGGCGGCAGAGGGCATTATCCTGCCGGCACCGGGGCACTACGGGGTGGGCTTCTTCTTTGCGTCGCCCAATGAGGCCGATCGCGCCAAAGGTCGCCGCCTGTTTGAGCGAGTGGTCGAGGAGGAGGGGCAAACGGTGCTGGGCTGGCGCGATGTGCCCACCGACAACTCCTCGCTGGGCGCAACGGCGCAGGCCAGTGAACCCTTCATGCAGCAGGTGTTCATTGCGCGATCGCCGGACTTGGCCGACGACCAGGCCTTTGAACGCAAGCTCTACGTCATTCGCAAGCGATCGCACTCCGCTATCCACCCCACCGGAGTCGACACCTACTGGTATGCCACCAGCCTGTCGTGCCGCACGGTGGTCTACAAGGGCATGCTCACCCCCGAACAGGTGGGGTTCTACTTCCCCGACCTGGCCGATGAGGCCATGGAAAGCGCCCTGGCCCTGGTGCACTCTCGCTTTAGCACCAACACCTTCCCCAGCTGGGAGCGTGCCCACCCCTACCGCTACGTGGCCCACAACGGCGAGATCAACACCCTGCGCGGCAACATCAACTGGATGTATGCCCGCCAGTCAATGTTTGAGTCGGCTCTGTTTGGCGATAGCCTAGACCGGGCTAGACCCCTTATTAATAAAGAGGGCAGCGACTCGGGTATTTTCGACAACACCCTGGAGTTGATGACCCTGTCCGGGCGCTCGCTGCCCCACGCCATGATGATGATGGTGCCCGAACCCTGGACCGCCCACGAGTCCATGAGCGCTGCGAAAAAGGCCTTTTACGAATACCACGCCTGCCTGATGGAGCCCTGGGACGGCCCCGCTGCGATCGCCTTTACCGACGGCACCATGATGGGGGCGGTGCTCGATCGCAACGGTCTGCGCCCCTCCCGCTATACGGTCACCAAAGACGACCTGGTGATCATGGCCTCCGAGGCGGGGGTGCTGCCCATCGAGCCCGAGAATGTGGCCTACAAGGGCCGTCTCGAACCCGGTCGCATGTTCCTGGTGAATATGGAGGAGGGGCGGATTGTCTCTGACGACGAGATCAAGCAGCAGATTGCCACTGAGCAGCCCTACCGGGAGTGGTTGAATCAGCATTTGGTGAAGTTGGCAGATTTGCCGGATGCGGTAAACCCCGTAGGGGCAAATGGCTATTTGCCCGTACCCACCCCTGCGCCCCTACCCAACACCACGCCCTTACCCATCCTCCAGACGGCCTTTGGCTACAGCTTTGAGGAGCTGCGCCTGCTGCTCAAGCCCATGGCCGAAAATGGCGTCGAGGCGATCGGCGCGATGGGCACCGATACGCCGCTGCCGGTGCTGTCTAACAAGCCTCGGCTGCTGTACGACTACTTCCACCAGCTGTTTGCCCAGGTGACGAACCCGCCCATCGACTCCATTCGTGAGGCGATCATCACCTCGGCGGATACCACCATTGGCAGTGAGCGCAACCTGCTGATGCCCGAGCCGGAGAGCTGTCGGCTGATTAACCTCAA
>JBGSNT010000084.1:0-17000 GCA_041739575.1 Nodosilinea sp. | reverse complement strand
ATCGCCACTGTGGGCAACTACGAGTACGGCTTCTTCTGGTACTTCTACCAGGACGGCACGATTCAGTACGAGGTCAAGCTCACCGGCATGGTCAGCACCGCCGCCGTGCCCCCTGGCGAAGTGCCTAAATACGGCACCCTGATTGCCCCCCAGCTCTACGCCCCGGTACACCAGCACATCTTTAATGTGCGCATGGATATGTGCGTCGACGGCCTGAAAAACTCGGTCTACGAGGTGGATGTCGAGCCCGAGGAGGACGAGTTCAACCCCTACGGCAACGCCTTCTACGCCAAGTCGACACTGCTGGCGACAGAACAGGAGGCCCAGCGGCTGATCGACCCGATGAAGGCCCGCTACTGGAAGATCGTCAACCCCAACGAGACCAATGCCATGGGCTACCCCACGGCCTACAAGCTGATGCCCGGCGAAAATACCCTGCCCATGGCTCGCCCCCACTCCAGCGTGATGAAGCGCGCCGCCTACATGGCCAAACACCTGTGGGTAACGCCCTACGCCCCCGACCAGAAATTCGCCGCTGGCGACTACCCCAACCAGCACCCCGGCGGTGAAGGTCTGCCCCAGTGGATGGAGGCCGACCGGGCGATCGAAAATACCGATCTGGTGGTGTGGTACACCTTTGCCCACAGCCACGTGCCCCGGGCCGAAGACTGGCCGGTAATGCCCACGGCCTACATCGGCTTTATGCTCAAGCCGCTGAATTTCTTCGACGAAAACCCGGCCAACGACGTCCCCCCCGCTGCCAGCAAACACAGCTGCTGCAACTGAGGCAACTGCTTCCCTTAGCCGCTTACGGTAGGGAGGCTAAAGTAACCGACTCCTCAGCAAACAAAAAGCCCCGGCCAGATTCTGGCCGGGGCTTTTTACTTAACAGAAGCAGTTAGCCGATCGCCTACTTGGCGGCAGCAGCCTGGCGCTCCTTAGCCTCCTTAATCACTTCCTCCGCCACGTTGCTGGGGCAGGGAGAGTAGTGGGAAAACTCCATGGAGAACTGACCTCGGCCAGAGGTCATGGTGCGCAGGTCGCCAATGTAGCCAAACATCTCGCTCAGGGGCACATCGGCCTTGACCCGCACCCCAGTAGCGCCGGGATCTTGAGATTTGATCATGCCCCGGCGGCGGTTGAGGTCGCCGATCACATCGCCCATGTAGTCATCGGGGGTGAACACGTCGACCTTCATGATCGGCTCCAGCAGCTGGGGGCCAGCCTTGGGTAGCGACTGACGGTAGGCAGCCTTGGCGGCAATCTCAAAGGCGATCGCCGATGAGTCGACCGCGTGGAAGGCACCATCGGTGAGGGTAACCTTGAGGTCAACCACCGGGTAACCGGCCAGAGGGCCGCGGTCAATGCTGGTGGCAAAGCCCTTTTGCACCGCTGGCCAAAATTCACGGGGCACGTTACCGCCGGTCACCGCCGACTCAAACTGGAAGCTGGTGCCAACTTCGCCCGGCTCGATCACGTAGTCGATCTTGGCGTACTGACCCGAACCACCTGACTGCTTCTTGTGGGTGTAGCTGTCGACCAGGCGCTTGGTGATCGCCTCGCGGTAGGCCACCTGGGGCTTGCCCACTTCCACTTCGACCCCGTGGGTGCGCTTGAGAATGTCGACCTTGATATCGAGGTGTAGCTCGCCCATCCCCTTGAGGATGACTTCGCCGCTCTCCTCGTCGGTTTCTACCTGGAAGGAGGGGTCCTCGGCCACCATTTTGCTGATCGCCATGCCCATTTTCTCGTTGTCGCCCTTTTTCTTGGGCGACACCGCGATGGAGATCACCGGGTCGGGAAAGACCATGGGCTCCAGGGTGGCGGGGTCTTTGGGGTCGCACAGGGTGTGGCCGGTCTGCACGTTTTTCATGCCGATCAGCGCGACGATGTCGCCAGCCTGGGCCGACTCCACCTCTTCGCGATCGTTGGCGTGCATTTCGACCAGACGGCTAACGCGCTCGGTCTTACCGGTGGCGGTATCGAGAATCGTGTCGCCCTTCCTCACTTGCCCTGAGTAAAGGCGAGTGAAGGTGAGCGCGCCAAAGCGGTCGTCCATAATTTTGAACGCCAGCGCCCGCAGAGGCTTGTCGGCATCGGCGTAGGCCAGCTTGCCGGTGGGGTTGCCCTCCAGGTCGATTTCGGGCTGGGCTGGCACTTCGAGGGGGTTGGGCAGGTAGTCGACTACGGCATCTAGCACCAGCTGTACCCCTTTGTTTTTAAAGGAGGAGCCGCAGTAGGTGGGGAAGAAGGCCAGTTCGCGGGTGCCCTTGCGAATGCAGGACTTGATCTCGTCAATGGAGATCTCTTCACCCTCGAGGTACTTACTGAGAATGTCGTCATCCTGCTCAACGGCCAGTTCAATCAGAGCCTCGCGGTACTCCTCAATCTGGTCATGCATGTCTGCGGGCGGCTCTTGAATCTCATAGTTCTCAGGCTTGCCCGAGTCATCCCACACCCAGGCTTTGCGGGTGAGCAGATCTACCACGCCCACAAAGTCAGTCTCGGTGCCGATGGGTAGCACCATCACCAGGGGCTTGGCCGCCAGAATAGTGTCGACCTGCTTGATCACCCGGAAGTAGTCAGCACCCGTGCGATCGAGTTTGTTGACGTAAATAATCCGCGCCACCTTAGAGTCGTTGGCGTAGCGCCAGTTGGTCTCCGACTGGGGCTCAACCCCGCCCGAACCGCAGAATACACCGATACCACCGTCGAGCACTTTGAGGGAGCGATACACCTCAATAGTGAAGTCAACGTGGCCAGGAGTGTCGATGATGTTGAGCTGGTGCTCTTTCCAGAAGCAGGTGGTAGCTGCCGACTGAATGGTGATCCCCCGTTCTTGCTCCTGCTCCATGAAGTCGGTGGTGGCGGCACCGTCGTGAACCTCACCAATTTTGTGAATTCGGCCGGTGAGGGCGAGGATGCGCTCGGTGGTGGTCGTCTTGCCCGCGTCTACGTGGGCGAAGATGCCAATATTGCGATAACGGGTGATGTCTTTAGCCATAACTGCTTCTCCGGATTCTGGGCGATGGACCGCTGGTGACCATCTTCGTGGGTAACTCAGGCGGGGGCTGGGCTGTCGTTGGTAGCCTTGACAACAGAAAACTCTATCACGGGAGCATGACGGAAAGTCTGAACTAGGGCCGTGGCAACAACACCAAATATGAACTATTGTAAAACCCCCTGACACATCCGTGAAAGGGGGGATTAAATATTGAGTTCTTTAGTCTCAGCATAGCGGGCATCGGGGGTTGGATGTGGGTTCTTTAGGCACACCATGATTTTTCTCCGCCCGATTTCCACCGGTACCCAGCGGCTAGGCCAGTCAACTTCTTCCCCCCTCGCCGCCACCCAGAGGCCCCCAAGGTGAGCCCGCCGGCCCCGGCCCACCCGCGGGAAGGGGACAAATTCTTTTTACAATGGAATTTGACTGTAAGTTTTGATGCTTTAGGGAGACTGGACTATGGGTAGTGTTGTCGGTGCAGAAAGCCACGCCGCCAGTGGTTATGTGGGGGCTGCCATTGTGGGCAGCAGCATTACCCTATCCTTCAAAGACTTTACAACCACGGCTGAAGCCGAGACTCTAGAGGCCTTTCTGACCATCAACGGCAATATGGCCAAGCGCCCTATTGCTCTGGGGGCGATGCCTGCGGGCCAGGGGGTCTTTGATCTATCGGTGCCCGATGGCACGGATATTAGCCTCTTTAATACCCTGGTGATTAGACCCGTGGGCACTGAAACGGCGGTGGCTACGGCATCGGTTCCCTAGGGCTGCCCCCAGGGGAGAACACAGGTTGAGAGCTATTGAGAAGGCTAAACAATCGTATCGGCTGGGGCGCTTCTCCTGGGTTGTTTTGGAGAATGGAAGGGCGGACGCGGTAGGCGATCGCCCCCCACCGCACCACCTAGAGACCAAAGCTAGAGGCCAACGCTATGGATAAGCAAGACGACCAAGCCCGCGATCGCCTGACCCAGCAGCGTCAGCACGATGACCGGGGGCAGGAGGCCATGCTAGAGCGCAGCGAAGAGGAACTCCATGGGCCTGACGCCTCTGAGCTTGAAGAACAGACCCGCCAGGGTATAGCGAATCAACGCCACCATCAGCACCATATCCAGTCCACCCTCCGGGAGCGCGCCGAAGAAGATCTACCCCAGTAGAGTTCTGGCTTATATCAAGGCATCCAGACCAGGGCATCCAGGCCAGGGGGTATTTTGATGGATTCGATACTGGATGCTCGAGCTCAAATCTTTATAATGTGAAGACCCTATGACTCAACTGGACGGGTTGCAGGCGGGCTCTGGTTCGGGGCGCAACTCGGGTCGGTTAGGAGTATCTGGAAACGGGTAACTGTTGTCTCACCATTTAGGGATTGCCTGTGTCTGCACTTGCGCCGACGGCTTATCTGCTGGTTTCCCATGGCAGTCGCGACCCGCGACCAAGCCAGGGCATGGAGCGATTGGCTCAGTTCGTGCGATCGCAGGAGTCAGGCCTTTGGATAACCTACCCTCAGAACATCGACCGGGCAGAGAGTCAGCCCCGCCTCGGCAAGCGCCTCCCTGGGGAACGACTGGCCAGTGTTCAAACATCGCCACCGCTCTGCTCTGTACCATCGACGGGCGGGCTGCGATCGGGGGAGCCTGGCCTCGCCCTGCGAACGACCCAACTGCATCGCGGCCGGGTATCGCTGCTGCAGGGGGTAAACGGCCCCGTGGTGGGTACGGCCGTCCTAGAGGCCGGGGCCCTACCGCTGCACCGACAGATCCTAGACTTTAGCCGTCGCGCCCAGGCTGCCGGGGTCCAGCGGGTGAAAATTATTCCCCTGTTTTTGCTGGCGGGGGTTCACGTCATGGAAGACATTCCCTCGGAGGTGGAGCAGGCTCGCCTAGCCCTGCCGGGGCTCACCCTCGAGGTTACCCCTCACCTGGGTAGCCACCCCGGCCTGCGGGGGCTGCTGCGGGCTAAGCTTAGTGCCGCCAGTAGCGAAGCGGTCATTCTGCTAGCCCACGGCAGTCGACGACCCAAGGGCAACGAGGCGATCTCTGCCATGGCCAGGGCGTTGGGCGGTGCCGCAGCCTTTTGGGCGGTGCCCCCCAGCCTGGAATCCCAGGTTATCCACCACATGCAAACCGGCGTGCAGCGGCTGGCCATTCTCCCCTACTTCCTGTTCCAGGGCACCATTACCGACGCCGTTACCCACCATACCGAAGAGCTGGCCGAGCGGTTTCCCAGTCTTAGCTTTCACCTGCTGCCCCCCTTGGGGCCCTCTGCGGACCTGGCTCGCCTGGTGGTTGATCTAGCCCTTGACCAAGTCCCACCCCGGGGGCAGCAGCCCCCTACGCCGCCGATGAAACGAGTCGCCTTTCGGCACTCCCTGCGCTCATCCTCCATGGTGTCCTAGGCCAGACAAACCAAGCCCAACCGCAGGGTCATGGTCAGCTGTCCCAGGCCGCCAGAGCAATTACCCCTTGCTTGGGCCGACGGGCTTGGATATGCTCGGCATCTTAACTTGTGTTGATAGCGTCTATGACATCGTTAATGCCCCAGTCTTTTCCAGAGCAGGCCTACGGTACGGTTTACCTTGTGGGGGCTGGGCCAGGCGATCCGGGTTTGTTTACGCTCCGGGGTAAAACGCTGCTGGAGTGCGCCGATGTGGTCATCCACGATGCTCTAGTCAGCGCTCCCATCCTAGCGATGGTTAACCCCCATGCCGTCATCATCCACGCTGGCAAACGGCGAGGCAATCACTCCCTGGCCCAGGGGGAAATCAACCAGCTGATTATTGACCAAGCCAAGCAGCACGCCGTTGTAGTGCGCCTCAAGGGCGGTGATCCCTTTGTGTTTGGGCGGGGCGGCGAAGAAATGGCTGCCCTGGTGGCGGCAGGCATTCGGGTTGAAGTGGTGCCGGGCATTACCGCTGGGGTAGCGGTGCCGGCCTATGCCGGTATCCCCATCACCCACCGCAGCCAGAGTTCGTCGGTGACCTTCGTCACCGGCCACGAATCCGCCGGTAAGTATCGCCCCAGGGTGAACTGGCGTGCCCTAGCGGCGGGGTCAGAGACCATCGTGGTGTACATGGGTATCCACAATCTTGGTCCCATTACTGCAGAGCTCTTGGCCGCTGACCTCAGCCCCGATACCCCGGTGGCGCTGATTCGCTGGGGCACCTACCCCCAGCAGGAAACCCTGATTGGCACCCTGGCAACGATTGAGGCCCAGGTGGCGGCGGCTGGTTTTGAGGCTCCGGCAATCGCAGTGATTGGCCATGTCGTCAGCTGGCACGAGGTGTTCGACCACTGCCGCCCCATGGGTACCCGCTGGCCCTAGGGGGCGGGGCGGGGCTAAGGACTCCCCGCAGCAATGCGGGCGGTGTAGCTGTGCCAACCCATTCCCCCGGAAATTTGGGTGTCAAGTATTTAATCAAGCCCAGAGGTTATTAAAGATTGCAACAAGGCTGTCCGGGGGAACCCTTAGGACGCTGAATCCTAGGCAAACTTTTAGGGAACCTTAGCAGCGGGCATAGTTCGGATTTCACTTACTGCTAGCGGCCCAACCCCTCGAACGAAAAGGAGAACACTGGTGCGCATTGTCATTATTGGGTGTGGCTATGTTTCCGACTACTATGTCAAAACCTTGCCCCTGCATCCTCAGCTGGACTTAGTGGGCTGTTTCGACAAGGACACCGAACGCTCGACCCGCTTAGCTGAAAGCCTGTCGATCAAGTGCTACGACTCCCTAGAGGCGGTGGTGACTGACCCCAGCGTAGACATTGTGCTCAACTTAACCAATCCCCGCAGCCACTACAGCGTGACTAAGGCGGCGCTGCTGGCGGGTAAACACGTCTACTCGGAAAAGCCCATTGCCATGGCCATTCCCCAGGCTAAGGAGCTGGCTGAACTGGCCAATGAAAAGGGGTTGCAGCTCTCCTGTGCCCCCTGCAGCTGCCTGAGTGAAACCGCGCAGACCCTCTGGAAGGCCCTGCGCGAAGAGACGGTGGGACCAGTGCGCCTGGTGTACGCCGAAATGGATGACGGCCTGGTACATAAAATGCCCTACGAGGAATGGGTCAGCACCACCGGCATTGCCTGGCCCTTTCAGGACGAGTTTGAGGTGGGCTGCACCCTTGAGCATGCGGGCTACTACCTCACCTGGTTGACCATGTTTTTTGGCCCGGCGGAGTCGGTTACGGCCTTTTCCGCTTGCCTCATTCCCGCCGCAGACAAGCGGGCCGATGTTACTATGTCTCCCTCTGATACCCCAGATTTTTCGGTGGCCTGCATTAAGTTTGCCTCTGGGGTAGTAGCTCGGCTGACCTGTAGCATCGTGGCACCCCACGATCACTCCCTCCAGATCATCGGCGACGACGGCATCATGGGCATTGAAGATTGCTGGTACTACGGTGACCCGGTCTACATTCGCCGGATGATGAAAATTCGGCGCAAGGTGTTCATGAACCCGATCAAGCAGAAGTATCCGCTGGTGCGCAAGCCACCCAAGTTTGACTACAAGGGTGCCCAGCAGATGGACTTTAGCCGGGGGGTTGCCGAAATGGCCGATGCCATTGCCCAGGGGCGGCCGAACCGCCTGTCCAACGATTTCTCGCTCCACAACAACGAACTGGCGATCGCCATTCAAGAGGCCCTAGAAACCGGCGGGTCCTACCGGCTGACCACCACCTTTGAGCCCGTAGAGCCCATGCCCTGGGCCTAGGTGGACCGACCATGGGGGCTTGTTCTCCGTCACCACAGCGGCGGCCCGAGCACCCAAGACCGATTGCCCCATGCAGCCGAGGACGTAAGGCGATCGGGCCAGGCCCCGCCAACCATGTCCTCTCGAGCCTAGCGATTGTCCCGGAGGCTGGGCCGGCGAACATTTCGGCTCGGCTCGGGGGAGAGGCTGTAGCTCTGAATCCGTTACTTCTGACCCACAAAGTAGTAATTCTGGCAAAGCCTGGAAAGAAGCTGGCTCAGCAGGTTATCGCAACTATCCCAGCCCGCTGTCAATAGTTGACTGTGGCTTGCCCACCGCCAAGAGCCAAAGAGATTTCTAGGTAAGAAGCCGTAACGCTTGACCTCTAGAAGGTTGAACTGCGCCTGGGTACACAGGGTCTCGATGTCGGCGCGGGTGTATCGGTCCTGGTGGTGGTACTTCCCCGGTAGGCGAGCCGCCAGCCATTCAATCAGACTGTAGTGGTTCGGTAGGTGGTAGCAAATGAATATCCCCGAGGGTTTAAGAATCCGGTAAATTTCCTGCATGCTGCCCAGGTCGTCCCCCTGCAGCTCTTTCACGTGCTCCAGTACCCCCACCGAAATGACTGCGTCAAACTGGCCATCGGCATAGGGCAGCTGCACAGGATTCGCGAGGCAACCCTGCTGAAACTGAAGGCCGAGAGTCAGCAGTTCCGGCAGCAGAGGAAATGGCTCAAAGGCAAAGCCGTAGGTTTCATAGGCTTTGTGCACCAGATAGTAGGAAAAATGCCCATTCCCGCAGCCCCAGTCCAGCACTGACCCGCCGGGTTCTAGATACTTGTCGCACAACCTGTACAGCCGCTGGTATTGGTGTGCCCCTACCAAACTGTTGAACTGGGGGTAAGCCCCATCTCGTTGAGCATAGGCAATCAGATTATCTACGATCGCGGCATTGCTAAGGGGATCAGGCATAGGGAACGTGCGTCTAAATAAGGTGTAAGGTGCCGGAAGCGTTGATCACTGTAGGGGCATAACGCTAAGGCGAGGCTTCGCCAACGCGAAGTAATGCACCAATAGGAAAGATGGCAATTGGTACCTTATGTTCTTGCGCGTCCCTAGGAAAATTAACTCACGGCAAGTAGATCAGTCAGGACCGAACGGAGGCAATCGTCCGGCACCTGATCGGTAATGCGGACCTTGCCGATCGCCTCGGGCAGAATAAACTTTACGCGGCCCGACTCGACCTTCTTATCGTTCAGCAGGGCTAGCAGCAGGTCATCCAAGTTAAGGCTGGCGGGTAGTCGAGTGGGCAAGTTGGTCTTGTGCAACAGCGCCAGTTGCCGGGTTGCTAAGGCCTGATCGCAGCAACCCAGGGTCACTGCGATCGCCCCTGCCGCCACCATGCCGATCGCCACCGCCTCACCGTGGTTGACCCCCCGGTAGTGCATCAGGCTTTCGACGGCGTGGCCAATGGTGTGGCCGTAGTTGAGAATGGCCCGCAGCCCCGCTTCCTTCTCATCCTGGGACACCACATCGGCCTTGGCCTGGCAGGAACGGGTGAGGATGGTGTGCAGCAGGTCATCGCTCAGGTAGCGGTACTGGTCGAGGCGGGGAGCCGCCTCTAGGGTGGCAAACAGATCGCTATCCCAAATCACCCCGTACTTGATCACCTCCGCCATGCCCGCGCGAAATTCTCGGGTGGGGAGGGTTTTCAGCACGGTGGGATCGATCATCACCAGGCGGGGCTGATGAAACGCGCCAATCAGGTTTTTGCCTCGGGGATGGTTAACGCCGGTTTTGCCGCCGATGGAGGCGTCGACCATGGCCAGCAGGGAGGTGGGCACCTGCACCACATTCACCCCCCGGAGCCAGGTGGCGGCGGCAAAGCCGGTCATATCGCCAATCACACCGCCCCCCAGAGCCACCATGGCCGACTTACGCTCTAGGTGAAAGCCCAGGGCGGCATCGTAGATTTTCTGAATTGAGTTGAGGGTTTTGTAGCGCTCTCCGGCGGGCAGTAGGCAGGGGTGCACCCCGTATCCCGCCTGGGTGAGGGAGGTTAGAACGCGATCGCCGTAGTGCTTAAAAATAGCCGGGTTCGACACCAGCAGCAGCTTTTGCCCCGGCTTGACCAGGGGTGCCTCACCCCCTGCCAGCCAGGTGCCCAGGTGATCGATGCCGGAGTCAGCCACCACCACGTCGTAGGGTTGACGAGGCAGGGGCACAGGTATGACGGATTTCATGGGCATGGCCAGGGCGATGAAGGACGAGGAAGACTACTGGTTTAAAACTTTAGCGGGTTAGGAGACAAGGGGTGAGGCAGATGGGAACGGCGTTTTGAATTTTAGATTTTAGATTTTAGATTTTAGATTTTAGATTCAACTCCCCCTTGCTCCTCCCCCCTCACCCCGCCGTGGTTCAATAGTAAAGTCGTACATGTTGTGGAGAAAGACCATGGGTGGTGTGATTGCCTACGTGGCGTTTTTGTCGGTGATGGTGGGCACGGCCATGGGGCTATACTTTGGCCTGCGGTTGACCAAGCTGATTTAAGGTCCGGGTACAAAAAATAGCGATCGCCACTGCGCGTAAGACTGTCCTAACCGATCTGCCACTGGCAATACCAAATCCTGACTGAATACCTCCGGTTTGTAGGGGCGTAGCATGCTACACCCCTACGGGGCTCCTGATGATGAATCGGGGTTTACCAAATCGGATGTCGTATTAGAAATCCTTTAGGGGTCTGATTGAGGAGCCTCATCGGGCGGCAGCCAGGCCATGGCCTGAATGCTGCCCAGCAGCAGCCAGGCCAATATATTGATGCGGCCATCGTAAAAGGCCAGGTCAAACATAGAAAACACGGTGGTGCCGCCAAAGGCGGTCAGGTAGCCTGCCAGTACGGCTGTGGCGCTGGGGGGTAGGGCTTTGGTCATGAGGGTATGGGTGCCGTGCCCCACCACCCAGCCCACCAGTGCTGTAAACCCCAGGGCAATGGGCACCCCTGTTTCGACCGCCAGCATCAGCCATAGGTTGTGGGGGTGGGGCAAAAAATCGCCGGGCACCGGAAATTGGGCCGGGTCGTAGAGGGTTTTAAAGGTGCCCAGGCCGCTGCCAAGCCAGGGATGGTTGGGGATCATCGCCAGGGCCAGTTTCCAGATACTGACCCGCAGGGATGCGGTGGCGAAGGCTTCGGGCAGGCTGCGACCGCCTATCCCCCATATGAGGGCGCTGAGGGTGACCAGGGCGATCGCCCCCAGCCCGGTCCAAAAGATATAGCGATAGCGGCGCAGCAGTCCCCCAAACAGCAGCAGCTGGAGCCCTGCCACCAGAAGGCCGCTACGGGACCCGGAGCAAAAAATACCGACCAGGGTGAGGGCCGTTGCGCCAATCACCCACAGACTTTGGCCGGCCGGCTTAGCACGGCTGAGGGAGTAGGCACACAGACCGAGACCCAGCCCAAACACCATCACCAGGTAGTTGCCCAGGGTGTTGGGGTGGCCAAACACCGCGCTGGCTCGGTGGCCGTAGTCGGTGCCCTCGTACAGCCAGTTGACCCAGGGATTGGCCGCCCAGCGGCTGATGCTGCTGGGGGCACGCAGATAAAACTCAACGATCGCCGTTAGGTTAATGGGGATACTGGCCAACAGAACCGCCAGCCCCCAGCGGTGGAGGGTGGCCCAGGGGTGCTGAAACTTGGATAGGGCCACGGCGATCGCGGCGTAAAAGACAAAAAACGGCAAAAAATTTAGCAGCTGTAGGGCCGACTCCCCTGGAGCTTGGGAAAACCCCACCCCGAACACCATGGCCAGAGCCAACCAGGGCCAGCCCTGAGCGTAGAGCAATTGCCAGATGGTGGGCCACCAGCGGCTCAGGCTAACCACCAAAAACCAGCTAAAGCCGGCGATCGCCCCATAGACCACGTAGGGCAAGGCTACCAGACTCGTCCACACCACTCTCTCTAGGGTCAAAAACTTGGCCCACCCACCCCTGACCCTAGTAGGCTCCATCGCCAATCACAACCACCCAAATTGTTTTTAGTAGAATATAGATATCCAGCCAAACTGACCAGTTTCTAACGTAATAGGCGTCTAGATTAACCCGCTCTTCATAGGAGACGTTGTTGCGACCAGACACCTGCCAAAGGCCGGTCATACCCGGTAATACCTTAGCGTAAAGGCTGTACTTGTCAGCGTAGCGAATAATTTCCTCTGTCACGATGGGGCGGGGCCCCACCAGGCTCATTTCCCCTCGCAGCACATTCCAGAGCTGGGGCAGTTCATCTAAGCTGGTGCGGCGCAAAAAGTGGCCCACCCGGGTAATGCGAGGGTCGTAGCGGAGCTTGTGATCCTGTTCCCACTGCGATCGCAGGGCAGGGTTGGCCTCCAGGTAACGCTCCAATACCTGATCGGCATTGGGCACCATCGATCGAAACTTCCAGGCCACAAAGGGCAGGCTGTTTTGGCCCAGTCTGGGCTGGCCGTAGAACACCGGACCAGCCGAATCCAGCCGGACCAGCAGTGCGATAAGCAGCAGCAGCGGCAGCAGCAGCAGCCCGATCACTGCGGTCAAGCCAATATCCAGACAGGCCTTAATCAGCCGTGGTCCCGGCAGCAACAGCTGCTGGCGGATTTCGAGCCCCAAAATGCCGCCTAAATCCTTGGAGCTAACCCATAGGCTAGCCACCCCAAACAGATCGGGAATCATCAGCATGTGGGGGAAGGTGCGCCCATACCGCTCTAATACCGTCAGCAGCTTTTGCCGGGGCATGCCCGGCATCGCTACGATAGCGTAGTGAATGTCGTGCTTGTGGGCCAGGCGCGGGGCGAAGGACAGGGGCCCCACCACGGGCACGCCGTAGAGGCTCGTGACTCGGTCAGGGCTATCGTCTAGCACGGCCACCGGCTTAAAGCCAAAGCTTGGCTGATTTTTTAGGGTTCGCACCACCAGATCGCCGGTGCGGCCTGCCCCCAAAATGATCACCTGGTAGCCCCACCAGGGATAGCGGGCAAATATCTGTTTAACCAGCAGTCGCCCCAGCAGCACCGTGGCCAGAGAAAACATCCAGGTGAGTAAAAACACCCCCCGAGAGTAGATTTCGCTAGAGCCCGTTAAAAATAGCCCTGCCCCCAGCACCAGGTAGGTAAAGGTAGTCGACAGACAGATGCGGCGCAGCTCATCCACCGGGCTCAGCCCCACGGCTGGGTAGAGTCCGGCGGCGGCATAGGCCAGCAAAAATACCCCGAGGATGGGCCAGAGCTGTCGGTACAGACTGGGCTCGTACTGCCCATCAAAGATGAGCCGCAGGTACACGCCTGCGGTGCCAGCCATGGCCAGGGCTAGCATATCCGACACACTGAGTAGGGCAACCATCGGCAACGACCGGGTTGACATCCTCAGCGAAACTAAGACTGGCTGAACCGTGCGTTCTAGAGGAAACATAAATTTCCCCAACACTCCTGCAACACCGACACTACTCTAATTCATCACCCCGGTTAAATTGCAGCCACTTCTGTGCCAGATAGGTGTTTAATTCCTGACGAAAGCGCAGCTCAGAGAAATTTTCGGCCTGCCGACGAATGATTTCGGCCACAAACTGACCTCGGTGAGATTCAAAATGCTCCACGGCCTGGACCAAATCGTCCACGGTTTGATGGCTAAACAGTAGCCCGGTTTTTCCCGGTTGCACCGTCTCGGCGCAACCGCCCTGGCCGTAGGCAATCACCGGAGCTCCTGCGGCCTGAGCCTCGACCACCGTAATGCCAAAGTCTTCTTCGGCTGGAAAAATAAACCCCCGACAGCGCGCCATGTAATCTGACACCACACTGTCGGGCGGGTTCCTGAGAAAGGTGATGTTGGCCTTGGCCTGACGCTGCAGGTCTGCCATGGCTGGCCCATCGCCAATCACCACCAGGGGCAACCCCAGCTGGTTAAAGGCCTCCACCGTCAGGTCTACCCGCTTGTAGGGTACGCAGCGCGACACGGTGAGGTAAAAATCTTCGCGGGGCTGGTTCCACTGGAAGCGATCGACGGCTACGGGGGGGTAGATCACCGTGGCGGGGCGACGGTAGGTTTTCCAAATGCGGCGGGCCACGTAGCGGGAGTTGGCCACAAAGCAGTCAACCCGATGGGCGGCGGCCAGATCCCACAGGCGCAGATAGTGCAAAATCAGCCGGGTGAGGGCACCTTTGACCCCGCTAGTCAGCCCCGCCTGCTGTAGGTACTGCTGCTGCAAATCCCAGGCGTAGCGAATGGGAGTGTGCACGTAGCTGACATGGAGCTGGTGGGGGCGGGTGAGAACTCCCTTGGCGACAGCGTGGTTGCTCGACAGCACCAGGTCGTAGGCCGACAGGTCAAACTGCTCGATCGCCAGGGGCATGAGGGGCAGATATTGGCGAAAGTGCTGCCGCGCCCAGGGCAGGGTTTGGATAAAGGAGGTTTGAACGGAGGTGCCGGGGGGAATCAGCGAGACTGCTTCGGGGACCAGGAAGTTGACCAGGCTGAAGACATCGGCCTGGGGGCACACCGCCAGCATTTGCTCGACTACTTTTTCGGACCCAGCGCGGCTGACTAGCCACTCGTGGACAACCGCCACGGCGGTCGGTAAAGGTTCAGAAGAATTCAAAACAGACGGCGGGGGAGAAGGGAACTGACAGGGAACGCACTGGCCGGAGCCGCAGCTAAGAAACTGCTACGGCTTATTCGGCTTTGAGCTCTCCGGTTGCCACCTTGTCGCTGACCAGCTGGCGCACTAGGGCGAGTTCTTCAAAGGTGACCTTGCCGTCGGCCCGCATGGCGGCGGTAATGGCATCGCGTTCGGCTGGGGTCAGTACTCCATCGGCGATCGCCTGATGGATGGTCTGCCGCAGAGTTGCCAATTCCTGCTGCTCGTCAGGACTCAATTCTTTAGTCATCGTAGTTTCTCTGTACAGACCACAGGGTTCATCTTATCAGGGCTAGTTGGGGGGGGGGATTGGCGGTCTGGCAGCAGGAGGCAGGGGATGGAGGGGGCAGGGGAGCGCAACGGTTGCCCAAAGGGGGCTATGGCAAGGGAACTGGGCGCTAGGGCGGATGCTGGGGGGAAATCTGGTGATTGCAAGGATGGATAGGCAAGGGTGTTCTAATCGACCCGATATCTGTGGTAGGTCTGGGGCTTTGTCGTAAAGGGGGCGAACTGGCTGGACTGCGGCAAGAGGCGGCAAGACCAGTTTTTCTGCGGGTTTGGGCTGGGGATGACCAGACTGGTTCCAGGGTTGCTCCCTTCACCTACCTACAGACTACTTGCAGGTGCCGGTGCCCACGATGCCCTCGTAGGTCACCGTTACCCGGGAGCCGCTTTGGGGGGTGCCGCCGGACAGGTCGGTAAGCTCGACCGGGTAACTGCCGCCCGTGGGAGGGCTGGCGGTGCCGCGATACAGAGGCTGCCCCTGGTTGCTGCTGCCCTGGCGGCTGAGGGTGGCGTCGAAGGTGTTTTTGGTTTCTAGATTGACGAAGCGCACCTGGTTAAAGCCGTTGCCATTGTAGAAAGCGGTAAAGGTCATGGCCTCCATCAGGCCTTCGCAGGTGCTGCTCTGACTGGCCTGGGGGCTCAGGGGGGCAGCCCGCCCGGCGGTGTTGATAAAGTCGCCGCGAATCCAGCCCTCGGCCCCAGATTTTTCAAACTTGACGTAGTACCAGGTGCCGTCGCTGCCCTCGACCGATCGCAGCAGTTGTACCGGGTCCCCGATCAGCCCGTAGCCCTTGGCGGTGGAGCTGGTGGAGGGCTCCGTTCGCAGATTGATCTGAGAACCGGGCTCAGCCGCAATCAGCTGAGCGGCCTGGGGTGGGTTGATGGCCGTACCGGTACCGCCTACCCCTGGTTCTGTCGGGGTCGGGGCCGAGGTTGCGCCGGGGGTCGGGGCCGGGGTTGTGCCTGGAGCAGGGGCGGTGGGATCGGTTCCTGCCATGGGCTGATCGGGGGTCGGGGATACCTCTACCGTAGGTTCGGTTTTATCCCGACAGGCGATCGCCGCTAGGCTCAGCACACCGCAGAGCCCCAGTACCATCAACCGCTTGCCTCCAACCATAACGATCTCCCCACAGCACAATTTAGACAGCCAAAATTTAGACATATAGCATAGCGCTTGGCCCCAGGGGCTTTCGGATTTTAGATTTTAGATTTTGGATTTCGCAACAACTCGGTACGCTGGGCGCAGGCTTTTTAGGGGTAGGCTCGTGGCCCCCCATTTCCCGTTTTCCCCATCCCCCGCTACCCGCTACCAAAGGCCACTACGGCCCCCTCCGCCACCACGTAGGCGACCTCCCCCGCTGCTAGGGCAATGTCGTAGCCGCCGGTAAATTCCCCAAAGGAGGGCAGGGTGAGGCGGTGCTGGCGGGACTGCCAGTGAAAGCAGGGCAGCCGGAGGCGATCGCACCCCATCGTCAGCCGCAGGCAGGGGTGAATGTGGCCGCAGATATTGAGGTGATCCTGATCCCCATCGGGTTCATGGCTAAACAAAATGCCGTCTACCTCCACCGCTGACCCCCAGCACTGCACTGAGAGTTGGCTGAGGGTGTCTTGCAGATGGCGATCGTGGTTGCCCAGGATCAGGTGGGCGCTCACCTGGGTGCGGTGTAAAAACTGGAGCCAGGCCTCGATGACCGCATCGGCCATGCCCTCGCGCCCGTGGAACAGATCGCCCAAAATCCACAGCGAGTCAGGATGGTGGCGATCGCACAGCACCTCTAGCCGCGCCAATGTGGCCTGGTTCACCTGGCTGGGCACGGGCAGCCCGTGGTACTGAAAGGTCTCCGCCTTGCCCAGGTGAAGGTCGGACAGCAGCAGTGCCCTCTGGGCGGGGAGATAGAGGGCGCGATCGGGCAGCAGATGCAGCTGGGTTTCGCCCACCGTGAGGAGTTCTCCCGAGGCAGATGAGGGCAGCATGGGCAATTTAGCTCACAGCACTGTCAGCCAATGTAAAGGATTTTCAACCCCGCCGCCGATTTCAGCCAGACACCGCTGCCAAGGTATATCAACGAGGGATCTGGTTAGGAGCCATGGTCAGGCGGCCTCCTCTGGTGGGGGCTTTGCAGTGCAAAGCCCCTACGGTCACCTGCGGAGGAGAAGCCAGCACTGTCTGGCTCGCCTACGGTGCTAAGGAAATTTCTAGGAAAGAAAATACCAGCTTTAATTCAGGGACTCTAGTACATCACGCGAAAAGTTATGCAACATCAATGTAGTGCTTACCTAGCTTCTTATCGGCTTGCTCTTTGGTGAATGACCAGTTGATGGTTTTGCGCTGTCGGTTCCGTTTGGCTTTCCAAGCCCGAACCTCTCTCAC
>JBGSNT010000083.1:0-6627 GCA_041739575.1 Nodosilinea sp. | reverse complement strand
GTGAGAGAGGTTCGGGCTTGGAAAGCCAAACGGAACCGACAGCGCAAAACCATCAACTGGTCATTCACCAAAGAGCAAGCCGATAAGAAGCTAGGTAAGCACTACATTGATGTTGCATAACTTTTCGCGTGATGTACTAGGCACGGAAAGCTATGGCAAGTTTTATGTGTGCTATTAGTCAGGCGAGTTGACCTAAGCCACCGAAGCGGTTCCCTCCAGCGCTAGCTCCGGTTCGCTCCAGGTTTAACTAGGGCTACCGATCGCTATAGTCCTATCAATCAGGTTAAGACGCATTGCGACTGCACTCAATGCTCGGTTGATGGTCATCAGTGGGTTGAGCGGAGTGGGAACCCAGTCAGTACTGAGAGGCAGGTTCTGATGCTATTTCTTCTGGATCTTTCCGGAGGGATAGTTTAACTGCTTGAAAGAGAGGCTAAAACGATCGGCTAGTGGAACGCCTTTATGGAGCATCGCGGGGGAGACAAAATTTTTATTTTCAGGCGAACTTTATCTAAGGTGACTACGTCTACAGTTCAATCGCACCAGCAGACCTGTTTGGGTCATGGCTGGTCGACCTGTCAGATAAAAGTTAAGTAGGTATTACTGACACATCCTATCGGGGCGTCTACCACAGATTGTCCTTTCAGCTCCCTAGGATCATGTCAATCTCTAAACATCTTGTTAGTGAACCAGTGCTTGGTTTTTCGATCGCGACTAATCCCTTTGTTGAGCAAATAGATTTGATCATGCAGTGGGGGCAGCAGCGCCTAAGCCGAGTGGTTTGTGTGGCCAATGTGCATATGCTGATGGAGGCGCGATGGAATGACACCTTTGCTAATGTACTCAAACATGCCGATCTACTTACTCCCGATGGCATGCCCCTAGTTTGGACTCTAAATTTTCTGCGCAAAAGCGCCCACGATCGCGTGGCCGGAATTTACATCTTGAAGGAAGTTTGTAAACGCGCATCGGCCTCCCAACTGCCGGTCTATTTCCTCGGTACCGATGACGTTACCCTGGGCAAAATGCGGCAGCGGCTAGCGGTCGACTATCCTGACTTGGTCATTGCCGGGATGGAGCCATTGCCCTTTCGCCCCCTCACCCCAGCAGAAGATGCCCAGGTTGTGCAGACCATTAACGACAGCCAGGCGGGGGTTGTGTTTATTGCCCTAGGCTGCCCCAAACAAGAGATGTGGATGTATCAGCATCGCAACAAAATTAAGGGGGCCATGGTCGGCATCGGCGGGGTTTTTCCGATCTATGCTGGCATCAAAAAGCATGCCCCCACCTGGGTACAAAACTCTGGCCTGGAGTGGCTTTATCGACTGATTCAAGAGCCCGGTCGCTTGTGGAGACGGTACTTTAGAACTATTCCTCCCTTCCTCTATCTGTCGGCCAGGCAGGTGTTTTTTACCCGACTTCAGCGCCGCATTCACCGCATGCTGAAGACGACTTAGGAATTTGTGCAGAACTAAGAGATCGGTCAAGGAGCACATCCATCCCCCGGGGAAACATGCGAGTTAGAAACAAAAATATCCCTGGTAGGATGGGCAAAGCTTGCGTGCCCGTCAAAACTATCTATGTTGCCTAGCGATGGGCACGGGCAAAGCCCTTTGCCCATCCTACGATCGAGGGAGTTTCTTGCTAGGAAGTTACCTAAGCCCAACTCTGGAGAAAAAGCTAGTTAGAAAGGCAAAAACAACGATGCTGTGGGGCGGTAGCGACGGCTCAACCATCGTCAGGGTTGAGTGTGGTGCATCGTATTGATCTATGGCACACCCCGCGAAGATGGGCTCACCTATAGATACATATTCTTTCTGCCAAGATATCCACTTTAAAAGCTGTTTTATCCTGATTTTTGGGTCGGTGATAAGTAGAAAAAGGACAAAGCCCGTGCCCACCTTATATTTAATCGCAATTAACTGCTTAGAAGCGTAGTGTACCAACGGAACCTAGCTATGGCTCACCTTCGATCGCGCAATCGCAGCCGATCTAAACGGCGTCATATTGTTTGCCCCACCCACGGCAGTTACCTCGATAGCGTCAGCCAAAAATATTCCCTCTACGCGAGCCAGCCTGGGCCTTTGCAGCAGAGCGGCCTGAGCCGTCGGGTCGCCCTGACCCTGGTGGCTCAACTGGGCACGGTGCCCCTGACCGGGCAGTGGCTAGAGGCCTTTTGGTGCGATCGCTGTCAGCACAGCCAGTGGTATCACGTGCGTAAAACTGGCCCCAACCAGTACAATCTCTCCTCTGTGCCCGATGCCCTCTGGCGCCAGGCGGTCGGGGTGATTTTGCCCTCTGGCAACCCCAGCGTGGGTGAATTTACCCGTCGCCAGGCGCGGCAGACTACCTACGGCGGCATCAAAGATTTTGGCCGCATTGGGTGAGGAAATATCCTATCTCACCATTTCATCCCCTCTACCATTCACCACCTGCCGTCACAATCGTTATTCACTGTTCATTTACTATCTAGACCCTATGACTACCTCTAAAAAAGCTCTCATTACCGGTATTACCGGGCAAGATGGCTCGTACCTGAGCGAACTGCTATTGGAAAAAGGCTACGAAGTGCACGGTATTGTGCGCCGTACTTCTACCATCAACACCGATCGCATTGATCACATTTACCAGGACCCCCACAGCGAAAATGCACGGCTGTTTTTGCACTATGGCGACCTCACCGATGGCACTACTCTGCGCCGTATTTTAGAAGAGGTTCAGCCGGTTGAGATTTACAACTTGGGGGCGCAGTCCCACGTGCGGGTGAGCTTTGACTCGCCGGAATACACCGCCGATGCGGTGGGCATGGGCACCCTGCGCCTGCTAGAGGCCATCCGCGACTATCGCCAGCGCACGGGTATTGAGGTGCGCTACTATCAGGCGGGCTCATCCGAGATGTACGGCAAAGTTCAGGATGTACCCCAGAGCGAAACCACCCCCTTTTACCCCCGCAGCCCCTACGCCTGCGCCAAGGTCTATGCCCATTGGCAAACCCTCAACCATCGCGAATCCTACGGGATGTTTGCCTGTAACGGCATTTTGTTTAACCATGAGTCGCCTCGGCGGGGCGAAACCTTTGTCACCCGCAAAATTACCCGAGCGGTGGCGCGGATTGTGGCGGGGCAGCAAGACAAGATCTACATGGGCAACCTGGATGCCAAGCGCGACTGGGGCTATGCCAAAGACTATGTGCAGGCCATGTGGCTGATGCTGCAGCAAGAAGAGCCCGATGACTACGTGGTGGCCACGGGCGAGACCCACTCGGTCAAAGAATTTTTGGAGCTAGCCTTTGGTCGAGTCAACCTCAACTGGCAAGACTACGTCGCCTTTGACGATCGCTATTTGCGTCCGGCCGAGGTGGACCTATTGATTGGCGACCCGACTAAGGCCAGGGCCAAACTGGGCTGGCAGCCGACGGTGACCTTTGAGGAACTGGTGTATTTGATGGTAGACGCCGATCTGCAGGCCCTAGGGTTGGTAACGCTAAATGGCAATGCCGCCACCAGCGTACTCGATCGGGCCACCCTGCGGGGCGGTAGCGGAGAAAGAGCCCTAGTGGGGTAAATGTGGGATGGGCAAAGGGTAAAGCCCGTGCCCATCGCCCTGATGATGAGCAGGCTGTTCTTGGCTAAATCCCCGTTATGATCCCCCCAGTGCGCCCTTTTCAAATTCCTCAATAAAGCCCCCCTTGAGAAAAGGGGGCAGTTTTTCCTTAAAAAATGCACCAGGATAAATAACAATTTAACCTTCTATTGTTTTGCGGAGAAGCTTCGACGGCCATTTTAGATCTCGGTTTCTTTGCCCTAATCCTAGAGCTATTAGCTCTAGGATAGAAAAAGGAAAAAGTGTGTCTTTTTATGGTCTGTAGGCTGCAAAAAGCTACTTATAAATCGTAACCGTCCCTAGAACTATGCTGGCTGAGCGAAGTCGTTCGCATTGCGTCTCCCTAAGGGAGAAAGCCAAAACCCACCCGAGATATCCCCTAGCCCCTCTGGGGCGGCTGCGCCTACGACTCCGCTCAGGGGACGCCTACTATAAATCAGGGTTTTTAGTGATTGGAAGGCTGGGAGCGTCGCCAGTTTTAGAGATTCGATGTAAATCTAATTTGAAGCTCTGATAGACCTATGATTTCCCCCTTCTCTTCACCTGCTGAAGTAGATTTGCCTGCGCTTCAAGAGAGCCTGGCTGTGCCAACGAGTATTTACTCATCGCCTATTCATCCCTCGGTTACTTCATTCTTTAAGCGGTGGTTTGATCTGGCGGGCGGGCTGGTAGGGATGCTGATCACGCTGCTGTTGGTCATTCCCATTGCGATCGCCATTCAGCTCGATAACCCCGGTCCCATTTTCTATAGCCAGCTACGCTGCGGCTACCGGGGGCGGCTCTTTCGGCTCTGGAAGTTTCGCTCGATGGTGACCAATGCCGATGAGCTGAAACATTTGGTCGAAAACCAGGCCCAGGGGCTGATCTTTAAGAATGAAAACGACCCTCGCATTACTCGGGTAGGCCGATTTTTGCGCCGCACCAGCCTAGACGAGTTTCCGCAGTTTTGGAATGTGCTGAAGGGGGATATGAGCCTGGTGGGCACCCGCCCCCCCACCCTGGATGAGGTGGCCCAGTACGCGCCCCACCACTGGCAGCGGCTGAATGTTAAGCCGGGTCTGACGGGCAAGTGGCAGGCCCAGGGGCGCTCAACGGTGAAAGACTTTGAGGCCATTGTGCAGATGGACTTGGACTATCAGGCCCAGTGGTCGCTGGGGCATGACGTGACGTTGATTTGGGAAACCATTGGAGCCGTGGTGTTTAGCCGGGGGGCCTGCTGATGGGGGATGACGGGGCTAATACGAAATCCTACTTGGCTACTCCCGATTGGGCTGGGCAAACGCCGTTTGCCCCTACGCAAGCCACCTGTTTTGAATCGGGGTTATGCGATTCGGACTTGGTATAAGGCATGCGCTATCCTGGTAGCAGCTAAGGTCTAAGGTAATTTCTGAGAAAGAAGATGCCCCCCTGTAGGGGCGCAGGGCCTGCGCCCTTGCGAGGAATCAAAATTCTCGGGTATTTTCGTTTCCAGAATTGTCCTAACGCTGGCTATGTATCAGACTGATCCCCCTCGCCCGGCTAAAGAAACTCTGCCCACCATGTATGATCTCCCCAGCGAAGATCATGAGGAACCGGGCTTGCCGGATGAGTTTCACGATATGCAGCCGCAGTTGCTGAGGGAGACCTGCGTGCCGCCAGGCTATGCCCCAGAGGAACTCTTTGTGGGTGCTGACCTCAACCTTTACTACGATACCCGTCACCCTCAATGGCACAAGCGCCCTGACTGGTTTTTAGTGCTGGGCATTGAGTCGGCCCAGCGGCAAGAAGATCTGCGCTGGAGCTATGTAATTTGGCAAGAGGGGGCAGTGCCGTTTTTGGCGGTCGAGCTGCTGTCGCCGGGCACCGAAGCCGAAGACCTGGGGCAAACCCTTCGAGATGTCGAACAGCCACCGACCAAGTGGCAGGTCTACGAGCAGATTCTGCGCATTCCCTACTACGCAGTGTACGATCGCTACGCCAATCAGTTTCGGCTGTTTCAGCTAGTGGGCGTGCGCTATCAGGAACTGGCTACTCCAGGCGATCGCTTCTGGTTTGAGGAACTCGGCCTCGGGCTGGGGGTGTGGTTAGGCCGCTACCAGCGGGCCGAAGGCAAATGGCTGCGCTGGTACGATGCCGAAGACCAGTGGGTACCGACTCCGGCAGAGCAGGCGCAGCAGCAGCAGCAGCGGGCCGAGCAGGAACGCCAGCGGGCCGAACAGGCCGAGGGGCAGTTGGTGCAGGCGGCGCGATCGCTGCTCTCTGAGGGTATGGCCCCCAGTCAGGTGGCGACGCTTTTGGGCCTTTCTGTGGCTGAGATCGAGGCGCTGGCTGAGTAGAAGAATTTTGGCCACAAAAATACCCAAAATTTGGGATTCTCTAAAGGGCGCAAGCCCTGCGCCCCTACCCTACCTCAATTCAGGATAACGCCGTCCCCTCCTCTGGAGGGGTGCCCGGAGGGCGGGGTGGGTCAAAACTGCTACAGAGAGTAATCGGCTCAATACGGTGAAGTTCCGCCGATAGCCTCGACTGACCCACCCCTACCCCTCCCAGGCGGAACAAGCCTGCTTTAGCAGGAAAATTTCTTATCCCGAACTCAAGTTACCCTGGATATCTTGTTGCCGAGAAACGCCCTTAGTTCTCGATCCGGAAGCTTTTACGATTCTTGAAAAACTTTTACCTGAGCCTAAACCCTGGGGAAAGTGCGCAGGGTTTTGGGTAGGTGTCCGGAAGGGGCCGTTTAGCCTTGTAAAGGAAGATAACAACCTAAGCTATTCCCCTTTTTAAAGGGCTTTTGTGCAGAGGGGCTTTGACGGTCGTGTCAGATCTCAGTCTCTTTGCCCTGTACCGTAACCCCCTAGGGCGATCGGGCAGTGTGGGGGATAGGTGTGCCTACATGATGTCTCTCGACTTCGCTCAGCCAGCATAGTTCTAGGGATGCTTACGCTTTTTCTTATGTACAAGCTGACGACGCAGAGGATGGTTTTAACCATTGTTGCCAGGGCTTATGGCCTGCAAAGCAAGCTATAAGCGTTGATTGAGATAGCT
>JBGSNT010000012.1:0-7890 GCA_041739575.1 Nodosilinea sp. | reverse complement strand
TCTATTGGCTCGCTGACCATGGCCGCACCGGGGGCCATTTTGTTGAGGCCAAAGGCGATAGTGATGTCGGGGCTAACCCGAAACCGCAGATGGTTAGGAGCTAGGTTGAGGTCGGGGAAGAGGGGGAGGGGCGATCGCAGCCGCGCCACAATTTCGGTACAGGTGACGGGCAGGTTTTTACCGGCGCGCAGATAAAAGGGGACGCCTTGCCAGCGATCGCTATTCACCGTCAGCTTCATGGCGGCAAAGGTCTCCACCTGGGAGTCGGCGGCTACCCCCTTTTCGTCGCGATAGCCGCGAAACTGGCCCCGTACCAGGTCTGGGGCCGTTAGGGGCGGGATGGCCTTCAGCACCTTCACCTTTTCATCGCGGATCGACTCGCTACCCATACGGTCAGGGGGCTCCATGGCCAGATTCGACACCACCTGAAACAGGTGATTTTGCATCACATCGCGGATGGCCCCAGTCTCTTCGTAGAACCCGCCCCGCCCCTGCACGCCGAAATTTTCGGCCATGGTGATCTGCATACTCTCGATCGAGTGGCGATTCCAGAACGCCTCTAGCAGCGGGTTGGCAAAGCGGAAAAACAGCATGTTGTGGATCGATCGCTTGCCCAGGTAGTGATCGATGCGATAGATCGCCGACTCATCGAAGCTGCTGAGCAAAATGTGGTTGAGTGCCTGGGCCGAAGCTAGATCGCGACCAAAGGGTTTTTCGACAATCACCCTGGCCCCCTGTCCACAGCCCGAATCGCGCAGGTGGCCAATCACCGTTGCAAATACCGTGGGCGGTATGGCTAGGTAATGGGCCGGATGTTTCGCCCCATTCAGGGCTTTGAACAGGTTTTCAAAGGTGTTGGGGTCGGTGTAGTTGACCGACACATAGCGCATCAGACTACAGAGTTTTTCGTAGGCGGTGGCATCTAGCACTCCGGCTTTTGTTAAGCTCTCGCGGGCGCGGGTGTGGAGCTGTTCGTCCGTCCAATTCGACCGACCCACCCCGATCACCGGGATGCGTAGGTTGCCCCGTTTGACTGCGGCCTGCAACGCCGGGAAGATTTTCTTAAAGGCCAGATCGCCCGTGGCTCCAAAAAAGACCAGGACATCGGCGGGAGAGTTATTCATAGTTTTCTCCTGTAGGGACCGAAATTAAATCAGTTTTGAATTTTGAGGGTTTAGTTAAGATTGACCAACCCCTAACTCCTCCTGAGACCGTCTAACCCACCTATTCGTGAGCCGCTATTGCGCGGGCTTCTCGTGGTGGCCGCCAAACTCAAAACGCATGGCGGAGAGCAGCTTGTCGGCAAAGTCGGCCTCGCCCCGTGAGCTAAAGCGGGCATAGAGCGCCGTAGTCAGCACCGGAGCGGGCACCGCTTCATCCACAGCGGCTTTGATTGTCCAGCGACCTTCTCCAGAATCGGAGACGCGACCGCCAAAATTGTCTAGGGCTGGGTCTTTGACCAGGGCGATCGCGGTTAGATCCAGCAGCCAGGAGGCCACCACGCTGCCCCGTCGCCACAGTTCGGCAATATCTGGCAGATTGAGGTCGTATTGATACTCTTCGGGGTTACGCAGGGGAGTGGTTTCGGCATCCACGGCGTGGGTGGCTTGGCCCACGTTGGCGTGCTGCAAAATGTTGAAGCCCTCGGCGTAGGCGGCCATAATGCCGTACTCAATGCCGTTATGCACCATTTTGACAAAGTGCCCGGCCCCCGCTGGGCCACAGTGTAGGTAGCCCAGCTCGGCGGTGCCGTCCACGGCGTCGCGTCCGGGGGTGCGATCGATCTCGCCCCGACCAGGGGCCAGGGTAGCAAAGATGGGGTCAAGCTGCTTCACTACGGCCTTTTCGCCGCCAATCATCAAACAATAGCCCCGCTCTAGGCCCCACACACCGCCGCTGGTGCCGCAATCCACATAGTGAATGCCCTGGGGGGCGAGTTCCTTGGCTCGGCGGATGTCGTCCACATAGTAGGAGTTACCCCCGTCGATCAGAATATCTTCGGCCCCCACCAAGCCCGTCAAATCGGCCAGGGTTTTATCGACCACGGCGGCGGGCACCATCAGCCAGAGAATGCGGGGTGGCTCCAGCTTTTCTACCAGTTCTGCCAGGGAGGCCACGGCCACGGCCCCAGTTTCTTTTGCAAAGGTTTCCCGCGTTTTGGCGGTGGCCGAATAAACGATCACCTCATGGCCAGCGGCCATCAAACGGCGCACCATGTTGCCGCCCATGCGGCCTAGACCAATCATGCCTAATTTCATCACAAACTCCAGGAACAAAGGATAAAAAACGTCGAAAACCCAGGCTTGAGGGGATCGCCTGGATGCGTTAAGTCTGGGAGATGCTCCGCTGCACCGGGGGCTTGGCCATCGTCCAGGGCACCTCCACATGGTGGGTGTCATTCCAGAGGCGAATGACGGGGCGGGTGAGGCTGGTTTCGTAGCCCAGGGCGCTGAGGCTGGCGGTGCTCAACATCAAGGAACGGGCGCTGACGGTGGGCTTGATGCCAATCCAGCGGCAGGCCAGCACCCGGATAAAATGGCCGCTGGAAAATACCAAAACGTTGCCAACGCGGATAGACCGCAGCCGTTCAATCACGCGATCGGCCCGTTGGCCTACTTGGGTTGGCGATTCGCCATGGGGGCATCCATCGCGAAATAAATGCCAGTCGGGGCGGATCGCCCGAATTTCGCTGCCGCGCAGTCCTTCATAGTCGCCGTAGTCCCATTCCACCAGGTCGTCATCGATCTCAAAGGCGGCCCCAAAGCCCGCCAGTTGGCAGGTGCGCACCGCCCGTTGCAGCGGACTGGTGTAGACCTTGACAAAGGGAATATGCTTCAGCCGTTGGCCCAGTTGCTTGGCATTGCGATCGCCGCGATCGGTCAGCGGCAGATCGGTTAACCCGGTATGCTGGCCCGTCAGGCTCCAGGCGGTTTCACCGTGGCGGGCCAGGTAGATAATCGGAAAGGGTTCGTCCATAAAATGACTCCTCTTTGTAGAGACGAGATTCAGGAAATCTAGAAATTTTGTCCTATCCCTCGCGCCTCCTTATGGGCTGGAGACGTTGACATAGGCGTCATCCCACAGGCGAAAGCCACCCAAAAAGGCGTTGGCGTTGGTGCCCAGGCGACAGTGGGGCGGAAGTTCTTTCAGCTGTTTGGCGTTGCCGCCGCCGATGACCATTTCATCCAGTTGCATGGCGGAGATCAGACGGGTGATAGCCTCGTCAACGTGGTAGCGCCACTTCTTTTTGCCCAGGCGCTTGAGCCCCCGCAGGCCCAGGTAGTCTTCGTAGGTGCCTTTTTTGTAGGTCAGGTGGGCTAGCTCCATCGGCACCACCGTGCCTTTCACCACCATGGCCGAGCCGAGGCCCGTACCCAGGCCCAAAAACATCATGGCACCGTGGTCATAGCTGCCCAGGGCTTGCATAGCGGCGTCGTTGATCAGCCGCACGGGGCAACCAAAGGCAGCCTCAAAGTCGAACCCGCTCCAGCCGGGGGCCAGGTTGTGGGGTTCTTTAGCAATGCACCCGTGGATGACCGGGCCGGGATAGCCGATCGCCACCGCTTCGTAGGGCCAGTCCTGGGTCTTCTCCTTGACTCCGGCCACCATTTTTTCGGGGGTCATCGTCGGCCCTGAGGGAAATTTGCGGGCCTCGGTCTGACCCGTAGCTAAAAACTTGATGTTGGTTCCGCCGATATCGATCACTAGCACATTCATGGTTTAAGTCCTCCAAAGGAATGAGTTGGCATCCCCGTTGACTGAGTGGAGATGCGAAATAAATCGCCTGCGATATAGCAGTCCTGAAGTTCGGTTTGGGTCATATCCACCGAGGCCGAGGTGATATAGAGATCGCTCAGGTTGGGGCCACCAAAGGTGAGACTGGTGGCGCGGGGCACGGGCATTTTGATGCGGCAGACCTCTTGTCCAGCGGGGGAAAAACAGGCAATCGCCCAGCCGCCCCACAGCGCCGACCAGATATTGCCCTGGCTATCGATAGTGAGGCCATCGGGTTCCACCGTTTCAGCGCTCAGATCGATCAAGACCCGGCGATCGCTGAGGGTGCCAGCGGTGGGATCAAAGTCGTAGGCGTAGATTTTGTGGGGGGCCGAATCCGTCAGATAGAAGGTGGTGCCATCCGGGCTCCAGCCCAAGCCGTTGGAGATGGTTAGCCCGGTTTCCATCACCTGCACAGTGCCATCGGGGTCGTAGCGGTAGAGAGCGGCGGCACCGGGGGTATTGCTGCATGTGCCAATCCAAAAGCGGCCCTGGGGGTCACATTTGCCATCGTTGCAGCGGGTATCGCCAGGGCTAGGGAACTCTAGCGAGACCAAAGGCTGGATTTCCCCGGTTTGGGTGTTGAGGTAGGCGAGGGTTGACTTGCGGGCAATCAGCAGGCGATTGGGGCCAGCGGGGGCCAGGGCACCGACCACTTCGCCGGTATCGAAGTAGTGGTTCTTCCCCGTGGCGGGGTCAAACCGATGCACCCGATGGTTGTACACATCCACCCAAAACAGGGTTTGGCTCGCCGCATCCCACACGGGGCCTTCCCCCAGGCGGGCGCGGGCATCGAGGATGTTGTGGATGGCGGGAGTTGTGGTATCCATAGGGGTGATGGGGTGATGGGGTGATGGGGTGATGGCGATCGCGTAGGTTGGGTGAAACGAAGTGGAATGCAACACCAACCTCGGCTTTGGAGATAAGTTTTGAGTTTTGAATGTTGAGTTTTGAATTGATCATTCCATCAAGCACTCAAAACTCAGCACTCAAAACTCTCCCCTCCTACTCCAACTGCTCCATCAACCACGCCACCACCCCCGTCCAGCCGGTTTGGTGAGAGGCTCCAATGCCCGCGCCGTTGTCGCCGTGGAAGTATTCGTAGAACAGGATCAGGTCGCGCCAGTGGGGGTCGTTTTGGAACATTTCGGTACCGCTGTAGACCGGGCGATTGCCCGATTCATCCTGAGTGAACAGGGCGATCAGGCGGCGCGACAGTTCTTGCACCACCTGCTTCAGGGTCATCAGGTTGCCGGAGCCGGTGGGGCACTCGACCTTAAAGTCATCGCCCAGGAAGGTGTAGAACCGCAGCAGCGACTCGATGATCAGGTAGTTGACCGGGAACCAGATCGGCCCGCGCCAGTTGGAGTTGCCGCCGAATAACCCCGTGGTAGACTCTGCCGGTTCGTAGTCCACCCGATGCTCTTGACCCTCCACCACCATCACAAACGGGTGCTCGGCGTGGTAGCGGGAGATGGCGCGAATGCCGTAGTCGCTGAGGAACTCGTTTTCATCCAGCAGGCGGGCTAGAATGCTGCGCAGTTTGTCGGGGGTGAGCAGCGAGAGAATGCGCACATCCTGCTGGCCGTGGGTGGTGATGTAGCCCAGGTCTTCGACCAGGTGGGGGCGTTCTTCCAGGAACCAGATGGCGCGCCGTTTGAAGTTGGGCAGGCGATCGAGCGTGTCTTGGGGAATTAGGGCGACGGCAAACAGGGCGGCCAAGCCCACCATCGATCGCACCTTCATTGGAATTTGCTGGCCATTGGGCAGGTTGAGCACGTCGTAGTAGAACTGGTCGGTGTCATCCCACAGTTTGGTGGTGCCTTCCTCCAGGCCGTTCATGGCGGCGGCGATGTAGATGAAGTGCTCAAAGAATTTGCTGGCGATGTCTTCGTAGGCGGGCTTTTCTAAGGCCAGCTCTAGGGCCACGGTGAGCAAATTAAGGGAGTACATGGCCATCCAACTGGTGCCGTCGGACTGCTGAATGTAGCCCCCAGTGGGCAGCGGGCGGCTGCGGTCAAACACGCCAATGTTATCTAGGCCCAAAAAGCCGCCCTGGAAGACGTTTTTACCCCCAGCATCTTGCTGATTTACCCACCAGGTAAAGTTCATCATCAGCTTTTGAAACACCCGCTCCACAAAGTCCAGATCGCGGCGACCGTAGAGCTTTTGCTCGATGCGGTAGACCCGAATGGCGGCCCAGGCGTGGACGGGCGGGTTGACATCATCAAACGACCACTCGTAGGCGGGGAGCTGGCCATTGGGGTGCATGTACCATTCCCGCGTCATGCGTTCGAGCTGCTGTTTGGCAAACTCGGGGTCGAGCATGGTCAGCGGCACCGCGTGAAAGGCCAGATCCCAGGCGGCAAACCAGGGGTACTCCCACTTGTCGGGCATGGAGATGATGTCTTCGCAGTGCAGGTGTCGCCAGCGGCTGTTGCGCCCGTGTCGCCGCTGCTCTGGGGGCTGGGGCTGGCCAGGGTCGCCATCGAGCCAGCGATCGGCCACATAGTAGTAGTACTGCTTGGTCCACAGCATGCCCGCAAAGGCCTGGCGCTGCACATTGCGCTGGTCGGCGGTGAGGTGGGCCGGGGCCAGGTGATTGTAAAACTCATCGGCCTCGGCAATGCGGGTTTGCAGCGTCTGATCAAACTCAGGGCCAAAGGGCTGGGGCAGATCGGGGGCGTTGCTCAGGCGCAGGCGAATGGTGTGGGTGGCCCCAGGGACGATGTCAACTTGATAGTGCGCCGAGGCTTTAGTGCCCATGCGATCGGGGTTAACGGCCCCTGTCTGGCCCTCAACCACGTAATTGTTAATGCTGTCTTTGACGTAGGGCGAGGCGCTGGGCGTCCCCCACAGCCGCTCTGCATTGGTCTCATTTTCGGTGAAGAGGAGTTCACCGCTGCCCTCGCAGTAAAGCCAGCAATTACCAAGGGTAGGATGCATGGCGGCGATCGCGCTGTACCCACCATTGGCCTGGTGAACCTTCATCCAGGGCTTAGTGGCCTTGACATCCCACGACCAGGTGTTGCGGAACCAGAGGGTGGGCAGCAGGTGCAGGGGCTTAGCCTCGGGGCCGCGATTGGTGGCCGAAATTTGGATCAGAATATCGTCCGCCGAGGACTTGGCGTATTCCACCGTCACATCAAAGTAGCGGTTGTCGGCAAATACCCCCGTATCCAACAGTTCAAACTCGGGCTGATGGCGGTTTCTACTACGATTTTCGTTTAGCAATTGACCGTAGGGAAAGGCCGCCTGGGGGTACTTGTAGAGGTACTTCATGTAGGCATGGCTGGGGGTGCTGTCGAGGTAGAAGTAGTACTCTTTGACATCCTCGCCGTGGTTGCCCTCGCTGCCCGTCAGGCCAAACAGCCGTTCCTTCAGGATGGGATCTTGGCCGTTCCAGAGGGCGAGCGCAAAGCAAAGCCGCTGATGGTTATCGGAAATCCCAGCAATGCCGTCTTCGCCCCAGCGGTAGGCGTAGGAGCGCGACTTATCGTGGGGAATAAAATCCCAGGCTTCCCCCGTGGCGCTGTAGTCCTCCCGCACCGTGCCCCACTGGCGCTCGCTCAGGTAGGGGCCCCAGCGCTTCCAGTAGACGGTGCGATCGCGGTCTTGGGCTAACCGAATTTCTTCTGCAGTAGTCATCTTTTTATCCTTGATTTTTTATGAGGCTTTGGTGGGAGAAACCGTAGGGTGCATTCGCGAAGCAATGCACCATTTAGAATTTCGCGGTGTGTTGAATTTTGTTGGACGTTTAATTTGGCGGTGCATTGCGGCCTTAAAAACTTGGGGTAGGCCATCGAAATTGTCAAAGCCGCGAATACGTTTAATTTGGCGGTGCATTGCGGCTCAGAGATTTGGGGTAATTGCCAAAGATTTCTTAGCCGCGAATGCACCCTACTGTTCGTGGTAATTCCACAGCAGCCCGCCATCCACCACAAAGGTGCTGCCGGTGATGTAGTCCGCTTCGTCGGAGGCCAAAAAGGCCACCATATCGGCCACATCGGCGGATTTGCCCAGGCGGTTGAGGGGGATATTTTGCAGCAGCGCCCCCAGCTTGGCCGGGTCGTTCAGGAGTTTGGCGTTGATCGGGGTTTCGATCGCCCCTGGGGC
>JBGSNT010000014.1:0-46663 GCA_041739575.1 Nodosilinea sp. | reverse complement strand
CAGATGTCTGTGGCTCTAATATGCACAAGCTTTATTAATAATTCGCTATGGAAGATCACGTAACTTTTTAGACTAATGTCTACGTATTTATAGCGGTGTGGCCAAGCTGCGGGGGGGAAGTTAGTCATGGCCCTGGCCCTGCTTAGCGATATGCTAGGCCTGGAGTAATTTCAGTGCTATGACCACTCAATCGGTAGATCCCGCTGCCCGCAAGCTCTGGTTGGCAGCTATAAAGCCCCCCATGTATAGCGTTGCCATTATGCCGATGGTGGTGGGCAGTGCGATCGCCTACGCCGAGACGGGCCAGTTTAACGGCGGAATTTTTGCGCTATTTTTACTGTCGGCGGTGCTTATTTTGGCCTGGGAAAACCTCAGTAATGATGTGTTTGACTCAGACACGGGCATTGATGTGAATAAGGCCCATTCTGTTGTGAATTTGACCCGCAACCGCAGACTGGTGTTTATGCTGGCGAACCTCTGTTTGGGGTTAGGCATTGCGGGCATTGTGACAATCGCGCTGGTTCAAAAAGATCCCACGGTGCTGGTGCTGATTTTGCTGTGCTGCGGCCTGGGCTACATGTACCAGGGGCCGCCCTTTCGCCTGGGCTACCAGGGGTTGGGGGAGGTGCTGTGCTTTTTTAGCTTTGGCCCCCTGGCCATGGGGGCGGCCTACTACAGTCAGGCCCAGGGCTGGTCCTGGGGCAGCCAACTGGCGGGGGTGATGGTGGGCCTAACCACGACGATGGTGCTGTTTTGCTCCCACTTTCACCAGGTAGAAGACGACCTGGCGGCGGGGAAGCGATCGCCCATTGTGCGCCTGGGCACCCAGCGGGGGGCGGCCCTGATGCCCTGGGTGTGTGGGGCAGTGTTTGCGATCGCGGCGATCGGCCTTTTGCTTGGAATTTTCCCTATCTGGACGGCCCTGGTATTTCTCAGCCTACCTTCGGCCTGGCGGCTCAGTCGCCACGTTAATCGCTACCACAACCAGCCCCAGCAGGTTAGCAATGCCAAGTTTTTTGCCATTGGCTTTCACTTTTGGAACGGGGTGCTGCTGTCGCTAGGGTTTTGGCTGAGCGCCTGGCTGGGCGTTTGAGGCCCGTCTTGGGGGTGTCCGTTGATGGGGTTAGCGCAGCATGATGGGGATTGAGGTGGCGGTACGGCCCTATCGGCGGCAATTTGTGAAACCGCTGCACAATGCCCACGGTCTTTGGATTTGGCGCGAGGGGCTGCTGGTGCGACTGAAGGATAGCCGGGGGCGGATGGGCTACGGTGAGGTGGCCCCGATTCCCTGGTTTGGCAGCGAGTCGGTGGAAGAGGCTCGGGATTTTTGCGAGTCCTGCGGGGGAAATCTGGGCGCTGGGATAGTGCCCGATCGCCTGCCCGCTACCCAATTTGGTCTGGATTGTGCCCGAGCCGATTTGTCTCAAGCCACCCCCCAGGCTGCTTGGGAACCCGCGATCGCAGACATCTGCGGCCTCTTGCCCGCTGGCGAAGCTGCCTTAGACACCGCTCGGCAGCGTATAGCCCAGGGGCATTGCACCCTGAAGTGGAAGATAGGGGTATGTGCGATCGCGGCGGAAATCCTCTGGCTCAAGCAGTTGGTAGAAGCGCTGCCTCAACACACTCAGCTGCGTCTGGATGCCAATGGGGGCCTAAGTATTGATCAGGCCGAACGATGGTTGGCCACCTGCGATCTCATCAACGCAGAGGCTAATGGATGTGCGATCGAATACCTAGAGCAGCCGCTGCCGCCGGGCCAGGTGGAGGCTATGGGGGAGTTGGGTCAGCGCTACCGCACCGCGATCGCCCTGGATGAATCGGTGGCGACTTTGGCGCAGCTAGAAAACTGCTGGAACCGGGGCTGGCGGGGGGTAGTGGTGGTTAAGCCTGCGATCGCCGGATCGCCCCAGCGGCTGCAAGCGTTCTGTCAAAAGCACCAGCCCCGGCTGGTGTTCTCTTCTGCGTTTGAAACTGGGATCGGACGGCGGGCGGCGATCGCCCTGGCCTGCCGCTGTTCGCCAACTCCGGCCCCGGCCTTGGGCTTTGGCACCCAGGGCTATTTTGCCGACGACTGGGATACCCTCACCCCCGCCGAACTATGGGACAGACTCTAAGGGAAGTCTTGGGCGATCGCTGGGGCGACGACTGGCTGATCGGCCCCAGCAGCCGAGAATTTTGGCTACGGGTAGAAACCCTGACTCCCGTTTTTGCGGCCTACAGAGAGTCCTGCCCGACCAGTTGCGCTGGCGTTTTAATCGCTGAGCCTGATCCGCTGGATTTTTTGGCTGTTTGTCTGGCTGCTTGGGCAGAAGGCTGCACTGTCGTATTGGCTAACCCGCGCTGGGGCCAGCAGGAGCGCCAGCACCTAGCGGCTATGGTCAAACCCAGTTGGGATGCGCCCATTGAGCCAGGCCTAGGGGCTTACCCCTGTCATGTGCTGGGGGGTGAGCCGGGGCACATGCTGATGCCCACGGGGGGGGCTTCGGGGCAAATTAAGTTCGCCGTACATCGCTGGACAACCCTCATGGCGGCCATTGAGGGGTTTTGTGCCCACTTTGACGTGGAGCAAGTGCACGCCTACTGCGTGCTGCCGCTTTTCCACGTCAGTGGGCTGATGCAGGTGCTGCGGGTGCTTGTATCGGGGGGATGTCTGGCCATTCAACCCTACTGTGAGCTCAAGGGCGGTACGCCTTTAGCCCTGCCGCCCGGTGGGTTTCTCTCGCTGGTGCCGACTCAGCTGCAAGAACTCTTGACCCTCAGCGATGGGGCTATCCCCTGGCTGCGATCCTTTCGGGCGGTGCTGCTGGGGGGCGCTCCGGCCTGGCGATCGCTCCTTGACCAGGCCCAGGCTCTGGCCCTTCCCATTGCCCTCACCTATGGCATGACCGAAACCGCCGCCCAGGTGGCGACCCTACTACCCGAAGAGTTTTTGGCTGGACACCGCAGCAGCGGCAGGCCCCTACCCCACGTGACGCTGTCTATCCGGGATGACCGGGGCCAGTCTCAGCCCTCTGACCAAGCGGGAAAAATTGTCATTCACACTGCATCCCTGGCGCGGGGATACCTGCAATCTCAACGGGTCCAGCCCGCAGGAGACGGCCTCGCTACGGACGACATCGGCTATTTAGACGGGGCAGGCTACCTGCACATCGTCGGGCGCAGCAGCACCAAGATCATTACCGGCGGTGAGAATGTGTTTCCCGAAGACATTGAGGCGGCGCTGCTGGCGACAGGGGTGGCACTGGATGCCTGCGTGGTGGGGCTGCCCTGCGATCGCTGGGGGCAGCAGCTCTGTGCCCTGGTGGCCATGGCATCCCCAACACCGTTAGGGAATCTACTCAACCTTCTACGGCCCCGATTGGCAACCTACAAACTCCCAAAACAGTGGATTCTTGTTTCTGCTATCCCTAGAACAGCCCAGGGCAAGCTCATCCGCCCCCAAGCCTTAGCCCAGGCTCAGCGGATTCTAGGTATGGATGTTGAGAACTAACTCGTTCATGGCACAGGCTTTATCCATTGCTGCTGCCGGGCTATCTCCAGGCTGGCGGCGGCGGCCGTAAACATCAGCAGGCTCTCTGCGATCGCCACCGCAAAGGGCCAGCCCCCCAGGCTCACCGCCGCCCCTACATTCACCAACGCCAGCCCCCGCACCAGGCTAAAGGCCAGCACCACCCCCGCCTTGAGCTGCGCGTTGGGGTCTTGGCGCACCGCGTAGCGGTAGGTAATGCCAAACAGCCCGCCCGACAGGCCCGCAATGACGGCACTGACCCAGAAGGTGCTGCCGCTCAACCCCGCGGTCAGGGAGGCGAGGGCAGCTCCCCAGCCTAATGCTGGTAGCCGGTGCGCCAACAGCAGGACGGCAGCCGTTACCCCAGTAGCGGTGCCTGCGAGAACAGCACCCTTGAGCGACTCAACCCGATCCTGATCAGAAAATGGACGTTCAATGGACACAGCACTTCTTCACATCGCAATACCCTTGACGCTACAGGATCGATGGCGTTGCGGCCAGGATAGGGCGTGCGATCGCCTCGCCAACGGGCTGGGAAATGTGGGCCATGATGATGGATGTCCCATCCTCAGTGCCCAGCCCATGCTCCTTCAACTTTTGCCGATGGTTTTGGTCTGTTGCATCGGCTATGGGCTCAAGCAAATGGGCGTCCTGGGGCCTGCCGATGCCAAGACCATCAGCACCCTGCTAACTCACCTGGCGTTGCCCGCCGTCATTCTTAAAGCGCTGGCCACGGCTTCAATGACCCCAGATCTCATTTACCTACCCCTCTCGGCGCTGTTGGTGGTCATTGGCCTCACCCTCATTGGCTTTGTTGGTAGCCACTGGCTGCGGTGGGATCGGGCTCGAACTGGGGCATTCATGACCGCCTTTCCCACCTTCGAGGGAGGGGCAGTGGGCTACCCCCTCATGCTGCTTGCCTTTGGGGATGTTGGCCTCAGCCGGATTGTGCTGTTTGACTTGGCCCAGGCCATCTACCTGCTGACGGTGGTTTACTGTCTCTCGGCCTGGTTTGGCAAAGCAGGGGTGACGGCCCGAGCCGTGGCCCTCAAGCTGGCCCAGACCCCATTCTTTTGGGCCATCACTGTGGGGCTAAGCCTCAACGCCCTGGGGCTGACGCCGGGGGTGTTGCTGGGCTTGCTCGACATTGTCGGGGGCAGTTTTCTGCTGCTGGTGCTACTGCTGTTGGGGATGGAGTTTCAGATGCAGACCGCCTCGGTGGGGCTCTATGTTCCCATTGCCCTAGCCAAAATGGGCTGCGGCCTCGGCCTGGGCTGGCTGGCGGCAACACTTTTTGGCCTAGAGGGGGTCGAGCGAGCCGCTGTTCTGGTGGGTGCCGCTCTACCCCCCAGCCTGTTGACGCTGCTGTTTTCCCGAGAAAATAACTTAGATAGTGGGTTTGCGATCGGCTTTATCTCGGTTGCCGTGCCGCTCTATTTTGTTGTGATGACCCCGCTGCTGACGGTATGGTCGCCTTGAGGGAACTCGCCCGTGGTGCATCCTCGCAGCGGTGCACCCAACGATGTTTGTTCCCGGGGGTGTCGCCAAGGCGACCGGGATGTTGGGTATGAACAGCGCGATCGCTACGCCGTCATAGTGGTGGTCTTGGGGTCGGGCAGGTGCGTGGTAATCAGCGCTGCTGCCAACACAAACAGGCTCGACACCCATAGGCAGCCGATCAGCCCAAACCATTGGTAAAACAAGCCTGAGGTGATCGTCCCCAGCAGCCGCCCGCCGGAGTTGGCCATGTAGTAAAAGCCCACGTTGAGGGCCACATCCTGATCTTCGGTGTAGGCCAGCACCAGGTACGAGTGCACCGCCGAGTTAAAGGCAAACACAATGCCAAATACTACCAGTCCCCCCGTTACCGCAATATCCCCTCGCACCCCCGACATCAGCGTCAGTGCGATCAGCGCCGGAATAACGGTCAAGATGGAGGTCCAAAACAAAATGGTTTTAGCCTTGGGCACCACCTTGCCAGTGCGGTCTTTGCGCAGCAGCTGGGGGGCCAAAAACTGCACCATGCCGTAGCCAATCACCCAAAGGGCCATGTAGCTGCCCACCTGCATGAACCGCCAGCCCAGCACCTCGTACAAAAACACCGGCAGCGCCACCACAAACCACACGTCCCGCGAGCCAAACAAAAAGAACCGCGCCGCCGAGAGGATGTTGATTTCCCGACTCTTGGAAAAGAGCTGGCGAAAGGGCACTTTTTTGCCAATCTTGCCCATGTCGTTGGGCAGCAGCATCCCCGATAGCAAAATCACCCCCAGCACCGCCGCCTGAATCAGCAGCGCCGAGCTAAAGCCCACCCCCTCCAGCAGGGCCGCGCCGACGAAAAAGCCCACCCCCTTCAGCGCATTTTTTGACCCGGTCAGCACCGCCACCCATTTGAACAGCCGCGATTCGGCTTCCTTCGGCACCACCAGTCGAATGGCGCTCTTAGAACTCATCTTGGTGAGGTCCTTGGCGATGCCGGAAAAGGCCTGGGCCACCATCACATAGCCCACCTGAACGGGCACGGCCCAAGCGGGGTTGAGGAAGCTCAGCATCACCAGGGCAAAAATTTGTAGGGCAATGCCGCCGTAGAGGGTCAGCCGCAGGCCCACCTGGGAGCCAATCCAGCCCCCCAGAAAGTTGGTCACCACGCCAAACACTTCGTAGAAGAGAAACAGCATGGCAATTTCAAAGGGGCTGTAGCCCAGCACGTGAAAGTGCAGCAGCACCATCATGCGCAGGGCCCCGTCGGTGACGGTAAAGCCCCAATAGGCGGCGGTGACAATAGCGTAGTTGCGCAGGCTTTCGGGTTTGAAGGTGGAGGAGGTCATGGGGGGAGGGGGTTAGAGGCTCTGGGCTACCTTGCGGGCTAACTCCGCCATGCGGCAGGAGTAGCCCCACTCGTTGTCGTACCAGGCGAGGATTTTGACTTGGGTTTCATCCACGACCATGGTAGAAAGGGCATCGATGATGGCCGATCGCGGATCATCCTTGTAATCGACCGATACCAGGGGCCGGGTTTCGTAGCCCAGGATGCCATGCAACGGGCCATCGGCGGCGGCCTTGAGCAGCTGGTTAACGGCCTCGACGGTGGTGGGCCGCTGGACTTCAAACACGCAGTCGGTCAGGGAGGCATTCAGCAAGGGCACCCGCACCGCCAGGCCGTTGAGCTTGCCCTTGAGTTCGGGGTAGATCAGGGCGATCGCCGTTGCCGACCCGGTCGTAGTCGGGATCAACGACATCCCCGTCGCCCTGGCCCGGCGCAGGTCCTGGTGGGGGGCATCGACAATGGTTTGGGTGTTGGTGTGGTTGTGGATGGTGGTAATCACCCCGTGGCGAATCCCTAGCCCTTCGTGGATGACCTTGACCACCGGAGCCAGACAGTTGGTGGTGCAAGAGGCCGCTGTCAGCAGATGGTGGTCTGCCGGTTTGTATAGGTGGTCGTTGATGCCGTAGACCACATTCAGCGCTCCCTCTTTGACCGGGGCGGCGACAATGACTTTTTTGATGCCCTTCTCGTAGTAGGGGGCGAGCAGGGCGGGGGTGCGAAACTTGCCGGAGCATTCCAGCACTAGGTCTACGCCGTAGTCGGCCCAGGGCACCTCTCCGGGGGCGGCGGCGCTGCTGAAGCTGAGGGGGGTGCCGTCGATAGTGATCTTTTCAGGACCGACGGCTTCAACCGCGTGGGCCCAACGGCCGTGGACCGAGTCAAACGTGAGCAGGTGGGCCGCCGCCTCGGAGCCCCCTTTGACCTCGTTGATGTGGACGAACTCTAGCTCGGGAAAGGCCCAGCCGGCCCGCAGCACCAGCCGCCCAATGCGGCCAAACCCATTGATAGCAACCCTGACCATAAGCGCTCTCCCCGGTGCGATCGCAACAACCTGTCCACGCCAAGTCAGGAGCCAAAGGCTAGGTGGCCTCGGCTGCTGCACTGCGTCATTTCAAAAAAAATTGATGCTTTTATTATTTCAAGAAAATTTGATTTGTCAAGTCCGTCTACGGGCGTCGCATTCTCATTGGCCCGCGCCGGATTGACAGCGGCATAGAAACCCCCATACTGATGTCGTAGGATGCGTAGAGAGTTCCGTTGGTAGAGCGCCTATGATTGCCCCCAGCGACACCCATGTCTACCCGGTGGTTTGGCGGGATGACCACCTGGTGCTGATTGACCAGCGCCAGCTGCCTGAGCGATACAATATTGTGTCGATTCATCGCTGTGACGATGTGGTGCGATCGCTCAGTTCGGGTATTGTTCAGGGCGGTTCTGCCCTGGGGCTGGCGGCGGCCTACGGGATCTACCTGGGGGCAACCGAAATTCACACCGACGACCCGATCGCCTTTTGGGAACGCCTGGAGGCGATCGGCGATCAGTTTAAGCAGACCCGCCCCGACAAAGCTCATCTGCGGTGGGCTGTGGATAAAATGTTGGCGGTGGTTCACCACTCCCAGGCTGCTATTGATATGGTGCGCAGCCAGCTCCTGGCCCAGGCGCAGACCATGCAGGCCGAGGACTTTACCCTGTGCCAGGCCATCGGTGACTATGGCCTTCAGGTCCTGCCCGACCGCCCCACCAAGCTGACGGTGCTGACCCACTGCAACCACGGGGCCCTGGCCACCTCGGGCTACGGCACCTCCCTGGGCATGATGCGATCGCTGTGGCGAGAGGGTCGCCTGGAGCGGGTCTACGCCGCTGAAACTCGCCCCACGTTTCAGGGCTCTCGGCTGACCGCATGGGAATGTGTACAGGAGGGCATTCCAGTGACGGTGGTAACCGACAGCATGGCCGCCCACTGCATGCAGCGGGGGCTGATCCACGGGGTGCTGGTGGGGGCCGATCGCATTGCGGCCAATGGGGACACCCTGAGCAAAATTGGTACCTACAGCCTGGCCCTGGTGGCTCAGGCCCACCATGTTCCGTTTGTGGTGGCAGCCCCGGTGTCGACCATTGACTTTGGGGTGGTCAGCGGCGAGGGTATGGCCATTTCAGAGCATAGCCCTGAGGAAATTTATCAACTGGGTGAGCGGGTTACCTCCCCCCAGGGGGCAGAGTTTTACAATCCCGCCTCTGACCTCACCCCGGCCCATTTGATCACTGCGATCGTGACGGAACGGGGAGTCTTTGCCCCGGACCAGCTGGAGAGGTTGCGGGCCCTGTAGTCAGGGCAGCAAAATCGACTTTTCTAACCTAACCGTCGCTCATGGACCCATCGTTATTATCATTGGAGACATCGCCACCCCTGCTGTTTTGGTTAGCTCCCAGCCATGTCAACCCCGCGCCCCTCAGCTAATGTTCTGAAGTATTTGCTGACTGCGGTTGCCGTAACCGCTGCCGTGCTGGGCGGACGGATTTTAATTACCTGGGCGGCGGAGGTGTTTTTGTACCCCATTCCCATTTTAGGGGGCTGGCTCAAGAGCCTAGAGATTGTTGAACTGAGTGTGATCGTGCTGTTTGCGTTTTTAGGGTTTGGGCTGGGGGGCGCTTCCCGCTATTTGTCGGCGAAAACCCCGTTGGCTATCAAGAGCATTGTCCTGCTCGTGGCCCTACCGCTGGTCTTTTTCAGCAGCTACTGGCTGCGGCAGCAGCTGTGGATTGGCCAGCTCACCGCCGAGTCAGATCTGACCCGCGAGCAGGTCACGGCCCTGGCCAATCAGGCCCTGGTGAACCAGGGTAGTAGCGAGGGGTTTTGGGGTTACTACACCACCACGACGCGCATGCCGATTCTGCCCGCCACCGTAGCCGAGCTAGAGCGCATGGTCGAAGATCAAAAATGGTTTCGCTCTGAGCTGACCCGCTTTAGCGGCATCGAGCCGGGGGTGTTTTCGATGATTTTTGATGGGGCGGGCTGGGGCATTCGCATTTTCTATATGCTGCTGGCCTTGCTGACCGGGATTATCTATTTCTTTAAGGGACTGGCCTGGGCCGATGTGGTGCGGCTGCGCAAGGTGGCCCAGGGCGCCGTAGCCCCGAGCAAACCATGACCGTGCTAACGGTGAGGGTTAAGCCCAACGCCAGGCAGCAAAAAGTGACTCGCCTGGAGGACGGCACCTGGCTGCTGCACCTCAAGGCCCCACCCCAGGGGGGCAAGGCAAACGCGGAGCTAATTGCCCTGCTGGCGAAGGAATTTGGTGTGACCAAGGCCCAGGTGCAGATTAAATCGGGGCAGACCGCCCGCACTAAGCGGGTCGAAATTAGGCGGGTTGAAATGAATGGCTGATCTCCGGGGCTGGCGATGGTCTCCCTAGCGGCGGTGATCCTGGCCGGGGGGCGCAGCTCTCGCATGGGCCGCGACAAGGCACTGATGTCCCTGGGCGGAGAAGTGCTGATTCAGCGCACCTGCCGGGTGGCAATGGCCTGCGCCGATGCAGTGTATATAGTGACCCCCTGGGGCGATCGCTACCAGGCCCTCCTGCCGGCGACCGTGACCCTGATCGAGGAAAGGGCCGCCACGCCCCTGGGGGAGGTATCCCCCGGCCCGCTGGTGGCGCTAGTGCAAGCCCTTGGGGTTTTAGCTGAACTGGAGCACCGCCCAGACTGGGTGCTGGCACTGGCCTGCGATCTGCCTAACCTGTCGGCGGCAACCCTCGCCGCCTGGCGGGGGGAGTTAACCCAGGTTGAGGCTCACCAGCTGGCCTATCTACCCCAGCGCCAGGGGCGGTGGGAACCGCTGTGCGGGTTTTATCGGGTCGCCGCCCTTGAGGATTTACGGCGGTACGTCGCCCTGGGAGGGAAATCATTTCAACCTTGGTTGAACCAGCGACCGGTGGCGGCTATTCCCTCAGCGGATGAGCGCATGCTGGTGAATGTGAACACCCCGACCGACTGGGCAGCGTGGCAAACTGCGATCGACATGGATTCGGAGCGCTAGGGTCGCGGCTAAAAACCTTTTCCGTCAGGCGCGCCGAACGTGGCGGAGATTCCCCCAAGTTCAGCTGTGAAAGGTTACGGATAGAAAACCCACCAATCCCGGTCTGGACTTGGTTTCATTCAATTCAAGTCCAGAAGTGAAAGGTTACGGATGGAAAACCCGCCAATCTCGGTCTGGACTTGGTATATGTCTATAACTACCCCTTAACGCCTTACCGAAGAATATTCCCCATGGTCGACGTGATCTCTGTCATTAACCCCGCTACAGAAGCACTGGTTGAGGAAATTGCCGTGGATGACGGGGCGGCGATCGCCCAGAAGTACGCCCAGGCTAGGGCAGCGCAGCCTGGCTGGGCCGCTCTGGCCCCGGTGGAGCGGCTTCAGCCTATCCGACATTTCCGCCAGCTGCTGCTGGAGCGGGCAGATCACCTGGCGGCACTGCTCACCTCAGAAACTGGTAAGCCCATTACCCAGGCCCGCAACGAGATTCTGGCGGTGCCGGGACGCATCGACTTTTTTGTGGAAAATGCGGCCAGGGTGCTAGCGCCCGAGCAGGTCTATGCCGAGCCAGCGAACGTCCTGCCTGGAACAGGGAGCCTCGAAGAGGTGATTGGCTACGACCCGCTGGGGGTGATCGCCAATATTTCGGCCTGGAACTATCCCTACTTTGTGGGGGTGAATGTGTTCATTCCGGCGCTGCTGATGGGCAATGCGGTGCTCTATAAGCCGTCGGAGTTTGCGGCACTGACCGGGCTAGCGATCGCCGACCTGCTCCACGCATCCGGCATTCCCAAGGATATTTTCATCCCCATAATCGGGGCCGGACTGACGGGCGCAACCCTGTTAGAGCAGCCCATCGACGGGGTATTCTTCACCGGCTCCTACGCTACGGGGCAAAAAATTGCCGTAGCTGCCGCGCCCCAGCTGATTCGGGTGCAGCTAGAGCTGGGCGGCAAAGACCCCGCCTACGTCTGCCCCGACGCCAATGTGGCCACGGCGGCGGCCACATTGACCGATGGTGCGTTCTACAACAACGGCCAGAGCTGCTGCGCGGTGGAGCGCATCTACGTCCACACCGATATCTATGATGAATTCCTCGAAGTGTTTCTAGAAACGGTGCAGGGATTCGAGTTGGGCGATCCTAGCGATGCAGACACCTACCTTGGCCCGGTGAGCCGCAGGCCACAGCTAAATGTTCTCGCTGACCAGGTGGCGGATGCCCTGGCCAAGGGGGCGACCCTGCGCTGCGGTGGTGAAAAGCTCGATCGCCCCGGCTGGTACTTTGCCCCCACGGTGCTCACCGAGGTCAACCACACCATGACCGTCATGCAGGAGGAAACCTTTGGCCCCGTCATCGGCATTCAGCGGGTTTCCAGTGATCAGGAAGCTGTGGCCCTGATGCGGGATACGCCCTACGGGCTGACGGCGGCGGTGTGTGGCACGGATCGAGAGCGGGCCGTCGGCATTCTCCGTCAGCTCAAGACAGGTTCTGCGTATTGGAACTGCTGCGATCGCGTCAGCCCCCGCCTGCCCTGGAGCGGTCGCGGTCACTCAGGCCTGGGCGCAACCCTATCGCTAGCGGGGATGTATACATTCTTACAACCCCGCGCCTGGCACCTGCGGAAAGGCTAGGTTTTGGATTCCACCGTAGCTATATTGGGCCTAGCCGTGACATGACTTTAGGAAATCAATGACTCACCGACTCTTTGTTTACGGAACACTCGCCCCAGGTCGGCCCAGCGAACATGTCCGGCTCCGCACAAAGCCCTTGCAATAATGGCCTGGGTTCGGCCCTCGCCCCATTGGGGGCGGCAATCCACCAAGGAGGAAACCAGGGGTTCCGTGGCACCATAAAGCCATTGCATTCAACGGCCCCCCATGAACTCCACCGTTCAAGCCTTCTACGCCTGGTACAAGCGCACCCTCGAACACCCCAAGTACCGCTGGCTGTTAGCCGGTGCTACGCTGCTGTACCTGCTCAGCCCCATCGACATTTCCCCCGACTTTATTCCCATCATCGGCTGGATTGACGATGCCGCCGTGGCCTCTATCTTTATCGCCGCCATGTCCCAGATCATGCTGTCGGGGCTGACCAACAAGCGCTCTGGGCTACGCTCCGACGCTCCCAACGCTGCCGAAACCACCGTAGATGTGGATTTTAATTAGTTAGGAGGTCTCTGGGAAAGGAGAGATCCCTAGGTAGAGGTGCAGGGCCTGCACCCTCCAGAGGAAGCAAAATCCTCGGTTTCTTTCATGGCCAGAATTATCCTTGAGTAAAATTCCTGGGTGGTGGGTTACGGCCCCTAAGGTTTTTAGACAGCACAAAGACCAGTAACGCCTAACCCACCCTACGAGCGCCAAGGCTGGGAGGGCCTAACCCACCCTACGGTTGATCCCCTTTCTGTTGGGGCGATCGCCCAAAATCCAAAATCCAAAATCCAAAATCCAAAATCGCCAATCCAAAATTGCTATGCCTGTTAACAAAGACCCTCAGCCGCCGCGATCGCGCCAGATCGCCAATATCGTCCTCTGGGCCGCCACTGGCCTTTTGCTACTTAACATCGTGTTTTCAGGGTTCTTTGGCAACCAAACCGCCCGCGAACCCTATAGCATGTTCATTCACCGCATCCAGGAGCAGGAGGTGGTGCGGGCCTCGGTGGGCCAAAACGAGATTCGCTATCAGCTCAAAGATCCCACCACGGGAGAACCGGGCGATATCTATACCACCACCCCCATCTTCGACCTGCAGCTGCCCCAGCTACTCGAGGACAACGGCGTCGAGTTTGCCGCCGTGCCGCCGCCCAAGGGCCAGTGGTTTGGCAGTCTGCTGAGCTGGGTGATTCCGCCGCTGATTTTTATTGGCGTGTGGCGGTTCTTTATTGCCCGCAATGGCGGCGGGGGGCCCCAGGGGGCGCTCTCCATCGGCAAGAGCAAGGCTAAGGTCTATGTGGAAGGCGACTCGGGCAAAATTACCTTTGACGACGTGGCCGGGGTCGAAGAGGCCAAGACTGAACTGGTGGAGGTGGTCGATTTCCTTAAAACTCCCAAGCGCTTCACCGATCTGGGGGCCAAAATTCCCAAGGGTGTGCTGCTGATTGGCCCACCGGGAACCGGCAAGACCCTGATGGCCAAGGCCGTGGCGGGGGAAGCGGGCGTGCCCTTCTTCAGCATCTCGGGTTCAGAATTTGTGGAGATGTTCGTTGGCGTCGGCTCCTCGCGGGTGCGCGATCTGTTTGATCAGGCCAAGAAGCAGTCCCCCTGCATTATTTTCATCGATGAGCTGGATGCGATCGGCAAGTCGCGCTCCTCCAACGGCTTCTATGGCGGCAACGACGAGCGCGAGCAGACCCTCAACCAGCTGCTCACCGAAATGGACGGCTTTGAGGCGGGCGACACCACAGTGATTGTGCTGGCCGCCACCAACCGCCCCGAAACCCTCGACCCAGCCCTGCTGCGCCCCGGTCGCTTCGATCGCCAGGTGCTGGTCGATCGCCCCGACCTCAAGGGCCGCGAAGCCATTCTCAAAATTCACGCTAGGGATGTGAAGCTGGCCGATACCGTTGACCTTAAGACCACCGCCACTCGCACCCCTGGCTTTGCCGGGGCCGACCTGGCCAACCTGGTCAACGAAGCCGCCCTGCTGGCCGCCCGGCGCAACAGCACCGTGGTCGAGCAGGAGGACTTTAGCGAGGCGATCGAGCGAGTCGTCGCTGGCCTAGAGAAAAAGAGCCGCGTGCTCAACGAGAAAGAGAAGAAAATCGTCGCCTACCACGAGGTCGGCCACGCCCTGGTGGGGGCGATGATGCCCGGCACTGACGAGGTCGAAAAAATCTCTATCGTGCCGCGGGGCATGGCTGCCCTGGGCTACACCCTGCAGCTACCCACCGAAGACCGCTTCCTGCGGGACGAGGCGGAGCTGAAGGGTCAGATTGCCACCCTGCTAGGCGGGCGCTCTGCTGAAGAGATCATCTTCGGCAGCATTACCACCGGCGCCTCCAACGATCTTCAGCGGGCCACGGACCTGGCCGAGCAAATGGTCACCACCTACGGCATGAGCAAAGTGCTGGGCCCCCTCGCCTACGATCGCGCCCAGCGCAACGCCTTTCTCGACAACGGCATGCCCAACGCCCGTCGCCCGATCAGCGAAGAAACCGCCAAGGCCATCGACGAAGAGGTGAAATCCATCGTTGAAGAGGGCCACGAGCGCGCCCTGGGCATTCTCAAGCAAAACCGTGACCTGCTTGAAACCCTGGCCCAGCAGCTGCTAGAAGCGGAGGTGATCGAAGGGCCTCCCCTGCGGGAGCAGCTCAGGCAGGTCCAAGACCCTCAACTCATGGGCTAGGGGGTGACTACCGGCTGCCCCACCACGTAGGGAAGGGGGACATCCTGCAAATATCCGGTATAGACCAAAGCCCTGTGTAACATCGCCGCCACCTCCGCTCGGGTGGCGGTTTTGTTGGGGGCCAGCTGGGCTGGGTCGGGGTAGTTGACCACCAGACCCGCCTCGGTGGCCGCTACCAGCTGGCGGGTGGCCCAGGCAGGCACCTGGCTGCGATCGCTGTAGATCGCCAGGACTGGGCCAGTGCCGCGGCTCGATTTCAGCATCAGCCCATTGGCCAGGGCCACAACCACACCAATGCGGGTCACGGTCTGTTCTGGTAAAAAGACCCCCTCGGGGTAGCCGGTGAGAAATCCCATCTGCACTGCCTTCTGAACGCTGGCGTAGGCCCAGTGGTCGGTGGATAGATCTGGATAGTCGCCCCTTTCAGGAGTTTTGGACGGGGCCTGGGGAAGGTCAAATAGGCGGGCCAGTTGAGCGGCAAACTCAGCTCTGGTCATGGGATCCGCCGGTCGATAGTCCCCTTCGGGAAAGCCCGATATCAGGCCGCGCTGGGCCAAATCGGTCAGAACGGGCCAGGCCCAGTGGTCGGGGGTAATGTCGGTAAAACCGGGATGCCCTGGCACCACGGACAGTTCAGGCCAGGCCTGGGGCGGCGGCAGGGGTTGGGGCAGCACCTGGGGAGGTACGATCAAGGGGGGACGTTGTCTGGCCTGGCGCTTAAATCGGCCAGGTAGCCCGCCGCCCCAGCCCTGGACCCTCGGTTGTGTAACCGATAGTAGGCCAGTGGTGCGACCATGAGTCCGCTGTCCGGTCCAGGCTGCTAGGGCACCTCCCACCGCGATCGCCAGCAGTCCGATCGGCACCAAGTGGAATAACCGAGGCCCAGAGCGTGTCTTGGCCTTGGGCCGAAACCGAGGGAGAAAACGAAACGACGACGGCATTAAGGTAATAGTCTGCGGCTGCTACACTGGAGCGGGACGTGGGGATCAATATTGCTATCAATGTTGACCGAACCTGCTCACTATGATAAGTCTTGCCTGGGGGTTAGATTGAACTGAGTTTTAAGCCTGTGGTGGTCTGGTTTCACTGGTGCTGCAGGTCTAGGGTTCAGCCGGGGCGATCGCCCTGCCCACAGACCCCAAATGTTGCTCACTGGTCATGGAAGATGTTTAAGGGGAGACAACCACAACTGAAAGCCATAGCTGCGCTCATCGCCGCCCTGACGGGGCTGGCAGCATTTGGCTATGCCTACCGTCCTAACGGAGTTGCCCAGGCCACCCACGGCAACGGGAACATCCCCTCCACAACCCAAAAATCAACCTACTACACCCTCAAAGCAGACACCCTGCTGACCGGTGTACTGGCCCCTTTAAACTCTTTGCGGGTTATGCAGCGAGCCATTGCCAGCGCCCCTGGCACCGACGTGGCTACTATTCCTACCCTAGCCCTGTTGGCAGCCCCCCTGAAGACCACAGGCCTTGGCCCCATCCGCATCGGTATGGACCTAGACGATTTGCCCGCTCGGGGGCTAACCCCTGTAGCGATTGAAAATTCAGGCAACGGCGAGTGCCAGTTCTACCGCATCAAAGACCATAGCGAACCCATTGGCCTAATGGCTATTAACGGCAAAGTACTGAGGGTTGATGTGTGGCCGGGCAGCCTTACCGCCACCCGCAGCGGCATCACCATTGGCTCCACCGAACAGGACCTGGTGCACACCTACGGTGATCAGCTAGAGGCCACAGCAAACCCTGAAACCCTAGGCAAGACCGTAGTTTTCACCCCCGCCGACCCCGGCGAAGATATCTATCGCCTGGTGTTTGAAACCGATGCCCAGGGACGGGTCGTCCAGTTTCGGGCCGGACAGTTTCCCTCGGTAACCTGGTCCGGGGGTTGTCTATAACCTGGGAGGGGCCAGCCCTGTCAAGGTGGCTTAGCTATTCCTGAAATGCCCATAGGCTAAGGGACTCTGGCCACAACCACCGGGGAGTGAACGCCCTGGCTCACGGCGAAAGCCATCTCTTAAGGTCGTTTCCGAGAAAGAAGATACCCCCATGTAGGGGCGCAGGGCCTGCGCCCTTGAGAGGAATCAAAATTCTCGGGTATTTTCGTTTCCAGAATTGTCCTAATTAATCCTCCATAGATAGTTCAACCGGCTCGGGAAGTTGACCGGCTCTATAGGGTTGGCCTGGGCGTTTAACTCCTTTGACCGACTCAGTCGAAGCTGGGACGAAATCGGGCGATCCTGCGGGATGCCAGAGACGTAGGCCACCAAGCCTTAACCGGGCTTTCCGGACCGTCCAGTCCAGGCTATCCCAGGCAACGGATGGCTTCCAACATCCCCCTGGCCTTGTTGAGGGTTTCCTGGTACTCCGACTCAGGCACCGAGTCGGCCACTAGCCCGGCCCCAGCCTGCACACTAACGCTGTGGCCACCTTCTGCCTGGGATCTGACCACCATGGTGCGAATGGTTATGGCGGTGTTGAGCTGGCCCTCAAAGTCGTAGTAGCCGTAGACTCCAGAGTAGGGGCCACGACGGCAGGGTTCCAGATCGTGGATGATCTGCATGGCGCGGATTTTAGGCGCGCCGCTGACGGTACCTGCCGGGAAGCAGGCCTTGAGCAAATCCCAGGCGGTTTTGCTGGGGCTAAGGCGGCCGACCACGTTGCTGACAATGTGCATAACGTGGGAGTAGCGCTCGATTACCATCAGCTCATCCACCTGCACGGTGCCGCTGAGGCAGACCCGACCCAGGTCGTTGCGGCCCAGGTCCACCAGCATGACATGCTCCGCTCGCTCCTTCGGATCGGCCAGCAGGTCGTGCTCATAGGCGGTGTCTTCCCCAACGGTTTTGCCCCGGGGGCGAGTGCCGGCGATGGGGCGCACCGTAGCCAACTGGGGCTGGGTCGGGTCGTCGGCCAGGGTGGCCTTAACCATCACCTCGGGGCTAGAGCCGATTAGCTGCCAGTCGTAGAAGTTGAAGTAGGCCATATAGGGTGAGGGGTTGATCTGCCGCAGAGACCGGTACAGGTCAAAGGGATTGCCCTGGTAGGTCGTATTCAGCCGCTGGGAGATGACCACCTGGAAGATGTCGCCAGCCTGAATGTGGGCCTTGGCTCGCTCCACGCTGGCGCAGAACTCCGTCCGGGTGCGGTTGCTGGTGTAGGCCACCGGGGCCGCGTCGGGATGGGGCGGGTGCCAGGGCAGCGCCGACTGATCTGCCGAGAGGGGCAAAGTGAGCTTGTGGAGAAGCTGTCGGACGCGATCGCAGGCCCCTTGGTAAGCCCGCTGCATATCCGTAGCAGGGTCGCGCAGGTCGGCGTAGGCTATGGCCCAAATCTTGCGCTGTACCTGGTCGAAGATCAGGAGGCTATCGACCTGCATCCAAACTCCGTCGGGTAGGTCCCCGTCGCCAAGGGGATAAATCGGCACCGTTGGCTCAATCCAGCGGATCAGCTCGTAGCCCCAAAAGCCAAAGAGGCCGCCAATGCCGGCGGGCAGCGCGGGTAGCTTTACCGGATGGTAGGGGGCCAGGCATTGGGCCAGGGTGTCAAAGGGGTTGCCCTGGTGCTCAAGCACAGTGCCGTCCCGGTGGGTTTGGGTGGAGCGATCGCCGCGGTTCTCGAGCACCCACAGGGGGTCGCAGCCCAACAGGCTATAGCGACCCAAGTTTTCGCCCCCCTCCACCGACTCCAGCAAAAAGCTGTAGGGTTGTCCGGCACACACCTTGTACCAGGCTGAAACTGGCGTGTCTAAATCGGCCAGCCACTCCTGGTAGACCGGCACAAAGTTGCCCTGGGTGGCGTAGGTTTCAAACTGTTCAAAGGCTGGGAAAATCATGGCATTTATTCTACCGCCCGGTTGGAGGCACCGGGAACAAAAAAAAGGGGCATAGCCCAAGCTATACCCCTTACAACACAACAGTCACAGTTAGCACAGAGCAAAACTAGTGGGCATGGATGTCAAGCGGTCGAAATCCATGCAGGTCCCTAGACTTCGTAGGTTGCCTTACCACTAAATTTAATGGTGGCCGGATCGGGGTTGGCACCAATGTTACGGGCAACGCTGTTCACCGAGCCACGACCTTCATTGACCTTTTCAGGGAAAACACCATCTGCCGGATGCAGATACTGCATTTCTCCACTGGGAAAAATGCGGTAGATCTTATAGTCTTCCATCTTTGGCTTGAATTTGGTGCGGAGCTGGCGACCTAGGGCCAGACATTGCTCTTTGCGGGCCAAATACAAAAGGTTTTCCCCTTCATTCATGAAGGCTGCACCACCGGTGGGCATTTCAAAAACCTGCTTCTTGGGGCTGGTCCAAGTGATGGCGTACTTTTCTTCGACCTCAGCCTTGGTGAGGAGACCGCCGGTGCTGCCTCCAAAAATAGGTGTTTGACCTGTAAGCGTTTCAGTCATGAAATCCTATCTCTCAACCGTTTGATGGGAATCGTATCATCGCAGGAGCAAAGGGTAATACCGATTGTTGAGGAAGTGTAACAGTTCTTCAGGTTACGGGCAGAAGACTTGATGGCGGTTTGGATCCCTGATGCAGGGGAATGCGCCAGTTAACCGCTTCAAGGGTTGAAACCGCTAGCCATGCACTGCTCCAATGGCTAACCTCCCGCTCCCCCATCATCCCCTAGTTCCCATCCCAATCCTCCCCCCGAACCTAGGGTCAACCCCCTAGGCCGACCAGGCCTCTCGAAAATCGGCATAGAGCGTCAGTCCGCCGTCGATGTAGAGGGTTTGCCCAGTGATGTAGGCTGCCTCCTCGGAGGCTAGAAAGGCCACGGCGGCGGCCATTTCCTCGCTGGTGCCCGCTCGACCCATGGGAATGTGGCTTTCGACCTCGGCCCGTTTGGCAGGGTCGTCGGTCCACTCGTCATTGATCGGGGTAACCGTGGCCCCCGGGCCAATGCCGTTAACTCGAATGCCTTGGGCGGCATACTCCAGCGCCAGGGTGCGGGTCATGTTGCCCAGCCCCCCTTTACTGATGGAGTAGCTGAGATACTGCGGTCGGGGGATAATTTCGTGGACGCTGGAAATGTTGATAATGCTGCCGGGGCGGTTTTGAGCCAGCAGGTGCCGGATGGTTTCGCGGGCGCACAGATAGGCCCCCCGCAGGTTGACCCCCAGCACCCAGTCAAAGCTGTCGACCTCGATCGCGGCGGAGGGGCTTTCGGTCTGAACCCCGGCGTTGTTGACCAGAATATCCAAATGGCCAAAGCGGTCGATGGCCTGCTGTACCAGGGCGATCGCATCCGCCTCCTTGGCCACATCCCCCTGCACCAGCAGCGCCTGAACGCCGCATTTTTCTGCATCTTGGCAGGCTTGCTCCATCGCCTGGCGGCGGGTATCCTCGGCGCCGTCGCTGTCACTGCGGTAGTTGATCACCACGTTGCAGCCTTCTTCAGCCAGGCGAATGGCGATCGCCTGGCCAATACCCGAGGAAGCCCCGGTGATCAGGGCAGTTTTGCCGGTGAGTCCTTTCATGGGGAAATTAGTATGAGGTGGAGGGATAGGGGCAATGGGGGAAGAGTTGGCGATCTGGGGCAGGGCGGTGGGGCCGGTGATAAGAGGCCGTTGACTAGGCCCTCGGGATGAATCATACGGGGATGAGCATACGGGGGCAGACCGCTTTGGGTATATCTCTCTAGGCGATTATTGTCTATGCCCAGTATGAACCTGGGGCGTTAAGGAGTCGTTAACTATGTACGTACTAATTGGGGGGGCGGGCATGCTGGGCCTGGACCTGGCCAAGACCCTGCTCGATGAAGGGCATACCGTAGCGGTAGTGGATACTGATCCCCTAGCCTGTCAGTACGCCCGCGAAAAGATTGGAGTGATGGCCTTTGAGGGCAGCGCCGTCAACACCACCACCCTCTTAGAGGCGGGCATTCGCAAGGCCGATGCGGTGATCGCAGCCCTGCCGGAGGACGCCCTGAACCTAGCCATAGTCACCCTATCGAAGCACTACGGCGTACCTCAGACGGTGGTGCGCATGAGCGATCGCGACTTTGCCGCGCCCTACCAACTGGCCGGGGCCACCCACGTCATCAGCACCACCGAACTCACCATCAACCGCATGGTGAACGCCATTGAATATCCCCAGGTCGAGGCCATGATGCACTTTGAGCAGGGCCAGGTCGAGGTGCTAAAGCTGCCCATTCCCCAGCAGTGCTCCATTGTCGGGCGCACCCTAGCCGAAATTGCTCAAGATCCCCGCTTCCCAGCTGGCACCCTGATCATCGGCTATCAGGCCCACCCCCACGAGGATTTGACCATACCCAACGGCAGCACCGTGCTCGAAAGCGGCTCGACTATTTTGGCCGTGACTAAGCCCGGCCTGGTGCGGCAAATGCTCGATTTCATGGGCCTCTGCGCCTAGCGCAACGGCATCGTTGCTGCGTTTTACAGCGGCTCTGACAGCCTGCAATCTGCGGGTGAAGGGTGCTCTCATGTCCAATCCTCCAAAATTGCCGAGTCAAAGCCATGATGACTGTGCTCAAGGTGACGAGCTCAGAGGCCTCTGTCTACGGGGCTCCTCGTCCCTAGGTGCTGCGCAAGGCATCCCCCGGCTGAGGGGGCACGGCTCTTTGCTCGTCATTGCCCTAGCCATCAGTCATCCTTGAGGGCCAGCAGCTTTTCGTTCAGGTTGCGGATGTAGCTCTGGCTGACCTCCTCCGACAGCAGCCCCTTGCGCAGGGCGTCGTTGACGGCCCCCTTCTCCGCTAGGTAGAGGCGGCGGAGCAGACCGTCGAGGCTGCTGTGGTCGGTGATGGAGCTGGCGTCGTTGAGGATGCGCTGATTGTAGAGGTCGCGCAGGTCGCGATCGGCGGTGGCAATCTGGGCTTGGTAGGTGGCAAACAGCTCTTCGTAAAGGTTCTTGGGCAGGCTGCCCGCCTGCAGCAGGCTGGCCAGCTCCTGCTGGGCGGCCTTGGCGGCAATCATATTCAGCTGGAGGGTTTCCATCCGCTGTTTGGTGGGTGACGGGCTGGTCAGCCGCAGTCGTTTGACCAGCAACGGCAGGCTCAAGCCCTGGGCTACCAGGGAAATGAGCACGGTGCTGAACACCAGGGCCACCACCTGCGATCGCCCCGGCAATGTCGCCGGCAGACTCAGGGCCAGCGCCATCGACAGCGACCCCTTAACGTTGCCCAAAATCAATACATGCTGCCAGCGCAGGGGCAGGGGGCGATCGAAAAATCGCAGCAGATACAGCAGTGGGTAGATGGTGGCAATGCGGCCAATCTGGTAGGCCCCAATGGCAATTAGCGCTGCCGGAATGGTGCGCACCAGCACCTGGGGATCGACCTCTATGCCCACCAGCAAAAAGATAAAGGTGTTCACCCCAAACCCGGCATATTCCCAGAAATTGAGCAACGTCACCTTGGTGGAGGCGGAGGTGTGACGAAAACCCAACTCGCCAATGACCAGACCGGCAATGACGACGGCGATCGCGCTCGAAACCCCCAGCGACTGACCGATCTGAAATGTCCCCAGGGAAACCGCCACGGTCAGCAAAATATTGCTCAGGGCATCGTCGAGCTGCTGAAACAGGCCCACGCACAGGTAGCCCAGGCCCAGGCCCAGGGCACCGCCCCCCACAAAGGCGATGATCACCTGCTGCAGCCCCGCCCACACCGTCAAGGTGCCCTGCAGGTGAATGGCGGTGATCATGCCCAGTAGCACCAGGGCAATGCCATCATTGAATAGGCTTTCCCCCTCCACGATGGTGGCTAGGCGCGGGGGCACCGGCACGCTCCGAAAGGCCGCAATCACCGACACCGTATCGGTGATGGTCAAGATGACTCCGATCGCCGCAGCGGTAATTGTGGCCAGACCCAGCCCCCATTGCAGCAGGCTGGCGGTGATCACCGCCGCCAGCACAACCCCAGGGCCGGCCAGGAGGGCAATCGGCTTGATGGTGCTGCGCAACCGGCTAATGTCGGTATTGATAGCCGCCTCAAAAATCAAAATCGGCAAAAACAAATTGAGAATAATCTCGGGATTGAGGCCCACGGACTCCGGCAGCAGTGTTTTGGTAATTGTTAACCCCGCTAGCACCAGCCCTACCACGTAGGGAATTCGCAGCCGCCGGGTAATCAAAGCCACCACCGTAGCCACCAGCAGCAGCACTATCAGCGTGTTGACCAGGCCAGTGACATTGCTATCCGAGGGAGCTAGCGGTGGGGATACCGCAGTCTCGCTGGGTAACTGGACCAGCCACCCACCTAGTGCGGGAGTGATACCCATAGGGGCAGTTACCAAAAAATACTTACCTATCCTAGGGGGTGAGTCTAGCTTCTGTACCGACTCAAGTCTCGACTCAAAAAAATCTGGGCTCGGTTTCGCTAGACTGCCCAGAGCAGCCGCTAGCCCCGCCGTAGGATACCGCCAAGGATACGGGCTAAGATGGGTGTTCCCTATTTGCGGGGTGGCTGGTTAAACTGGGTCTAGGCAATTGTCATCGGGCCGAGGGTGAACTAAGTGTTGTGGCTGGCTGTTATTGTCAAGTCGTCTGGGGGCTTAGAGTTTTGCAGATGAGCGACCAAAATTCCTACGAACTATTGGGGTTAACCGAAGCCTCGACCTTTGAAGAAATTCAAGAGGCTCGCGATCGCCTGGTCGAGCACCACGCCGAAGAACCCCAGCAGCAAGCCGCCGTTGAAGCCGCCTACGATGCCATTTTGATGGAGCGGCTGCGGCTCCGCCAGGAGGGCAAAATCAAGGTGCCCGATCGCATTCGCTTTGCCGAAAACGTGCCTGAGGTCTCACCGACCAAGTCAGCTCCGTCGCTGCCGCGCCCCGACTGGCTCAACGGCCTGGTGGACACCCCCAGCCGCGACGACGTGCTCTGGCCCGCCGTCACCTACGGCGGGCTGGCCCTGCTGGGCTTTGCGGCCCCCTCTCTGGCCCTGGCCGTGGCGATTGGGGCCGCCATTTACTTCCTGAACCGCAAAGAAAATAAGTTCTGGCGATCGGTGTTGCTCACCATCGGTGGACTGGCGGCCGGGCTGGCCCTGGGGCTCACGGTGGGCCAGCTGCTGATTCCCCAGGGGGCGCAGTTTGCCTGGGCCAGCCCCGATGCCGTGGCCTCGGCGGTAACCTGCCTATCGCTGTGGGTTGTGGCCAGCTTTCTGCGCTAGGCATCTAGAGCATCTAAACGGTCAAGCCTTGTCCCGCCTGCCCTGGTTTCCCCTGCCTAGGTCAGGCTCCCCCGCTTCATCTGCTCCCGCTCGATCGCCTCAAACAGGGCCTGAAAGTTGCGTTCTCCAAACCCCTGGGCCTGGGCAAAGTCGTCCTGGGTCCACACGACCTGACGCTGAATTAGCTCGAAAAACACCGTAGGGATATTCAAGCAGGGCTGGGTAAAGGTTTGCAGCAGTCGCGCCTGGGGCAGATGGGGTTCCCAGTCGACCAAAATTTGCAGCTGGGCAATGGCCGCCTCGCCATCCTCCTGGGGCTGATAGCCGGGGCGATCGCGCAGGGCCTCGTAGTAACTCTGGGGCACCGGCAAAAAGCCTACCCCGCCTGCCCGCAACTGGGCCACCGTCTGCACAATATCTTGGGTATGCAGGGCGATGTGCTGAACGCCACAGCCCCGGTTGTAGTCTAGGAACTCCTGCACCTGGGAATTGGTGGTGGCGGGTTCGTTGATGGGCAGTTGGGCCTTGCCTTGAGGGTGCCCCAGCACCTGGCTGCGCAGGCCCGAGCGAGGGGTATCAATGGTAAATCGCTGCCGGGGTTGAAATCCAAGCTGCGCGGTATACCAGGCCACGGCCTGGGGCAACTCTCCGACCGGTACGTTGATCACGGCGTGATCAATGGCTGTGATCAGGCCATTCCTAGGTAGGGCTAGGGCCGGATTTGGGGCGATCGTGGGTACCCAGGGTTCGGGTTGCCACGACTCCACCAGGGTATGGCGCAGCGATCCCCAGCCTTGAATCTGGGCCCAGCGTCCTCGGCCCCAGGGGTCGAGGACGCTGGGCTCCACTACCCTGCCTCCGGCCGCCCCCACTCGGGCCAAAACTTGTTCTAAATTTCCGACCCTGAGGGCGATGTCTCCAATGCCTGAGGGGTGTCGCCCCAGGTAAGCCCCTGTTACGGATGGGGTGGCCACCAGCAACAGCGGCACCTGTCCCAGGTACACCAGCGCTCTGTCTAGGTACTCTGTCCCAGGGTCTTTTCCGGGGTCTTTTCCGGGCTCTGTAGCTGTCGAGGTTCCTCCCCAGGCGTTGACAAACCAGTCGCGCCAGGGAGGCACCGCGTCCACATAAAAGCTCAGATGGTTGAATTCCATAGGGCTGCGTCACCGTGCTGGTCTCGCTGTTATTGGAACACAAACCAGCCTGCTAACGCCCTACCTACGAGAAGATTTTCGTTTAGAACCCTAACCCTACCAGTGCCGCCCAGACCATGCCTCCGGTCTCTGGGCCTCTTTGCCTAGGCCCAGCTTTCCCTAGACCGCCATCCGCCATCGTCTACCCCGCCGCATTCCCCGCCACCGCTACCACCTGATCCTGATTTTCGGCGGTGTAGCTGTTGGGCGGGTATCGATCGAGGTGGCGAAACAGGGCGATGGGCTTTTGCACCCGACAGGAGTAAAACTCCACAACTACCTCTGTATCTTGCCGCAGCACCACCTTGGGCGAGAGGTCTTCGGGCATTTTGGTGCGCCACTGCCAGGGAATTTGCTGGGGTGGGGCGTTGACAAAGCGGTGGTGCACCCAGCGGCTGTAATGGCCAAAGCGGCCAAACTCGCGCACCTCGCGGGTAAAGATTGAGGCGGCCAAAAAAGACGCCAGGGAGCCATCGCCCTCGATGCCATTCATCAGGTTGGGCAGGGCACCCATGGGGCTAGGGACCTGGTCAGGCTGGGTCAGTTTGGCGATCGCCTCCTCCAGATACTCGGTGGTGCTGAGCAGTCCGGGTAGGGCGACGGTGGTGCCTACGCCACCCTTGGCATCCTGGCGCAGGTAGGTCACCATGCGAATGCCGGGCCGCATCCACAGACCGGGGAGCTTGGCTAGGGCCTCAGAGGGGTCAATGGTGCTGACAAACCACCGGCCCTCAGCGTTGGGGGCGGGTACATCGTCTTCAGGCGTATCGCCGGCTCGAAATAAATCGCCTAGGGCATTGAGGGAGTCGGGTAATGGGCCGCCCTCCTCCTCCTCAATAGCGACGCTGCCCGGCTGTTGCTCATGGGGGGGGAGCACCAGAGTTTCACGAATGAACTGGCTAACTTTTTGAACTGTGGCTAAGGGATATCTTTGAAACGACATGAATTACCGGCGCGGCGGTTAGCTGGACAATAGGCAACAGATTCGAGACCAGGAAGCGACGTAGAGATGGTAGCTAAGACACCCATAATCTAAGGTTGCCCTTGAGGATACCTGCTAGCCCCAGGAAGAAGAAGTTTAAGTTGGTAAACAAGGCATATTTCTATACCTCAAACAGGGATGCAGGGACCTCTAGCCAGGTATTTTGCCGATGGGCCTGGTGGGCCAAATCCATCAGGTGTTGGGAACGCACCCCATCGGCGATGGACGGTGCGGTGGCCTGCCCGCGATCGATGTCACCTACCCAGTGGTTCACCACCCTCACAAACGGGGCAATGCGGCCATCGCTGTAGGTGGTCGGGAACTGCAGGCGATCGGGAATGGGCAGTTCTTCGAGCGGTGCCCCTGCCTGGCTACCCCAGAGTTTAAACCCGTGCACATAGTCGGTGAGGTTGTCGCTGCCCAGCACCAGCGTGCCCCGATCGCCATAGATCTCCACCCAGTGACCCCGCCCGCCGTAGGTGACGGAGCTAATCGCCACCTGACAGGGGGCACCGTTCGCCAGATCTAGCATCAAGCTACAGGTGTCGTCGGCATCCACGGGCTGGAGTGCCCCAGTGGCCGGGTCAGGGCGCTGGGGAATGGCGGTACTGAGGCGAGCGCACAGGCGCTGAATGGGGCCGAACAGCCAGGTAATGTAGTCAAAGCTGTGGGAGGCAAAGGCCCCTAGGGCACCTCCTCCCTGGTCCCGGCGGGAGTACCAGTTCCAGGCCCGGTTGGGGTCGGCCCGGCCGGGCACCGTCCAGTCGATTTTGACGAAGCGCAGTGAGCCGACGTAGTTGTCGGCCAGTTTTTCGGCCAGGTACTGCCAGGCGGGCACAAAGCGAAATTCAAAGTCCATGGTGGCGATCAGGTGGCGATCGCGGGCCAGAGCCGCGATCGCCTCCGCCTCGGCACCCGACAGCGCTGTGGGCTTCTCCAGCAGCAGGTGTTTGCCGGCCTCCAGCACCGTTTTAGCCTGGGAGTGATGCAGAAAGGGCGGCGTGGCCACCGTCACCGCCTGCACCTCGGGCAGCGCCACGATCGCCTCCACGGAGGCGCAGGCGTGGGGAATGCCGTGGGCGGCGGCGATCGCCCGGGCCTTTTCCAGGTCGCGGTGGTACACTGCCACCACCTCGGTGCGATGGTGGGCCTGCAACCCTGGTATGTGCACCTTTTGACCAAACCCAGTACCCACCACCGCCACTCGAAGGGAAGTTTCTGCCATAGCTACCTCGTCAATGCCCTTGTCAATAACCCAGGGTACCGGCGGAGCTGCGATCGCTACAATTAAACTGAGTGGTTTAGTGCTTGCTTGAGCGCTGGCCCCGATCCCAAAGCCCACAATCCTCAATCGAAACGTTGGTCTATGCAGGTTCCTTTAATGGGTAAGGTGCGTCGTCCGCTGGCCTGGCTGGTGGCTGGTCTAGCGGCGGTCACCGTGGTCGCCGGGGCGGCGGGGTTTGGCCTCTGGCGCAGCCGCCAGAGCCTTTACGATGTCAATGCGCTGACCACCCAGGCGGCGATTGAGCCCCTGACGGTGCGGGTGGCCACCAGCGGCACTGTGAAGCCGGTGCAGACCGTCAACCTCAGCCCCGAGAACGCTGGCATTCTGGACGAACTCTACGTGGAACAGGGCGATCGCGTCGAGGCAGGCCAGCTGATCGCCCGTATGCGCAGCCGCGACACCGCCGCCCAGGTGCAGCAGAACCAGGCTGCTGTGGCCGAGGCCGAGGCTGCCCTGGCGGAGGTGCGGCGGGGTAGTCGCCCAGAAGAAATTGCCCAGGCCGAAGCCACCGCCGAGGCTAACCGCGCCCAGGTGCGCGACGCCCAAGCCCGACTAGATCTAGCCACCAGCGAGCTGGGGCGCCAGCGCCAATTGTACGATCGCGGCGCCGTGGCCCAGGCTGACCTGGATGCTGCCGCCCGCGAACTGCGCAGTGCCCAGGCATCCCTAGAGCAGTCCCAGGCCCGCGTTACCGAGGCCCTACGCCGGGTCGACGATCTGCGGAATTTGCCCGAGGCCGAGGCGATCGCCCAGGCCGAGGCCCGCCTAGCCCAGGCCCGTGCCCAGCTCCAAAGCGCCCAAATTCGGCAGGATGAAACCCTGGTGCGGGCTCCCTTTGCCGGCATTGTCACCCAAAAGTTCGCCACCGTGGGAGCCTTTGTCACCCCCACCACCTCCGCCTCTGATCTGTCTTCGGCTACCTCCACCGCCGTTGTGGCCCTGGCCCAGGACCTAGAGGTGCTCGCTGAAGTGCCTGAGGCCGACATTAGTTTGATCCGGTCGGGTCAGGCGGTTGAAGTTGTCGCCGATGCCTTTCCTGACCAGACCTTTCAGGGCCGTGTCAAGCTAGTGGCCCCCGAAGCCATCGAGCGGCAGAATGTCACCCTGTTTCAGGTGCGCATCGAGCTGCTCGACGGGAAAGACATTCTGCGATCAAACATGAACGTCAATGTGGCCTTCATCGGTGATCGGCTGGCCAATGCCCTGGTGGTGCCCAGCGTCGCCGTCGTCACCCAGGCGGGGGAAACCGGCGTCCTGGTGCCGGGGAACGACCGCGAAATCGTGTTTCAGCCGGTCACCCTGGGGCCCCAGGTGGGTAACCAGATCCAAATCCTGAGCGGCCTCGCCGAGGGCGATCGCGTCTTTATCGACCTCCCCCCCGGTAAATCCCTAGAAAACATCACCGTGCGAAAGGAGCAGTAGAACCAGTCCAAACCGGGCGCGAGTATTCCCTGCGAACCTGGCCCAAGACAAGGGGAATTGGGCTGGCGAGCTGGCAATCCTCTGACTGGATCTCTACCTAAATGTGGATCCTCTGTTCCCCCCTTGTGCAGATGGGGGAGCGAGGCCTAAATCCTAAACTTTAAAGAGATTGTCGTTAAGGACTTCACCCCATGTCTATTGAAGATCGTGTTAAGGCAACGGCCAAGAATATCGAAGGTAAGGTTCAGGCTGCCGTCGGCGAGATTACCGGCGACCCCAAGGACAAGGCTGAGGGCGATGCCAAGCAAGCCCAGGCTGAGGCCACCCACGCCCGGGAAGACGTAAAAGATGCGCTGAAGGATGCGATCGACTAGACGATCGACTAGAGCGAAAATCCCAAGCATTTTGAACTCCCTGCAAATCTTTCAGGCGGCTCCTAGCCGCCTTTTTTGTGTGGTGCTTTTTTGTGTTGTATGAAGCGCAACTTTCATGAAGGGACCTGCGAGTTAATGGTGTACCAGGTGGCCAGGTTTCGACTTCGCTCAACCTTCAGTGATCGAGGACTTCGCGCTACGGAGCCTAACGGCTCCGCTCAACCCTCCGCCTAGCCACAGATCGAGCATTGAGCGGAGTCGAAATGCGTCCTATAGATAATCAGACCTACTCACATAGAACACCGGAATTAACGACGACCTGTAGCCGGTTGCAAGCCAGGTCGCCGTCAGGTTGTGCAGTACTTTTTACGGCAATAACGAAAGCGTAAAGATGGATGAGAACCCTGACTAACACCGATGTCGCTAGGTAGATTGCAGTTTAGAGACCAAAGTGGGTTCTCTAAATCAAGGATACGTTCCTGTCTGTCGCCGAGATATGGGTGCCTATGTTCTCCATCTTTATTCTGACCCACAACGAGGAGCGGGATATTGCGGCCTGCATCGAGTCGGCCCTGCTGTCAGACGATGTCATTGTGGTGGACTCATGCAGTAGCGATCGCACCCAGGCGATCGCCGCCCAGTATCCCGTTCGGTTGATCGAACATCCCTTTGCCAGCCACGGTCAGCAGCGCACCTGGATGCTGGAGCATGTGCCCTACCGCCACGACTGGGCCTACATTTTAGAGGCCGACGAGCGCATGACACCGGAGCTATTTGCGGAATGTCTGGAGGTCATCGCCAGGGAGGAGTCGGTGGGCTACTACGTGGCCGAGCGGGTCATGTTCATGGGTAGCTGGATTCGCCGCAGCACTCAGTTTCCGCGATACCAGCTGCGGCTGATGCAGCGGGGCAAGGTGTGGTTCGACGACTATGGCCATACCGAACGCGAGGTGGTGGATGGCCCGACTGGTTTTTTGCAGGCCACCTATCCCCACTACACCTGTAGCAAAGGTCTAAGCCGCTGGATTGACAAGCACAACCGCTACTCCAGCGATGAGGCGAAGGAGACCCTGCGGCAGCTCCAGCGGGGCACCGTTGACTGGCGGGGGTTGCTGTGGGGCAAATCTGAGGTAGAACGACGCCGGGCCCTGAAGGATCTGTCCCTGCGGCTGCCCCTGCGCCCGCTGACCCGGTGGCTGTACATGATGTTTGTGTTGGGGGGCTGGCGCGACGGGCGGGCGGGCCTAGCCTGGTGCACCCTCCAGGCATTTTATGAGTATTTGATCGTGCTCAAGGTGCGGGAGCTGACCCACCCCGAGGATTTGACGGGGGTACCATCGGGCGGCGAAGGAGCGGTGATGGAAGCGGCCCCGTCGGTGGGGAAGGTTCCTGTCTCCCCCAGCATGGGGGCATCGCCGCTTTAACCGCCCGTGGTTGCCCTAGGGGCCAAGGGTGGTGTACCGCCATCGCCAGATCGGTTATGACCTTTCGTATCATCCTTTATTCGTATCATCCTTTAAGCGATGGCTGTACGTCATTGCGCTGCCCCAGTCTATGCCAGTGGTCGTGAGCCGCGTCCTAACCGCAGTGGCCAGCGCTATATCCCCCTTCAGCCTTTGCCGCCCATCTTTCTACAGCCATCCCCCTCTACTTGGGCTGCCCAGGTTTGGCTCCCCTGGACCAAGCCCAAGGCGCTATCGTAGAAAAATGAGCGAATACAGGGTTAGGCGGGTTGCAGCCCCCAAAAGGAAGGGGCAATGGCAAAATTTGGGCCAGTCGATGGCTATGTATGGCTACGGACAGCGGGCGATCGCGCTGGTGTGGCAGACCGACTGGCGGCTGACCGTAGCGTTGGCATTGCTGACCCTGGTGGCGGGGTTGCTGCCTGCGGCGATCGCCTATGTGGGCAAGCTGATTGTCGATGCGGTGGTGCAGGCGGCCCAGTCGGGGCTGGCGGTAGATCGCCAGGCGGCGCTGCTGTACCTGGCCCTCGAGGCCGTGCTGGTGGCGGTGCTGGCTGGGGCTCGCCAGGGCCAGGGGCTGTGCCAATCGCTGCTGCGGGTGCTGCTGGGGCAGCGGGTCAATATGATGATTCTCGAAAAGGCCCAGACCCTGCCGCTCACCTACTTTGAAGACTCTGAGTTCTACGACAAAATGACCCAGGCCCGGCGGGAGGCCTCGGCCCGACCCCTCAGCATGGTGAACCGCACCTTTGGGGTGGTGCAGGACGGGCTGTCGCTGCTCACCTTTGGCGGGCTGTTGTTGCAATTTTCGGGCTGGGCGGTGGCGCTGCTGGCGATCGCCACCCTGCCCGCCTTCATTGCCGAGACCCAGTTTGCCGGGGAAGCGTTTCGGCTGTTTAAGTGGCGATCGCCCGAAACCCGGCAGCAAATCTACCTGGAGGCGCTGCTGGCGCGGGAAGATTTTGCCAAGGAGGTGAAGCTATTTCAGATGGGGCCGCTGCTGCTGGAACGGTACCAGGGTATTTTTCAGAAGCTGTACGCCGAAGACCGCAACCTGACGGTGCGTCGCAGCGGCTGGAGCTATGGGCTGGGCCTGCTGAGCACCGCCTCCTTTTACCTGGCCTACTGCTGGATTGTGCTGGAGGCGATCGCAGGCCGCATTTCCCTCGGCGAACTGACCATGTACCTGACGGTGTTTCGCCAGGGGCAGACCACCTTCGCCAGTTCCCTCACCGCCATCGGCGGCATGTACGAAGACGGGCTCTACCTGTCCAATCTGTACGAGTTTTTAGAGCAGCCGGTGCCAGCGGATGTGGGCAGCGCCGATCGGGGTCCTGACCCCAGCGATGGCCTGCGATTCGAGCAGGTGTCCTTTAGCTATCCGGGCAGCGATCGCCTCGCCCTGGAGGGCGTCTCCTTTCAGCTCAGACCGGGGGAAAAGATGGCGATCGTGGGTGAAAACGGCTCCGGCAAGACCACCCTGATCAAGCTGCTGACCCGCCTCTATACCCCTACCCAGGGGCGCATTCTGCTCGATGGCCGCGACCTACAGGAGTGGGATGCGGAAGTGGTGCAGCGGCGCATCGGCGTGATTTTCCAAGACTTTGTGCGCTATCAGTTTAAGGTGGGCGAAAACATCGGCGTGGGCGATGTGACCGACTTTGAGGATGCCCAGCGCTGGCAAACCGCCGCCGCCAAGGGTACCGCCACCGAGTTCATTGAGTCGCTGCCCGAGGGCTACGACACCCAGCTGGGCAAGTGGTTTTTCGGTGGCCAAGAACTCTCCGGTGGCCAGTGGCAAAAGATTGCCCTCTCCCGCGCCTTTATGCGCACCGAGGCCGACATTCTAGTGCTCGATGAGCCTACCTCGGCCATGGATGCCGAGGCCGAGACCCGCCTATTCGAGCAGTTTCGGGCCGCAACCCAAAACCAGATGGCCATTCTCATCTCCCACCGTTTCTCGACGGTGCGACGGGCCGACAACATCATTGTGCTGGCCCAGGGCAAGCTGATCGAGCAGGGCAGCCATGAGGAGCTGCTGCGCCAGGATGGCTGCTACGCCCGTCTTTTCACTATGCAGGCGGCAGGGTATTTGTAGGTCTATTTAAGCAGCGCCTCTCCTGGCAGGCTAACTTCTATGGCTGCCCTGCACGATCAGCTATTGTCAGTCCAGATTGGCGAGGACTCCCTAAGATCCGATAGGCTGGAAACATAAACTGAAAATTGTGCCATCCACAAGCCAGGCTGACATGGGCTTTACCGAAGATCTGGGGCTACTCATCCGCGCCCGCTACCCGATCATCTACATCGCCACCGCCGAGGAAGAGCGGGCCGAGGCCGATATTGCCGTCTGCGCCGCCGCCCAGAACAACCGCGCCCTCTACACCTGGGACTTTGTCGACGGCTACCAGGGCAACCTCAACGACGCCGGCTTTGGCAAGCGCAACCCGCTGCAAGCGCTGGAGCTGGTGGAAAAACTGCCCGCTACCGCTGCGGCGGTGTTTGTGCTGCGCGACTTCCATCGGTTTCTAGATGACGTGGCCATTGCTCGCAAGCTACGCAACCTGGCCCGCCGCCTCAAGGCTCAGCCCAAGACCCTGGTGATCCTGTCGGCCCAGCTCACCATCCCCGACGAGCTGAGCGAAACGGTGACGGTGCTGGAGTTTACCCTGCCCAATGCCGCCGCCATTCGTCAGGAGGTGAGGCAGCTGTTGGGTGCCACTAATACCGACCTGCCCACGGCCATGCTGGAGGAGGTGGTGCGGACCTGCCAGGGACTATCGCTGGAACGTATTCGGCGGGTGCTGGCGCGGGCGATCGCCGATCACGGCCGTTTTGAACCCAGCGACCTCGACCTGATTCTCGACGAAAAGCGCCAGAGCATTCGCCAGACTCAAATTCTCGACTACTACCCTGCCAAGGAGCAGATCTCCGATATTGGCGGCCTCGACAACCTCAAGGACTGGCTGCTCAAACGCGGTACCGCCTTCTCCGAAAAGGCTCGCCAGTACGGCCTGCCCCACCCTAGGGGCCTGCTGCTGATTGGCATCCAAGGCACCGGCAAATCCCTGACGGCCAAGGCGATCGCCCACCACTGGCATCTGCCCCTGCTGCGCCTTGACGTGGGGCGACTGTTTGGCGGTCTGGTGGGGGAATCGGAGGCCCGCACCCGCCAGATGATCCAGCTGGCAGAAGCCCTGGCCCCCTGCGTGCTGTGGATTGACGAGATCGACAAAGCCTTTGGGGGCATGGATGGCCGGGGCGATGCGGGCACCGCCAGCCGGGTATTTGGCACCTTTATCACCTGGATGGCCGAAAAAACCTCGCCGGTCTTTGTGGTGGCCACCGCCAACAACATTTTGACCCTTCCCCCCGAGATGCTGCGGCGGGGTCGCTTTGACGAAATATTCTTTGTCGGCCTGCCCAGCCAGGGCGATCGCCAGGCGATCTTTGAAGTGCACCTGGGGCGCCTGCGGCCCCAGACCCTCAAAACCTTCGACACTGCCCGGCTGGCCTACGAAACCCCCGACTTTTCTGGGGCGGAGATCGAGCAGGCGATCGTCGAAGCCATGCATCTAGGCTTTAGCCAAAACCGCGACTTTACTACCGACGACATTCTCACCGCCGCCAGCGAAATGGTGCCCCTGGCCCGCACCGCCCAGGAGCAGATCGAGGCCCTCCAGGCCTGGGCCGCGGCGGGAAAAGCGCGGATGGCCTCCCGCAGTGGTCTCGACCAGCGGCTGCGCCCGGCCTTACCCGATGTCGACTAAGGGGGCCGATGTCGATCGGCCAGGGGTGCGGTACCATTGGCAGTCTGTAAACCTAAATCCGGCTCGCTACCGTCCATGAAAGGATTTTTCATTGGCCTCTCCAAACTGATTTTGGGCGTTGCGATCGCCCTCATTCTGCTGTCGATGGCGGGAGTGACCACGGCGCGATACTTTATGGGACGCCTGTCGGTGCTGCCCCCCAAACCCCTCTACGGTGATGAGGTTCCCACTCCGCCCGCCCCACCCGCCGCCGTTCCCACCGCCCCGGCCGAGGCGGTGGCAGCTCCTCCGGCCGAGCCTGCGGTTGAGCCCCCGCCAGTACAGCCAGAGTTAGAACCAGGGGCCTACCAGGCGGTGGTGATACAGCCCATCGGTCTGGTTATGCGGGAAGGGCCTGGGGTGGAATTTGCCCAGGTGGGGGGCGTAGACGTAAACGAGGCGGTGGTGGTACTGGAAGAACCCGCCGACAAGACTTGGGTGAAGGTGCGGGTGGTGTCTAACGGCCAGGAGGGCTGGGTAAAGGCGGGCAATACTCGCCGCGACGAGTAGGCTTAACCCTAGATTGGGAACAGTTTTTGCCCTAGGGCAGGCCCCTTTACCGAGGAAAATGTTAACTAAAATAACCAACCCTTAAGCTTGGTATCAGTTCCCCTGTGCGGCCTGTTTTGGGCCAGGCCAGGGTGATAGCGTGAGGTCTGAAAAGCACCCCCAGGGCTGGGCCCATGGTTGCCAGGGCAACTGTGGCTTCATTCTCCTGCATTACGTCCTGCCTTTAGACACCCATGCATAACCTACAAAAAGACTGGATTGGCTCTGTAGCGATCGCGGCCCTTGGCGCTGGCATCATCACTTCGTTTGCGGTGGCTCAGGGACAAAACCCACTAATGGGCTTGGCCATTACCGCCTTTGCTGCGGTTTCGGCCGTGGCGATCGACCACTTTTTGTAGGGTTTAGCCTGTAGAAATGGCCCCTCAACTGAGGATACAGGTCCCTGCCGCTGTCATAAACTGGGGCAGCGCGCAGACCTCTAACCACCGCCCCAGAGGATGATGCAAAATGTCCTAGCCGATCAGGCGATGGCTATACATCCCAAGGATGTGTTAAGCCTGTGCGATCGTCAGCATCGGCATAGTCCTGGGCTTTGACTCGATCGCTTAGCCTAGATTGGTTCCCTCGGCTAAAACCATCCTTAGGGATAGCCTCAGCCATGCCCTGCCCAACCCGACGGTTGTTACGGGCCATGGACGTGAGCAGGGTGTGTTGCCCCAGCCTACCCCAGCTTCCTAGCTATATCGACTAAGGGAAACCCGGTAGCGGTCTTTTTTGGTTACGGCAATTTCCCCGATCTCCAGGCGGCCCTTGCCACGAATGGCCACCAGATCCCCCGAGGCCAGGGTGTAGCTGGGCTGTGTCACCGCTTTCCAATTCACCCGCACGTCGCCACTGCCGATTAAATCGGCCATTTTGCTGCGCGACATGCCAAAGCCCGCCGAGGCCACCGCATCTAGCCGCAGCGAGGCCTCTACCGTGGTCAGGTCTTTTTTCTGGGGCGGCCGCACCCGCAGCTGATCCCACTCCAGAGGCTGAGTCTTGACCGGCACAGACCGCACCTGGGTCAACCCTTGCATGAGAAAATCGGCCAGCTCAGGTACCACAATTACCTGAGCCCCCCGCTCCCCCAGCACCACAATGTCGCCCACCTTGCCGCGTTCCAATCCGGTGCCCAGGAGTGCGCCCAAAAAATCGCTATGGTTGGCCGGGTCAAACATAAAGTTGCCCCCCACCGTCAGCAGGGCCAGGGGAACCTGACTTGGGTCGAGAGGAATATCGGTTCGAGCTAGGGCCAGTCGCTGCCGCTCGGCCTGGGGATAGCCACCCCAGGCCAGGCTGTGCACCTCAGTCAACCGCTGGATCAGCGCCTCAGCCTCGGCCTGCTCTGGGGGAGATAGGAAGTCGGTCACGACAATCTCCCAGGTCTTGAGGGCCTGATCCACCTGGTCTAGAACGCGGGCTAGACAATCACGGTGTTCGGCCGATTTCAGCAGATCATCCTTGGGCAGCATGGGCAACGATGGGGGGACAGGGCTACCCCTGGGACTGAAGTCACCTCCAGTTCCAGAGGCTGGGTCTGTCTCTACTTTACCGGGCTAGTTGACCATCGCCTCGGTGACCTCTTTGCGCTTGGCGTAGATGCTCTTCAGGTGGCGCTTCACCGTGTTCACGGTGATGTAGAGCTCCTGGGCGATTTCGCCATAGCTGCGGTTAGCCCGTCGCAGCAGCCATACCGCTCGCTCGCGAGGGGTGAGGTTGTACTGAACGGCCTCTAGCTGTGCCGAAGCGTAGGCCGAACGGGTCTTATTCTCCAGGGAGATTAGCAGACAGGGGCTAGGGGTGCTGGGAATATCTAACCACTGAATGCGGGCTCGAATGGTGTGACCGGTCTGGGACGTCAACTCCTGGGTGAGCACCAGCAGCGTCTCGGGGTAGAGGTCGCGGCTGTCGATGAGGTGCTCGCACAGGGTTTTGAGACAGTCGGGTAATGCCGCAACGCCGTCCACCCCATCGTCGACCAGTCGTTGCCCCTGGCTTAGATCGCGGCAGAGGGCTTGACCCTTCTGGTTGCTGTGCAGGCAGGTGCCGTCGTCAGACACCACTAAGATGCCGTCAACAAAGCCTTCGAGCACGGCATTGAGTAGAGGTAAATCGACAGTCTCCTGGGTAGAGCGTGGGGTGAGAGGGAGGGTGGTGGATGAACTCATAGTGACCATGGGGCTTCCTGGTTTAAGACACAACAGAGTTTGGCGAGTCATCCGGGAACACGGTGTAATGCCTTTGCGATAGAGAGAACCTCACCGTAGCGGCAGGGTTCTCCGTACCAGCGGGTCAGTTTTCAAACTGGTCTAAGGGAGCTATGACCTTAGACCGTAATGTTCCATCCCATTTGGCTGACAGATTCTTCATCTAGATAAAGGTCTATTCTGGAAAGATTTGATGACGGGCTTAAAAATTTAGGAGTATTCCATGAGATATGCCCAGGAGTTGAAAATTTATTCGCTTGTCTATATCTTTAGGGTGCTTTATTGGGCTAAAGCCCACCCTAGCCAACTATGACCAGGTTAACGGTACGTCATTTTGGGGTTTGTCTGGGGGGCGTAGCGGCGATCGCCCTATCCGCCCTCTTCACTGGCGTTGGCCTCGCACCAACCTACGGCCAGTCCTCGCCCCCCCTCACCGCCACCGCCAATGCCGCAGCGGCAGAAGTCGCCCTAAACCAGGGCTTGGGCCTAATTCTCCAGGGGCAACTCGAGGGGGCCCTGGCCCAGTTTCAGCAGGCGATTGCCCTCGACCCCAACCTAGCCGCTGCCCACTACAACATCGGCCTAGTCCTGCGTCAACAGGGCAATCTCCAGGAGGCGGCTTCGGCCTTTTGGCAGGCGATTCGGGCCGACCCCGAGTTTGCCCTTGCCTACGCTAACCTGGGCGGGGCGTTGATCGAAGGCAATAACCTAGACCAGGCCGAAGGCTACCTACAGCGGGCCTTAGTGATTGAGCCTGACCTGGGCAATGCCCACTACAACCTGGGGTTGGTGTACCAATTTCAACAGCGCTATCCCGAAGCCCTAGCATCTTTCGAAAAAGCCGGGCAGTACAGCCCTGAAGCCCCAGAGTCCTATCTGCAACGGGGCATTATCTACCTGCAGACGGGGCAAAATGCCGAGGCCCAGGCCGTGTTGCTGCAGGCCCTGGCTATTAACCCCAGCTATGCCCAAGCCCACTACAACCTGGGCATTGCCCAGTTTAACCAAGGGGAAACGGAGGCCGCCCTCGACTCCTTTCGCATGGCCACTCAAATCAGCGGCAGCTATGCCGATGCCTACTACAGCGCCGGGCTGGCCTTCATCCAACTCAGCCGCTACGAGGAAGCCCGTACGGTGCTGCAATACGCCAAAAACCTCTACATTGCCCAGGGCAATCCCGCCTGGGCGGCCAAAGCCCAAGACAACCTCACCCAGCTGCCCGCCACCGCCGAGTAAAGCCTCAGCCGACCTTTTGGGCATACCGCCTAACAGCCTATTGGGGGGGAACCGTAGCCCTGAGCTAGGAGTCGTGCTCCTAGCCAGATTGTCCTTGGTCAACTCAGGGGTGGAACTTTTGCCTGTCTATATCCCCAGCCGGGTCGTTCCTGGCTGCCGTCGTCCATACCTTGGCAAATTCCCCCATGGCCGATCGCTTCGCAGACCTTGGGGCAGCCATGACAAGGCTCAGCTTTGACAATGCATCTCGGTTAAAATGCTTTACTATTGAGAATGAATCGCAATGTATTGCCTCCCCACTGAAGTAACGCTATGTCTTCCACTCCTCGTCTTGGACAGCTCAAGCCCGGTCAGTCGGCCACGATTTCAGACCTTCACTTTGAGGGGGGTCTGAAAAATCGCTTCGAGGCGCTGGGGCTACGCTGCGGGCAGGAAATTCTCATGCTGCGCCACGGATTGTTGCAGGGCCCACTCCATATCCGAGTCGGTATGACAGAGGTGATGGTGCGTCGTTGCGATGCCCGCCACATTGCTATCAACCTCACCGGTAGAGGGGCATGAGACGCATTGCTGTCTTGGGCATGCCCAACACCGGCAAGTCCACTTTTTTTAACCGCCTGACCGGCTCTCGGGCTCACATTGGCAACTGGCCGGGCATTACCGTTGACCTGATGATGGCCACGGTTAAATTGGGTGACGAGTTTGTTGAAGTCGTGGATTTGCCGGGAATTTATGACCTGCGGGGCTTCTCTGAGGACGAGGTGATCGTGAGGCGATTTTTGGAAAAGACGCCGCTGGACTTAATCCTAATAATTCTCAATACTACCCAGATTGATCGACAGCTAATTTTGCCCCTCCAGGTTAAGCATTTGGGCCTGCCCGCAGTGCTATTGCTGAATATGACCGATGAGGCCAAGCGGTTCGGGGTGCAGGTGCAGCCCGATGTGCTGTCTCAGCGTCTGGGCCTGCCGGTGCAGTCGATCAGTGCTAAGTACGGGCTTGGCTACCAGGGTGCGATCGCAACCATTACGGCCGCCCTCCAGCAGGATCACCCCCTCCAGTCGGCAATCGAATTAGACGACCAGTTACTCTCTAATTCGCAATTGGCCGTTGAACTGGAGAATGCCCTCCAGGGTGCCGTGCAGATGCCCCTCAGGCTTTCGGATCGGTGGACCAATCGGCTCGATCGCATTTTGCTGCACCCGGTGCTGGGCATACCGATCTTCTTTGGGGTTATGTACCTGGTCTTCCAAGCCATTTATGCCCTGGGCACTCCGCTGCAGGGGTGGGTGGGGGCTGGGCTCGGCTGGATCAGGAGCTATGGGTTAGAACCGCTTGTTTCGCCCCTACCTCCGTTTATCCAGGGATTTTTGCTCGATGGGATTTACCAGGGAATCGGCACCGTAACGGCGTTTCTGCCGGTCATTTTTCTCTTTTTTCTATTTATGGCCATCGTCGAGGACAGCGGTTATCTGTCTCGATCGGCCTTTTTAATGGATGCCCTGATGGAGCGGCTAGGCCTGGACGGTCGTTCCTTTGTTATGGCGCTGATGGGGTTTGGCTGCAATGTACCGGCAATTTTGGGCACCCGGGTAATGCGATCGCCGGGGCTGCGGATGCTGTCCATGTTGATCATTCCCTTTTCCCTCTGTTCAGCCCGCCTGAATGTGTTCATGTTTATGGCGACGGCCCTGTTCACGGCCAGTCAAGCTCCCAGGGTAATTTTTAGCTTGTATCTGTTGAGTTTTGCGGCGGCCCTGCTGACGGCATCCCTCTTTAAAGGCCGGTATCCCAGTCAAGAACCGTTGGTGTTGGAACTACCCCCCTATCGGTTTCCGACCCCGGGGCAAATGCTGACCCGGGCTTGGTGTGAGGTCAAGCACTTCTGGTTTTGGTCGCGGCGCTTTATCATCTTCGGAGTGATAGCCATCTGGCTATTGAACAATTTGCCCACCAACGTCCCCCCGGCCAGTGCCCAAACCCTGGCGGGCATGCTGGGGGAGGCTCTCCAGCCGTTGTTTGCACCGCTGGGCATTAACCCGCATCTCACCATTGCTCTATTTTTTGGCTTTATTGCAAAGGAAATTGTCCTCGGGGGATTAGCCGTCATCTACGGCACCTCTGATGGAGGCGATTTGGCCAGCACCTTGGCCCAGCAGCTCGATTGGGTACAGGCCTACAGCTTTATGCTGTTCACCCTTTTGTATGTGCCCTGCTTGTCCACCGTGGCGGTGCTCAAGAGTGAATCCAAGAGTCTGCGGTTTGCGCTGCTCTCGGTCGGGTGGTCGTTGGGCTTGGCTTGGCTGACGAGTCTGGTGTTCTATCAAGGCGCTAGGTTACTGGGGTTTTGAGGGTGCCAAAGCAGCGTTCAGCCCCGGCGTGATCCCAACAATTTCCTCGACGGCTCATGCTTCCCGCTGTCTACGCCCACCTCCCGTCTTGTTACACATCGACAAACCTCACCACAAAACTTTAATAGGTGAACTTTCTAGAACTGAGCTAATCAGGAGTTTAGGGTCGGGTTAACCTGAGGTTAGATACAGCTGAGCCGCTTCACTCCAAGCTCGTCGAGCCTGCAAGCTGTAGGCTTTTCTCTACATGCCATAGCCTTGTGGCAAGGAGTTACTTATGACCCAAAATGTCCTTTTAGGCCGGCGCAATGTAGCGCTGGTAGGTGCCTACTCCAGCGGTAAAACTACCCTGCTCGAAAGCCTACTCTCGGTTACCGGAGCCATTACCCGCAGGGGCAATGTCGATGAGGGCAATACCCTTGGCGATAGTACCCCCGAGGCCCGCACCCGACACATGACCGTTGAACTCAATGCCGCCAGTACCCAGTACGGCGGCATTTGTTTTACGTTCGTAGACTGCCCCGGCTCGGTGGAGCTGCAGCAGGAAACCAACCACGCCCTGATGGGGGTCGATGCGGCGATCGTGGTGTGCGAGGCCGACCCCAACAAAGTCCTCACCCTCTCGCCCCTGCTGCAATTTCTCGACAGCTGGGATATTCCCCACCTGATCTGGGTCAACAAGCTCGATCGCGCCAACGGCACCTTTGCCGAGGTGCTGACCGCCCTGCGCCAGATTTCCGCCCGCCCGGTGATTCCCCAGCAATACCCGATTCGCCAACAGCATGACCTGGTGGGTTTTATTGACTTGGTCACTGAGCAGGCCTTCCACTACCACCCCGGTGCCCCCGCCGACCCTGTTCCGCTGCCCCCGTCGCTTCAGGCCGAGGAACAGGCGGCCCGCGCCGAACTGCTCGAGACCCTGGCCGACTACGATGACCACCTGCTGGAAGAACTGCTGGAAGATATTGCCCCCCCTGAAGATGAAATCGTCCGCGATTTGAAAATGGATCTGGGGGCCGACCTGATCGTGCCTGTATTTATTGGTGTAGCGCTGAACGACTGTGGCGTGCGGCCCCTACTCGACGCCCTGGTGAAGGAATCGCCGGAACCCAGCATTACCTGCGATCGCCGCGGCATTGCCTGCGATGACACCACCCTGGCCCAGGTGCTCAAGACCTACTACACCCCCCAGGGCGGCAAGCTGTCGCTGGTGCGGGTCTGGTGCGGCGAGCTCAAGGATGGCGATAGCCTGAACGGCAATCGCATGGGTGGCCTCTACGACCTGATGGGCACCCAGCAGACCAGCCTTAGCCGGGCCGAAGCCGGTCGCATTGTGGCCGTCGCACGCCTGGAAAGCGCTAAAACCGGTGACACCCTCACCTCCAACGGGAGCCTCGATGCCCTGCTGCCCAAGGCTCCCGCCATTGACCCGGTCTATGCCCTGGCGATTACCCCCGAAAAGCGCAGCGACGAGGTCAAGCTCAGCGCCGCCCTCACCAAACTGCTGGAGGAAGACCCTTCCCTGTTTTGGGAGCAGCACGGCGACACCCATGAGGTGATTCTCTGGGGCCAGGGGGAAGTGCACCTGGGCCTGGCGATCGATCGCCTTGGCCGCAAGTACAACCTGCCCATGACCACCCACCTGCCCCAGGTGCCCTACAAGGAAACCATTCGCCAGGCCAAAAACGAGGTGCACGGGCGCTATAAGCACCAGAGCGGTGGCCACGGCCAGTTTGGCGATGTCTATCTCTCCATTCAGCCGCTGCCTAGGGGCGATGGTTTTACCTTTAGCGACACCATTGTGGGCGGCGTGGTGCCCAAACAGTACATCCCCAGTGTCGAAACCGGGGTGCGCGAATACCTCGCCCAAGGCCCCCTGGGCTTTCCGGTGGTGGATGTGGCGGTGACCCTGACCAATGGCTCGTACCACAACGTCGATAGCTCCGACAATGCCTTTAAGCAGGCGGCCCGCATTGCCATGCAGGAGGGCATGGCGGCCTGTAGCCCCACCCTGCTCGAACCGATTGCCCAGGTGGAAATTTCGGTGCCCAGCACCTACACCTCTAATGTGCTGAAGCTGATCACCGGGCGGCGCGGCCAGATCCTCGGCTACGAGGGCAAGGCCGACTGGCCCGGCTGGGATGTGGTGTCTGGATACCTGCCCCAGGCGGAAATGCAGACCATGATCTTGGAGCTGCGATCGCTGACCCTGGGCGTGGGCTTCTTTAGATGGTTCTACGACCACCTCGACCCGGTGCCCGAGAAAATCACCGAGCAAATTTTGGCGACTATGGGGGGCGATCGCTAACCCACCGACCCCTGAGCCAAACCTCCCCACCCAAACCGAGTTTCTAGCCGGAATGCTCAGCTCCGTCTGATCGATAATCCCTAGAAACCCGGTTTTCGAGCGTAAACTTCCCCCTGGTTCATGCCCGCTAGCAAGATCAAGACATCACCATCAAGACATCCCTGAGGAAGCAAAAGGGCTAGCTAAATCAGTGGCAATAGGCAGACAACCTGCGCACTATTATCGGCATAAAGCCTGAACCAGGGAACGCGATGACAAGGGTCCGTCTGTCAAGCGCAGAGGCCTCTGCGCTGACGTCGAGGGTTGAGCGGAGTCGAAACCCGATCAGACGGTACATTATTTTCCGGCAAGTCCCTGACCTATTCAGAACTGCTAGCGGTTCGGGTAGCCTCAGCCTGCCATCCTCCGATCGCGGTTGACGCTACCCTTGCCATTCCTCTAGGCCAGGTCAAAGCGATCCAGATTCATCACCTTGTTCCAGGCCGCGACGAAGGCCGACACGAATCTCGGCAGCGAATCCCCACAGCCGTAGGTTTCGGCCAGGGCCCGCAGCTGAGAGTTGGAACCAAAGATCAGGTCAACCCGCGTGCCGGTCCACTTGAGTTCGCCGGTGGTGCGATCGCGCCCCTCGAACTCGCTTTGGTCATCAGAGGTGGCCTTCCAGGTGGTGGTCGGGTCGAGCAGGTTGACGAAGAAGTCATTGGTCAGGGCCTCAGGGCGCTGGGTAAAGACTCCATGTTTGGACCCGCCAACGTTGGCCCCCAGCACCCGCAGGCCACCCACCAGCACCGTCATTTCTGGGGCGCTCAGGGTCAGCAGCTGGGCCCGGTCCACCAGCAGCTCCTCCGCCGATAGGGTGTGGGTACCCCTGAGGTAGTTGCGGAAGCCGTCTGCCGTCGGCTCCAGGGGCGCAAAGGCCTGCACATCCGTTTTTTCCTGGGTGGTATCGGCCCGGCCCGGCGTAAAGGGTACGGTGATATCATGGCCGGCATTCTTCGCCGCCTGCTCGACCCCGGCGCAGCCACCCAGCACGATCAGGTCGGCCAGGGAAACCTGCTTACCGCCAGACTGGGAGCGGTTGAACTCCTGCTGAATGCCCTCCAGGGTTTGCAGCACCGTGGCCAACTGCTCAGGCTGGTTGACCTCCCAATGCTTCTGCGGTTCGAGGCGGATGCGTGCCCCGTTGGCCCCGCCGCGCATGTCGGAGCCGCGGAAGGTGGAGGCCGACGCCCAGGCGGTAGAGACCAATTGGGCAATGGAAAGCCCCGCCGCCAGAATCTTGCCCTTGAGGACAGCGATATCCTGCTCGCCAACCAGCTCGTAGTTGACCGCAGGAATCGGGTCTTGCCACAAAAACTCTTGGTCGGGCACTTCCGGGCCGAGATAGCGGGAGCGAGGCCCCATATCTCGGTGGGTCAGCTTGAACCAGGCATTGGCAAAGGCCTCGGCCAGCGCATCCGGATTCTCCATGAAGCGGCGCGCAATCGGCGCGTAAATGGGGTCCACCTTCATGGCCATATCCGCCGTGGTCATGATGGGGGCATGGCGCTTGGAGGGGTCGTGGGCGTCGGGTACCGTATCGGCCCCCGCCCCATCCTTGGGCGCCCACTGATGGGCCCCAGCCGGACTCTTCACCAGTTCCCACTCATAGCCGAACAGGTTTTCCAGGTAGTTGTTGTCCCATTTCACTGGGTTGGTGGTCCAGGCACCTTCGATGCCGCTGGTGGTGGTGTGGGCACCGACGCCGGTGCCGAAGCTGTTGCGCCAGCCGAGGCCCTGCTCCTCGATGCTGGCCCCCTCGGGTTCGCGGCCCACTAGGGCCGCATCGCCAGCGCCGTGGCACTTGCCGAAGGTATGGCCACCGATGGTGAGGGCCGCCGTCTCCTCGTCGTTCATCGCCATCCGGCCAAAGGTTTCGCGAATGTCGCGGCCCGAGCCGAGCGGGTCAGGCTGACCGTTCGGCCCTTCCGGATTCACATAGATCAGGCCCATTTGCACGGCGCCCAGGGGGTTTTCCAGTTCGCGATCGCCGGTATAGCGCTTGTCCCCCAGCCATTCGGTCTCCGCGCCCCAGTAAATGTCTTCCTCCGGCTCCCAAATGTCTGCGCGTCCGCCTGCGAAACCGGTGGTTTTGAACCCCATGGACTCTAGGGCGCAGTTGCCCGCCAGGATCATCAGATCGGCCCAGGAGATTTTCTCGCCGTACTTTTGCTTGATCGGCCACAGCAGATGGCGGGCCTTGTCGAGGTTAGCGTTGTCGGGCCAGCTGTTGAGGGGGGCAAACCGCTGATTGCCGGTGCCCGCGCCACCGCGTCCGTCGCCGATGCGGTAGGTGCCGGCGCTGTGCCAGGCCATGCGGATGAACAGTGGTCCGTAGTGCCCGTAGTCGGCCGGCCACCAGTCCTGTGAGTCGGTCATCAACGCGGTGAGGTCGGCCTTGAGCGCGTCGTAGTCGAGACTCTGGAATGCCTCCGCGTAGTCGAAGTCGTCGTCGAGCGGACTCGACGCGGGCGAATTCTGGTGCAGCATCCGGAGGTTCAACTGGTTCGGCCACCAGTGCTCGTTGGCGGACGAGCCAACGGCCGTGTGGCCCATGTTCGGTCCGTGGATGACCGGACAGCCCTTCTCGCTGTCGTTGATCTGCCAGACGTCGGTGGTGTCGCTCATCAGGTGCTCCTTCTCATGGGTTTGGGTCGGTGGTTCAGTCGGTGGATCGGGTGAGGCAGTCGGGGCAGCGGCCCCAATAGACGACCTCGGCTTCGACGATCTCGAAGACGTGATCGTCGGAAGCGGTGAGGCACGGCGTGGACGACACCGCGCAGTCCACATCGAACATCGCGCGACAACTGCGACAGATCAAGTGGTGATGGTTGTCGCCGGTGCGGTTCTCGTAGCGAGCGGGGGAACCGGCGGGCTCGATTCGTCGGAGCAGTTGCTTGTCGACGAGTGCGCCGAGCGAGTCGTAGACCGCCTGGCGGGAGATCGACCCGATCGACGCTCGCACGTCGTCGGCGATGGTGTCGGCCGTTGCGTGGGGATGATCCGACACCGCCCGCATGATTGCGAGGCGCTGCGCCGTGACGTGCATGCCGTTCTCGCGCAGGAGATCTCGAACATCACGGGACACGTCGATCAGACTACCACCATTTCTGGAGCGTGTACATATTTGACCTTCTGAGTCGTTCACTGATGAGCCAAACCGCCACATACGGTCGCTTCGCTCATCGCAGGGAGGGTTCCGCAGGAGCGCGCGATGATTTCCGGGCGCGAGATCCGTCTCCACACACGCCAACCCCTACACGACACGACACGAGGAGGACGACATGTCCCTGTATCCCTACCTGTACTTCACGAACACCACCCGAGCGGCGATGACCCGCTACCACGAGATCTTCGGGGGCGACCTCGAGATCATGAGCGCCGCCGATCTCCCCGCCGGCGAAGCGACGCCGTTCGAGGCACCGAGCGATTTCGTGATCCACGCGGCGTTGACGTTCGGCGACGGCGACCTGCTCATGGCATCCGACGATCCCTCTGGCGACGGCTCCGGCGTCAAGGGCGCGGCGATCAACGTCACCATCGACGACGCCGCCGAGGCGCGCCGCATCTTCGAGGCGC
>JBGSNT010000352.1:0-12570 GCA_041739575.1 Nodosilinea sp. | reverse complement strand
GTATGGCGCACAATTAGCCCCAGGCTGGCACCAGGCCCGGCACTCGTCCACTGCAACATTTGCAGGTCGCCATCGGAGTTGCCAAAGGCGGCGATCGGTCGCCGCCCGATGTAGTGCTGAATCGCCGCCGGTTTACCCGCCTTATCGTCAAAGAAATAGAGCTCCGGCAGCCGCCGGATAACCGGTTGCCCCTCATACAGCTCAAACTGAGTCTTGATGCTGCTGCCGATCACCTGCTCGGGCGGGATGCCGTAGACCCGCTCGGTCCAGGGGCGCATAAACTCAACGCCGCCGCCAGAGACGATAAAGGTTTTAAAGTCGTTGGCCCGCAGGTAGGTTAGCAGTTCCAGCATGGGCTGGTAGACCATCTCGGTAAACAGCCGTTGCGTTTGAGGATGCCTCGCTGTGGCCAGCCAGTTCTGGACGATCGCCGTAAACTCGTCGGTGGTCATGCCCGCATGGGTGGCCATCACCAGGTCCATCAGGGCGTGCTCGCCCCCGGCCAGGGCAGATTTGATATCGCCTTTCAGCACCGAGGCAAAGGGTTCCTGGGTTTGCCAATCGGGGTGCTGGGGGGCCAGGGTACGAATGCGATCGAAGACAAAGAACGCCTGCACATACATCGGATACTCGCACCAGAGGGTGCCGTCGTTGTCGAAGGTGGCGATGCGATCGGCAGGGGGCACAAAGGTGGGGCTAGTCTCGGTGGTGACCTGGCCTACAAAGTCGAGAATGGCGCTCTTGGTGGGGCCATCGTTCCAGGCGGGCAGGGGATCGGTCATGGCAAACAGCAGGTATTAAAGGAATCGGGCTGGATGGGAGAGACCCGGCTTTTTCAAAAAGCCGGGTCTCTCGGGCAATTGGGGCTAGTGGTTGCGGCTGCTGCCCGACTCCTCTAGCTGTCGCATCACCACATCCAGGTTAAAGGCGGCGGGTTTTTGGCGCGGCGGAAACTGCTGGAAGGCTGCTATTTGCTCCGCGACGAGCCCCTGCATACCGTAAATCAGGTAGGCGTGGGAGATCACCCAATCCCAGTAGGTGTTGGAGTTCTCGTCGGCCCGCTCGAACGGGTCGCGCCGCAGGTTGAAGATCTTGGGAGCCCGCAGCGATACAAAGGGCTCAAACCAGCATTTCAAAGTCTTGGCCCGCTGTTCCATCAGCACCACCTTCCAGTCTTCGTAGCGAATCGCTAGGATATCGCCATCATCGCTGATGTAGAAGAAGGATTTACGGGGGCTTTTCTCAACCTCACCGCTCAGGTAGGGCAGCATGTTGAAGCCGTCGATGTGCACGTTGTAGGTGCGATCGCCAATGGTGTGGCCCGTCAGCAGCTTTTCTTTGACCTCTGGCTCGCCCGCCGCCGCCAGCAGGGTGGGCAACCAGTCCTGGTGGGTGACCAGACCATTCACCACCGAGCCCGCCGGAATTTTGCCGGGCCAGCGCACAAAGGCCGGTACCCGCCAGCCGCCTTCCCAGTTGGTGTTCTTTTCGCTGCGGAAGGGGGTGATGCCCGCATCGGGCCAGGTGTTGTAGTGGGGGCCGTTGTCGGTGGAATACATGACGATGGTGTCATCGGCAATGCCCAGTTGATCGAGCTTGTCGAGCATTTCGCCAATGTGCTCGTCGTGGGCCACCATGACATCGTTGTAGTCGCCCTGGCCACTCTTGCCCTTGTGCTTGTCAGCGCAGTGGGTGCGGAAGTGCATGGCCGTGGTGTTGTACCAGACAAAGAAGGGCTTGCCCTCTTGGTGAGCCTTATCGATGAAATTCAGGGCCGCTGCGGTCGTCTCGTCGTCGATGGTTTCCATCCGCTTTTTGGTCAGCGGGCCGGTGTCTTCGATGCGCTGGCCGCCGTTGCCATCGGCCCAGCAGTGCAGCACCCCGCGCGGGCCGTAGCGCTGCTTAAAGGCCGGGTCCTTAGGATAGTCGGGATCTTCGGGCTCTTCCTCGGCGTTGAGGTGGTAGAGGTTGCCCATGAACTCGTCGAAGCCGTGCATGGTCGGCAAAAACTCGTCTTTGTCGCCCAGGTGGTTTTTGCCAAACTGGCCGGTGGTGTAGCCCAGGGGCTTGAGCAACTCAGCAATGGTGGGGTCTTCTTTTTGCAAACCCACATCGGCTCCCGGCATGCCCACTTTAGTCAACCCGGTGCGGATCGGGTTTTGGCCGCAGATAAAGGCGGCGCGCCCGGCGGTGCAGCTTTGCTGGGCGTAGTAGTCGGTAAAGGCGACGCCCTCGTTGCCCACGCGATCGATGTTGGGGGTGCGATAGCCCATCTGGCCCCGGCTGTTATAGCTGATGTTCCACCAGCCGACATCATCGCCCCAGAGAATGAGAATGTTGGGTTTACCGTTAGGCATAGCGTGATCTCCTGACAGATATTAAGGGCATACAGGTTGTCTAAGGCCAGGGGTGGAGTTTGCTCGTAGGAGAAACTTCACAGCTTAGCTGGGCTTAGCGTCAGGCTTTCATTGTCCGGCGGTCATTGTGGTTTAGACTATTCAAAAATCGCTTTTCCTTGCATAGGTCAAACAAGCGATCGATAATATTCTTTTCAGAGCTCCCTTAGCCGATCCCGTTCAAGCCGATGGCTGGCTCAATTCAAAGCCCCACCCTCAAATTCTGTTTCCATGACGCTGACGAGTTTGCTCAGGTGCTTAATCTGCGGCGACAAATGAAGGTCAGTCAGCTGAGTCTAAATCCGTTTCGGTGCGATTTTTTGCTGATCGATTGCGAGCAGATTCAGTTCTCTTTTATAGACCTATCTTGCCCTCTGCGGGTTGTGGGCTCAAAAGGTAACGGATATCTTGAGTTTTGTTTTCTTTTGCAAACCGGGGAGCAGGAATTACTGTCCCATCGGGTGGTGATATCCCAGGATACGATGTTTGGGTTTGACCCCACCCGTGGGGTCGATTTGGTTGTGCCTGCCAACAGCAGGATTTGTGTGGCTCAGGTAAAGCAGGATGCGTTTGATTTATGTGCCCAAGCCATGGAGCGAAACGATTTGGATGGGCGCTTTCTCAAAACTAACTATTTAGGCGCTCCCGGCCAGATGCCTGAGGTTCAGGCCTTCCTGGTCGAGCTCTATCACCTGGCCCGCCATCGGCCTGAGTTTTTAAGTCGCCCCCGATCGCGCCAGCTTGTGTTTGAGGATTTTCTGCCCCTACTCATTGACTCTATTCCCTTTGCCCCGGTGAAATGCCCGCCGCCGGGGCGATCGCCCCGGCGGATGAATCTGGTCACCGAGGCTGAAGCCTATTTGCAGACCCAGCTTGAGCACCCCCCCACCCTGATGGAAATCTGCAAAGCCTTAAATACGAGCGAACGGCCCTTGAACTATGGCTTTCAAGAGGTGTTTGGCACTAGCCCCATGGCCTACCTTAAGGCTCTGCGGCTACAGGCGGTGCGCCAACGGCTCCGGTCGGCTGATCCAACCACCGTTTGGGTGGCGGATATTGCCAAGCAATTTGGATTTTGGAGTCTGGGACACTTTGGCCGAGATTACAAGCACATGTTTGGCGAGCTGCCCTCCGAAACCATTAGGCGCGGCTGCCCGTAGCGGCAGCCTATCCATGTTGAACCCACAACTAGCTCAGGATAAGCCGCCCAACCCTCTGCCGAGTCAGCGATCGCGCCTTGAGCCTGCGGCATGAGCTCAGCCGAACGCGGCGTTGCCATGCATCCTAGGGATAATTACATTGATTGACGTAGGGGCGATTCAAACAGCTGGGTATGGGGGCGATCGCGCCGGCCCTGTAGGGGCATGGCGGTGTTGTAGAACCGATAGCCACAGTCCTGGGTTTTAGCCTGGTACAGGGCCATATCCGCATAGCGGACAAGGGTGGAAGGATCGCTGCTGTCCTGGGGAAACAGGGCAATGCCCAGGCTAACGCTGACCTGGAGGGTGTGGCCGTTGATGGTCATGGGTGGGGCTAGACTGTCTAGGATGCGATCGCAGGTGTGAGCCACCACCTCCGCCGACTCCACCGGATGCAGAATTAGGGTAAACTCGTCGCCGCCCCAGCGGGCACAGGTATCCTGCGATCGCAGACAGTTGCGCAGGCGAGTACCGACCTCCTGCAGCACCGCATCGCCGAAACCGTGGCCCAGGGTGTCGTTGATCAGCTTAAACCGGTCTAGGTCTAAGAACACCACCGCCAGCTGATCTTGGCGACGGCTAGCGTGGCCTAGAGACTGGCGCAGGCGATCGTCAAACAGGGCTCGGTTGGGCAGCTCCGTCAGGGCATCGTAAAAGGCCTGCCGGTGAATAATGGCCTCCGCCTGCTGGCGCTGGGTAATGTCGCGCAGCAGCCACAGCCAGCTGCCATGCGGGCTATCGTTAGACCGCATGGCAGCCAGGGTAATCGATACCACTCGGGGAGGGCTGCGGCGAGGGTGCAGTCGGAGCCGCCAATCTTGGGGCTGGGCTGGGGCGTTGGGATCGTTGAGCTGTTGCAGCTTTTGATAAAACTTTGGCCGATCTTCGCCGGCAACAAAGGACACCAGGGGTTTATGAAGTAGGGTGGCCTGGGGCACCTCGAGCAGGGCAGCAATGGCCCGGTTAGCCGCTTCGATAATGCCCTGGCGATCGATGACCAGGTAGCCATCGGGGGCCAGGTTAAACAAATCTTGGTAGCGCTGCCGCTCATCTAGCAGGAGCTGCTGCATGGTCAGCAGTTCTTGGTTCTGGCGCTGTAGATCTTCCTCGGCGGTGCGGAGCTCTTCTAGCACCCCGTACAGTTCGTCAAAAGCATCTTCCATCAGATCCAGCGGCTGGGGCCATGTTTCCACTGCCCGCTGGCGCAGCCGCGCGACCCGTTGGTATACCGCTTCAATCTGGGGAGATAGGTTCATTCTGGTGCAGTTATTGCCGTCGCTCAAGGTCTGCCGGGCGTGCATCTCTAGGGGGATTTCCCAACCCCGAGTTGAACTGAATGAAAAGCCCTAGCCCGTCCTAGGCTTGGCAAGCGGATGCTCTCTGGGGCTACGGCTGAACGGGAAAGAAAGGCAACGCACCCCTAGGGGAGCCCTGCGGTGTCCTTGGTCTGGTTCGGTTCAACCGCGCCCTCTAAACTGCTGGGGGTTACCCCTGGGCGGCTTGGGCTGACTGGGCGCAGCGACCACAAAATAGCTGTGCCCTGGCCCTGCTCCCCCTGAATGGTGGCGGTGGCGATCGCAACCTTCACCGAGGGCCCGAATCGTTGACTGATCGACATCTTCCAGGTCTGCGCGTTCTTGGGCTGGGTCAGGCGGAGCTGAAACTGGGGGCGATCGCTGGCTTCTACAAAGACCACCAGCGGCTTGCGGAGTAGGTTGGCCTGGGGCACTGCGAACAGCGCCGCCGCAGCCTTGTTTGCGTGGTAAATAATGCCCTGGCAATCGGTCACCAGGTAGCCATCGGGGGCCAGCTCAAACAGGGCCTGGTAGCGCTGACGTTCGACCTCAATCTGCTGCTGGGCATCCACCAGGCGCTGGTTCTGGAGCTGTAGATCAGAATCGACCGCCTGCAGCTCTTCGAGCACGAAATATAACTCCCGCAGAGCCTCCTCCAGCAGAGCCGGTTCTGCCGGTGAGGCGATCGCCCGCTCCCGCAGGAGCAGAGCGTGCTGATAAACCGCTTCAACTTGTTGAGAAATTCCCATGGTGCTTTCGCCCCCCTCAGCGGTACAGAAAACGGCTGACAGCTGTGCTTCCAAAGCAATTTTGGGCTGAATTTAGCGTTCCCTTTGATCTAAGTATGGCAGTTTTTTCCTTTAGCCACTGGGATTGAATAAAAATCATTTACCAACAGTGCTAGGTTGCTCTAGATGTTGTCCTAAACGCCTTTTAAACACATATAGTTATATAAAATTGTTAAAAACCTGACCGACCGCGATCCCCTTTCTGAGGATGCCAAAGATATGCTCCTTCGTATCCCAGAAAACCTTCGGAGAGACGGTCAGTGCTGTCCTGAGCGCATTGGCAAGCGCCATACCACCAGACGGCAGCGTGATTTGGGTGACCCTTGCCGAGGGGCAACGGAGGAGCAGGGGAACAGGGGAGCTGGAATGGTAGCTCAACGTCGCTCAGGAGGGCTAGCGTGGGGCCCAACTGGGCGGGCGGGGCATCACCAGCCCTCAGGGCGATCGCGAACCTCCTGAATCGTCAGCAAAATCATCGGCTGGCCGGTGGCCGTGACCAGCTGGCGGGCGTTGATATCCATTGTTTTGGGGCCAATGCGCTCAAAGACATGGTCAACCCGGAAGTTTTCTACCTGGGTGTCGCGGGGCAGCAGGTCCTGCAGCAGCGATCGCAGCTGGGGAATATTCCACTGACCGTTGCCCAGGTCAAAAATCAGGCTGCCTTCGGTCTCCTGGGGTGAGACCTGAAAGGTGGCGTAAAATTGCCGGTTGGCCTGCACCACCCGGAGGTCAGCGTTGATCACCAGCAGCGGGTCTTGCACCATTTCCACAATGGCCTCGGCGGAGTCGCGGGACTGGCGCAGTTGCTCGGCGTTGCGCTTCAGTACATCGATGTCGACCAGCACCAGCACCGCCCCGTCAATGCGGTCATCCAGGGTGCGATAGGGGCGAATGCGCAGGTCGTACCAGCGGCCATCCAGGTCCTGCACCTCCTGGCTGTGCTGGTTGAGGGTGTTAATCACCGCTAAAATCTGACTCTCTAAATCGGCGATGGTGAGCCGGTGGTTAATGTCGCTGAGGGGACGACCAATGTCGGTGGGAATCAGGTTAAACAGGGCCGCTGCCGTAGGGGTAAAGCGGCGAATGCTGAGATCGCCTTCGAGCATGAGAATGGGGATGTTGATGCTGCCCAGCAGGTTTTGAAAGTCGTTGCTGATGCGGGTGGTTTCGGCGTTGCGGCGATACAGCTCATCGTTGATGGTGCTGAGCTCTTCGTTGGTGGCCTGAATTTCTTCCTTGGCGGTTTGTAGCTCTTCGTTGGTGCTTTGCAGTTCCTCATTGCTCGAGAGAATTTCTTCGTTGGCGGCCCGCAGATCCTGGTTGGTGGACTCTTGCTCTTCAATAATCGACTGTAGGTGCGATCGGGTGGTGGCGAGCTCCTGCCGCAGCTGGCTCAAGATCTTTGAGTCTGGTGCCGCCGTAGCCTCATCGGCGGTTGCCGGTGAGCTGGCCTGGGGCTTCGCCTGGCGCTCCCCCTGGCGCTCTGCAATGGCTTCAAACAGCACCACAAAGTAAATTTCCCCCTGGTTGCCGGGCTGAAAGGGCAGCACCGCAATAGACACGGGGTAGTCGCCCTCTTCCTGGCGTCTGACCATGGCGGCTTTATGCACCGGCTGCCCTAGCTGCTTGGCCTGGTAGAGAGCAGTACGCAGGTCAAGCCGTAGCGAGTCCTTGGCCATGGTGAGGAGATTGAGACTGGCTCGCCCTGGGGCCAGCTCTAGATAGGCACCGGTCTGGCCGCGAAACTGCAAAATATCCAGATGGCCGTTAACCACGACCCCCGCTGGGCTGTAACGATTCAGCACCACCTGGTCTGCGGCTTCGTAGAGGTCTGGCACTGGGCGATTGTCTTCGTAGGTGGGTGCAGGGAGCGGTGTCTCTCGATCGCCGCTGCTTTCGCCTAGATCCAGGTTGAGCCGTAGAGCCGACGACTGCTTGGCGTAGATCTTGTGGGAGCGACTGAGCAGGGTAAACAGGTCAGCAAATTCCCCCACGGTTTCCGACGAGCTCAGCATTAAAAAGCCCCCCGGCTTGAGGCCGTAGTGGAACATGCGCAGCACCTTCTTTTGCAGGGCGCTGCCAAAGTAGATCAGCACGTTGCGGCAGCTAATCAGGTCGAGCCGCGAAAAGGGCGGGTCGTTAATCAGGTTTTGGCGGGCAAAAACACACAGCTCTCGCACGGGTTTACTAACTTGGTAGCCCCCCTCCACCGGCATGAAAAAACGCTGCAACCGATCCGCCGAGACATCGGCCACCTTAGTGGGCAAATAAATGCCCAGGCGAGCGATCTCGATCGACTGATCACTCACGTCGGTGGCAAAAATTTGAATGGGCGGCCGGTGTAACTGTTGGGACAGATACTCCAGCAGGCAGATGGCAATCGAGTAGGCCTCTTCGCCGGTTGAGCAGCCCGCCACCCAAATACGCAGGGGCAACTCAGCGGTGCGATCGCGCAACATAGCTGGGAACACCTCCCGCTTGAGGTATTCAAAGGCCTCGGCATCGCGAAAAAAACTGGTGACGCTGATTAAAATCTCCTGGTAGAGGGCCTTCACCTCCGCCGGGTTCTGCTGCAAGTACTGCTGGTACTGCTCCATCGGTTCGATGCGGAGCAGGGCCATGCGCCGAAATATGCGCCGCTTTAGGGTGGTGGGTTTGTACTGGCTAAAGTCGACCCGGCTAGCGGTCTTGAGCAGGGCAAAAATATTGCTCAGGGTTTCGGTTTCGCTAACCACTACGGGCGCATCTACGGGCACATCGGCGATCGGCCGGCGGACGTAGGGATGTCGGCTGAGGCTGGCCAGGGTGGTGGCGATTTCTGCCGGGGGCAGCACAAAGTCGATCTGGCCGGTGGCAATGGCCATGTGGGGCATGCTGGTGATCTGGGCCGACTCTTCCGATTGGGCAAAGGTAATGCCTCCGGCCGCCTTAATCGCCTCCAGGCCCAGGGTGCCGTCCGACTCGCCCCCCGACAGCACCACCCCAATGGCGTTGTGCCCGCAGTCTTGGGCCAGTGACTCAAAGAACCCATCAATGGTCTTGTTGATGCGCTGGCTGGCTTGCCTGGGCCACAGCCGCAGCATCCCCCCCGCTATGGTCAGGGTGGTGTTGGGCGGAATCACATACACCTGATTTGGGGCCACCGCTAGCCCGTCGGTGATCGCCTGCACCGGCATCGTAGTCGTGCGAGTGATGATATCGCTGAGCAGGCTGTCCTGGCTGGGGTCGAGGTGCTGCACTAGCACTATGGCCATCCCCGTGTCGGTGGGCAGGTGGGTCAGTAGTTGGGTAAAGGCCTCTAGCCCCCCCGCCGAGGCCCCAATGCCCACCACCGGAAAGCTCTGCTCAGGGGGGGTAGCCAGATTTTTGTCGGGGGTTGAATCAAGGGCATCATCGGAGGGCGACGGGGGCATTGAGGGAACGACCGGAGGGGAGTTAGGGTTTGCAGACGCTCAGGTTTTAATGGGGCGATTTCTGGAATCAAAAATACCCCTGGTAGGATGGGCAAAGCTGGCGTGCCCGTCAAAACTAGCTGGCGGTGACACCTGTTCTAAGCGCAGTGGCCATCGCTATATAACTTACTCTAGTGAACTAGTTCTTAACAGGCCTCACCCCAGGCTGACCCATCTCCATCCGGGGCCAGGCCCGCATAGCTCGATTGCGCTGGGGCAGCTTAGGTGATTTCTGGAAAATAAAATACCCCTGTAGGATGGGCAAAGCTTGCGTGCCCATCAAAGCAAGTTTCTCTCGATGGGCACGGGCAGAGCCCTTTGCCCATCCTACGCTTAGGGTAAGTTCTTTCTAAGAAATCTCCTTAGGGCCTAAATTCCTAGCCGCTGGTAGACCTGGTCGAGGTGGCGCAGGTGGCGATCGGGGCTAAAGCAGTGATCAATCTCAGCCACCGACAGATGGGTCATCACCTGTCCATCCGCCTCGATCAGCGCCCTAAAGTCGCCGTCGTCGGTGTTCCAGGCCCGGTGAGCGCAGGACTGCACAATTCCATAGGCTTCCTCCCGCGACAGCCCCTTGTCAATCAGGGCCAGCAGCACCCCCTGGCTAAACACCACGCCGCCGTAAACATTCATGTTGCGGATCATGTTTTCGGGGTAGACCAGCAGATGTTTAATCAGCTCTGTCGTTTCCACCAGCATAAAGTGGGTGAGAATGCAGCTGTCGGGAAAGGCCACCCGCTCCACCGAGCTGTGGGAAATGTCGCGCTCGTGCCACAGGGCCACATTTTCCAGCGCCGCCATGGCGTTGCCCCGCAGCAGTCTGGCCATGCCGGTCAGGCGCTCCGAGCGAATGGGATTGCGCTTGTGGGGCATGGCCGACGAGCCCTTTTGTTTCTTTGAGAAAAATTCCTCTACCTCCAGCACGTCGGTGCGCTGCAGGTTGCGAATTTCTACCGCAAACCGCTCAATCGAGGCCCCCAGCAGGGCCAGGGCGTTCATAAAGTCAGCGTGGATGTCGCGGGAAATCACCTGGGTGGAGGCGGTGTCGGGGCGCAGGCCCAGGTTTTGGCAGGCTATGGCCTCAATCTTGGGGTCGATGTTGGCGTAGGTGCCCACCGCACCAGAGATCTTGCCGACGGCGATCGCATCCTGCAAATGGGTCAGCCGCTCCCGGTGGCGCAGCATTTCCGCCAGCCAGCCAGCCAGCTTAAAGCCAAAGGTAATCGGCTCGGCGTGAATACCGTGCGATCGGCCAATCATCACCGTATCGCGGTGCTCCTGGGCCTTGTAGCGAATGGCCTGAATCAGGCTCTCCACGTGAATCATGATCACCTGCAGGCTGTCCACCAGTTGCAGCGACAGCGCCGTGTCCAGCATGTCAGAGCTGGTCATGCCCAGGTGAATGTAGCGCCCCGCCTCGCCCACGTGCTCGTTGACATTGGTGAGAAAGGCAATCACATCGTGGCGCACCTCGGCCTCAATTTCGAGAATGCGCTGCGGGTCAAACTTCGCCTTGGCCTTGATTTCCTCTACCGCCGCCTGGGGAATGTAGCCCAGCTCAGCCTGGGCTTCACACACTGCAATTTCCACCCGCAGCCAGGTTTTAAATTTGTAGTCGTCGGTCCAGAGATCGCCCATCTCGGGCAGAGTGTAGCGTTCAATCAAGGCTTTGGTCTGAATACAACCGTCCCATTCTACCCGGCAGGCTCGCCTTGTCGGTGGACTGTGCTGGAATCCTCCACGAGACTACCGTACAAATACCCTTGATCTTTGTAAGAAAAACGACGTCTCCTAAAGCTCTGGTAAAGCCATGGTGGACCTATGTACACCTGTAGGTATATCTAGATGGGGCTGTTGGGCGGGGTGGTGGAATACCTCTGTGTCTGAGGGAACTGCAAGGTTTATCAAATATTCACTCCCCCTCCTTGAGGGACAAGATGTTATGAATTACTCCGCATATATACAGGTATGGTGCGCATCTATTGAAACAATGGCTGGACAGTTATCTACCTGAATAATAATCACAATCACCGATATAAAAATTATGAGCCAATTAACAGGGAAACTAGAGGGCACTCCCCTTGCCGATATTTTCACAGGAACCGTTGATATTACGAGCCCTGTAGATGTCTTTGGAGCAGCAATCTTAAATGCTTCAGTGACTACCTTTGGCGGCAACGACACCATAGAAGGGACCGCCACTGTTGAAACTACGGCAACCGAAGGCACAGCAGAAGCAGTAGCTGTCTTATCGTCGTTTGTTGATGCAGGGGCTGATGACGATACGTTGACTTTCAGTGCTACTGCTATAGGCGATAATGCAGCCGCCTATGGAGTAAGACAATCTTCTGTTTTCGGTGGCACTGGCAAGGATGTCATTAATATTTCAGGAAATGCTGGCGCCGGAGAAAGTGCAACTGCAACTGCTTATGGGGTCTCTCAAGCCTTTGTTGATGGTGGTAGCGGTAATGACACCATTACCATCATGGGTACGGGTACCGGCACAGGTAGTATCGGCAACGGCAACAGCGGTGGCGGCGAGGGCACCAGTATCGGCTATGGCCTATATCAGGCATCGGTAGACGGCGGTGATGGCAATGACTCCATCACCATTACAGGCACCGGCGATGGTGCCGGTGGCGGGGATACTTTGGGCAGCCGCAAGGGCACCGGCACCGGATATGGGGTCTCTCAAGCGTCTGTAGAGGGGGGCGGTGGCCATGACTCTATTACCATCAGCGGCACCGGCATCGGCAGCGGCGGCGGCGGCTTTGGCGAGAGCGGCGCAGATGGCACCGGCACTGGCTATGGGGTCTCTCAAGCGTCTGTAGAGGGGGGCAGCGGCCATGACATCATTACCATCAGCGGTACCGGCACCGGCACTGGCGGCGGCGGCTTTTTGGGGAGCGCCGCAGATGGCACCGGATATGGGGTCTCTCAAGCGTCTGTAGAGGGAGGCAGCGGCCATGACATCATTACCATCAGCGGTACCGGCACTGGCACTGGTGGCGGCGGCGGCTTTGGGAGCAGCGTAGATAGCAGCGGCACTGGCTATGGGGTCTCTCAAGCGTCTGTAGAGGGGGGCAGCGGCCATGACATCATTACCATCAGCGGTACCGGCACCGGCACTGGCGGTGGCGGCCGCTTTGGGAGCGGCGCAGATGGCAGCGGCACTGGCTATGGGGTCTCTCAAGCGTCTGTAGAGGGGGGCAGCGGCCATGACTCTATTACTATTAGCGGCGGCGGTACCGGCAGCGGCGGTACCGCGTTTAATAGCACTGGCAAAGACGGCGAGGGCAGGGGTAGGGTGATCACTTAGAGCCTATTAGGCTGGTCTTTACTCATGCAACCTCCGTGTCGCTTGCCTAGGGTCTAAACTAGTCGATGAGGGGTCGATATGCCGAGCAGGTCTCATTGTCCCATCGGTCCTCAGCACAGTC
>JBGSNT010000272.1:0-14931 GCA_041739575.1 Nodosilinea sp. | reverse complement strand
CCCTGACCCTGGGGGCGTTTTACCTGAATATCTTTGATGTTGGCCTGCTGGGTAATACCGCCAGCGGTCTGAAGCACCTGGGTCAGACTGGGCCACTGTCGCCCGCCGCCGCCGTCGCTGGTTTCTAGGTCAATAGTATAGGTGCCGGGCCGGTTGACTTCTCCGGCTACGACGACCCGCACCGGGCGGGCGGCCAGGAGCGTTACCGTCAGCTGGGGGGGGCGGGTCAGCAGCTGGGCGTAGCTGGTGGTGAGGGTGGCTTGGGCTTCGCTCAGGGTGAGACCCTGCACGTTGACGATACCCGCTAGGGGCAGGGCCAGGGTGCCGTCTAGGAGCACTTCGTGGATGCCGTTTTCGGGGCCGCTAAATTCGGGAATATTGAAGATATCGATGCGGATGCGATCGCCCGGCCCCAGCACGTAGGCCTCTGGGAACGTTGCCTCGAGAGCACTATTTTGAGATTGGTTGAGGATCCGGGGGTACCCTGGCTGGGGTTGGCCTGCTTCTGCTGGGGACAGGGGCAGGGCTTCGGTCTGGGCCATGCCTGCGCCGCTGTAGAGTGGGGCGATCGCAAGTAGGATTCCCAAAACCAAGCGTACCTGGTGAGTGCGTCGCATAGCTGACCTCTCTAGGCTTTCTCAACCACACTATTAATAACGTAAGCCCGCTAAAACGCAACCCCTTTGGCGGGGCGGGGCTACTCTGCTGAAGACAGGGTAGCTTCCAGGGCCGCTTTAACTTGGCCGACTAGCCAGGCGTTGAAGAGTTCATCCAGCAGGCGCTGGCGAGTGGGGTCATCGAGCCGGGCCGGGAAAAATTTCTCTAGCCGTACGACCACAAACCACTCGCCGACCCGGGTCGGGGGCCAGAGCTGTCCGGGTTGGCTAATGGCGAGGATGCGCCCTAGGGCTGGGTGGGGTACCGACAGCTCAACGGGGCCAATCAGCCCGCCGGTTTGGGCTTCCTGTCCTTCAGAGTACTGGCGGGATAGGTCCGCAAAGGGCTGACCGTCGTCTTGGATACGAAAGTAAAGCTCCTGGGCCAGCCCCGCCTCCTTGGTGCGAATCAGGGAGTAGAGCACTCGATCTAGGCTGGCCTTGCGTTCAAGAAAGTGGGACTCGACCTGGTTGCCCCAGGTGTCGAGCTTGTACTGCTGAATCTTTTGCGCGCGCGCTGCCAGGGCGGGGAGATCGACCTCGGTGAGCCCCCGCTGGGCCAGAAAGGCCTGGCATTGCTCGGGGGTGGTGGCCTGGTTGGCCTGCAGAAACTGGTCTATGGCCGTGGCCTGGACTATTTCGGTGAGGGGAATGGGGGCGATCGCCTGGTCGATTACTAGCTCTTTCACCAGGGCGGGCAGCATGCCGTAGGCACGCAATAGGGGCACCAAGTCAGCGGGTTCAACCACCTGGTCACCAATGCGGAGGACTTGCTTATGGTCTTGGCTTGGGAGACTGTCCACGGGAAGCGCTATCTCGACAGGGCTGTCTTGGCCCATTTAGCCAACCTTATCGCATTATGGTCGAGTCTCTGCCGGTTGCTTTAGGCCGTCTGAGTCGATTTCTTGAAACCTTCATCCCCTTTTCTCGACAATCTCCAGATCAATGCTGGTTCTCCTCAACCGGGCTGCTACAATCCACCCAATCCATAGTTTCCCCTGAAGGATAGCGCCATGACCCGGCCCGCCATTCCCGTGGTGTCCTACGCAGATCTACTCGGTGCGCCAGCGGTACAGCAGCGTGCGATCGAGACCCTCGGGCAGGGGCTCGAAGAGGTGGGGTTCTTTATCCTCGAGCATCACCCGGTGGCACCTGAGGTGGTGCGGCGAGCCTACCAGGTGGCTGGGGAATTCTTTGCGTTGCCCAGCCAAACCAAAACCCAGTATGCTCTGCCGCAGCAGCAGCAGGTCGGCGGATTCTCCCGTTTTTCCAGCGAACAGGCGAGGGGTTACACCGTGCCTGACCTCAAGGAGTTCTGGCATGTCAGTCGGGGCAGCCTGATCGATTCAACCGCCCCCTGGCCCCAGGAGGTGCCTATCTTTCGACCGGTGATGACCCGCCTGTACCAGCAGATGATGGTCTGTGCGGAGGTACTGCTCGAAGCCTGCGCTCTCTACCTGGGTCAGCCCCAGGACTGGCTTGTGACCCTGTCCACCGGCGGCAACACCGTGCTGCGGCTGGCCCACTATCCCGCCCTGACCACCGGCAATCCCGCCGGCAGTCTACGGGCCGCACCCCATGAGGACATTAACCTGATTACGCTGCTCTGTGCCGCCACCGCTCCAGGGTTGGAGATTTTTTCCCAGGGGCAGTGGTGGCCTGTTCAGGCGAACCCTGGACAGCTTGTCGTCGATACCGGCGATATGCTGCAAAACCTTACCAATGGCCTGTTTAAAAGCACCACCCATCGCGTGGTTAACCCCCGCAACAGCACCCAGTCGCGCCTGTCGATGCCGTTCTTTATCCACCCTCGCCCGGAGGCCGATCTCTCGCCGGTGGCTAGTCTGGTGGAGCGCACCGGCGGTGTGCCAAGGTTTCCTGCCATTACCGCCGGTGCCTATCTGGCCCAGCGGTTGGGAGAAATTCAGGTGGGGCCAGCGGCTTGAGGGGTGCAGGGGGAAAGTCAAAGTTCAAAAGTTCAAAATTTCAAAATGCAAAAAACGCCATCTCCTCATTCCCTCCTGCTCCTCCCGCTCCCCATCTCCTCAAGGGCCAATGCCGAGGCGGCCAGCGAGACTGGGGGTAAGGGGTAGCAACACCGTCAGAGCCAGAAATAGAGCCAGCAGCCCCAGGGCGGCGCGGGCATCGTTGGGTTCAGAAATATCGTTCAGGCAGGGGCGTTCTAGGGTCCGTTGCAGAATGAAAATCACCCCCGCCCAGTAGAGCGCCAGGGGGTTGGCCAGGGAGACCAGGGCCAGCACCACCAGGGTAAATATGGTGGTGCGGTTGGCGGTTTTGCGCCCGTAGATGGCCTGCACCATGCGACCGCCGTCGAGCTGTCCGGCGGGCATCAGGTTGAGGGCGGTAATCACCAGGCCCAGCCAGCCCATGATCATCAGGGGGTGGATATCCACCAGGGGCTCCTGCAGGGCCTCGCCCAACACCACCCGCGCTAGGGTGCCAATTAGCACCGATCCCTGAAAGAAGCCGGAGGGAATTTGAAAGGCGCTGCCGGGGTGCGACAGCAGCAGCCCGCCCACCAGCATGGTGAGGGAAATGAGCCCCCCCGCGGCCGGTCCGGCCAGGGCGATATCGAACAGCACGCTGCGGTTGGGCAGCAGCGACTCAAACCGGGTCAGGCTGCCAAAGGCCCCAATTTGCCAGGCGGGAATGAAAAAGGGAGGGCTCAGCCGCACGCCGTAGCGGCGGGCCGCCACCCAATGCCCCGCTTCGTGACCGATCAGAATGACCACTAGCGCGACTAGAAAGGGCAGCGCCGCCCGCCACCGGGAGAACTCCTGCAGGAGGTCAAAGCCTTGCAGGATGGCCCCAGCCTCTAGGCTTGTGAAGATGGTGGCGATCGCCAGTACCCCCGCCAGGGCCCACTGGGCCGGGGTGGTCTTGGCCGGGTCGGCGGTGGCGGGCAGGACCACCACCGTGGGCTTTTGCTCCAGGTTCTCGACTAGGAACAGACGGTAGCGATCGCCCAGTCGCTCCTCGAGGGAGGCGGCTAACTGGGCCTGGGTGGCCGCAGGTTCGCCCCGCAGGTTGCCGCGAAAGATGGCCCCCTGGTCGTAGGGAATAGTCTCGGTGCGAAAGTAGGTGTCGAGGCCGAAAATACCCTCGATCTGGGCTAGATCCTCGGCTGGAATAGCGATGGCGGCTGGACTGTCCCCAGGGGCTGGGGTGGGTAGATCGGTGGTTGCGGCCTCATCGCTAGCCCCAGACTCGGCCACGGGCAGCGGCTTGCCGGCCTGGGTCGAGAGGCTCTCCTGCCCCAGGTCGCGCAGGCGCCGCCCCAGATAGATATAGAGCCCCGTAGACCCGAGCAACAACAGCAGCACCCCCGCCAGGTTAATGTAAATTCCCAGGGCAAACAGCCCAAAAAACAGCAGCCAGGGGGTCATCAGCACCACCGACTGCAGCCAGGCCAATAGGCCTACGGTGCCGTAGGGGAGGGCGCGGCGATAGCCCCAGTCCAAGATTGCGATCGCCGCCAGCAAAATTAACCCAGTAATTACCATGGTGCCGGTTCCTCTACCCTCCTGAACTGTTCGCCGATAACGCCCGGCCGGGGCGCAAGATCCCCATCAGTCTACCGCGATGGGCTAGGGCCGACTAGCGAGGGGGCGGTTCCGGGCGGCTCGGGTAGGCTGCTGCCGCCGGCAAGCCGTCCTGCTGGCAGCCGCCAAGGGCGGTAGTTGACGAATTAAAGTGCTTAAATAAACCCAGATAGCTTGCCCTAGCTCAACTGGGGCAGCTTGAGAGCCTGCGTCCACCCCTTGCCTGCCTGCTGCGCTATGCCCCCTCTGTCCTCAGACCCCGCTCAGCCTGAGTTGTCTACTCCCGCTGGAGCCAATGGCTCAGAGCCCGCTGGAACACTGGCTGCCCTGCCAAACACCAGGCCTCAGCCGAGCTGGACGGGACTCAGTCTGCCCCCTACGGGACAGCCCCAGCGGCTCGATCTAGATCCTTCCGATCCGGCCAATGCCGAATCGATGTTGGTTGACCCGGCCGTCACCTCTGCCAGTGCGATCACCGTGGTCGCCGTGGCGGTGATTGTGCTGGGGCTGTTCACCGGCAGTTTTTGGCTGACCTTGGCGGGGTCTCTGGTGGCTACGGTGGTCTCTATCCGGTTGATGTGGCCCTTGTTTCAAGAGGTGCTGAGGGAGTTGTCGCCCCGGCAGCAGTCACTGCTGATCGCCATTCCGGGAGCCCTGGTGGGCCTGGTGGGGTTGCTGAATATTACCGGCATCAACCGCGCCATTGTGATCTGGGGGCTGGGCCTGCGGTGGGATATCTTAGGGGCCCTGGGCGATTTTATGGGGGCGATCGGGCAGATTTTTATCGCTTTTTTAGCTCTGTTTGTGGCCTGGCGACAGTATATAATTTCCCGCGATCTCACCAAACAGCAGAACCTGATTACCCAGCAACAAACCATTGACGCCTTTTTCCAGGGCATTTCAGAGCTGGTGCTGGATGACGAGGGCCTGCTCGAGGACTGGCCCCAGGAGCGCATTATTGCCGAGGCGCGCACCTCCGCGATCCTCAGCAGCGTCGATGCTGGGGGGAAGGCCAAGGTCATTTGCTTTCTCTCGCGATCGAAGCTGCTCACTCCCCTGCGCCGCGATAACCGCTTGGGCCGGCCTATTTTAGACGGGCTGGGCGGCTACGAAGAAGATTTAACCCATGGCACGCGGGTGATCGATTTGGGGGCGATGCTGGCCGCCGCCAACCTGGCGGGCACCGACCTGCGCTGGGCCGATCTGAGCGAAATCAACCTGATTCGCGCCGACCTGCGGCGGGCCGATCTGGTGAGAACTAACTTTGCCCGCGCCATTTTGTGCCAGGCCAACCTGGCTGGCGCTGACCTGATGGAAGCCCGACTTTTCTACGGCAGTATCGAAACGGCGACCCCCCGCACGCGCACGGGTATCCCCGACTTTGACACCGGAGTTAACACCGGGGCGGTGGTCGAAGGGGCTAACCTGAGTGGGGTCTATCGATTGTCGGAGGAACAGCGCCGCTATGTCTGCGCCTGGGGTGGCGAGGGAACTAGGGCTACGGTGCCGGGGGGCTGCGCTGATATTCCTAACCTGCTGGGACGGTGAGATCGCTGTTGGATTGGTGCTGTCCAAACTCAGGCAGGCTGCCCAGCTTGCGCACAGACACGGCCACCTCCATACCCAGGTAGTCGCCCCTGTCGCCAAACCAGGAACCCCCTAGGGGAATGGCCTGGCCGGGGTGGCGGGCGATCGCCACCGCGATCAGATCAAACCCTTCGGTAATGCGGTTGGTGGGATCGTACACCAGCCATCCCGCCCCCGGCAGGTAGACCTGTAGCCAGGCATGGGTCGCCCCAGACCCGGTCATGCCCACGTCGCCGCCATCCAGGGCCGAGTCGTAGAGGTAGCCCGACACAAATCGACAGGCTAACCCTAGCCGTCGCAGGGTTTCCATCATCAGCCAGGCGTAGTCGCGGCAGGTGCCCGATCGCAGCCGCAGGGTTTCGCCGGGGGGCTGGGTGCCTTCTTCCTGCCGCGCTCGGTAGGTAAAGGTATCGCGAATGGTGTTCATAATTCGCTCCAGCACGTCGCTGGTGATGTCTTGATCACCGGCCACAAAGCTCTTGGCCCAGGCCGCCACCGAGCCGTCGGGGTCCTCGGCGTGGGGACGCAGGTAGCCGGCCAAATCGAGCCATTCATCGGGGGTATACTGTACCGGCACCTCATTGGCCCGTAGATCGAGGGGAAAGTCGTCGATGCCCCGGGTGCCAAAGTGCTCGCCTCGAAATCGACAGGTGACCGTTAGGTCCTGGGCCGGTTCCCTCACGTCGATCACCGCTACGTTGTTGGAGAGGGTATCGCTGATCCAGTGCACGTCAGCGGGGACATTGACATCGATGGTATACCCCAGCAACCGCCCGCTATAGCTGCCTCGGGGTAAAAACATGGCCCGGTGGGGGCCAAAGGTAACGGGCTTGGCGTACCGATAGCGGGTAATGTGCTCAACTTCGTAGATGGCGGACATAGCGATAGTCCTAGAATGGGGCTGCGTTCTTGGTACTAGGGTTAATGGGGTTAGGTGTGGCAGAGCATGCAAGCCATTAAAGGATATTTTGCAGCGCTGGTAAATCCTCTCCTGGCGGTGCGGGCAGTACGGGTGGCGTTAGTTATCGGCACCCTGTTGTTTGTCATTAACCACGGGGCGGCGGTGCGATCGGGCACCATGACCCGGACCCGCTGGATCTCCGTCGGGCTGACCTACCTGGTCCCCTACGCCGTGAGCATTCACGGGCAGTACATGGGACAGGGCGATCAGCGCTAGATTGTGGCGAATTTCCTGGACGGAGTAACGATTCCCCGGTTGGGGCGACCTGTAGGGGGGGAAACCGTCCCCGCTCCGCGTGAGCAGTTTAATGCGAGACCATTACCATGATTGAAGCCATGGCTTCAGATCAAGCCCACATTCAGCTCTTTGAAGTGTCACAACGAGACTATAGCGGTTCCGAGACGGGCGAGGTACGAGCAAGCCTACATGCCGCCGTCGCCCTCTGGCAAACCTCAGCCCCACCCCGAGGAAGTGCGCCACCGGCTCTACGGTAGCTTGGCGGGCATAGACCGCACCATCAAAATCCTCCACGCCCTCGGCTACTCCGAACCCAACGATTGGAGCGACCCTATCCCCGTACCGCCCAGCAGTGCCGAGCCCCGGTCACTGAGCGAAGCCGAGCCCCGATCGCTGAGCGGAGTCGAAGCGAGGTCGTCGAGCTGAGTCGAGACGTGGATGGAGATACTCACCAAGACCCTGTTGCTGGAATAGGGTAAACACTGCTTAGCCCAGCCTTCAGAAGGCTGGGCTAAGGTAGCCTGATTTCGACAAAGAATAATTCTTGGGAAAACAGCCTCCCCGACCCTCCCAGGAGGGTCGGGGAGGCTGTCTCGGTAAGGAGCCATTCTCACCTAGGTGCAAAGGTAGGGTGAAGCAGCTGGATGCCAGTCCTAATAGGCCACTGAGCCATGCAGAACCCAACCTAGGCTTGCTCGAACATAACTTCCCTGCGTCGGGCAAACAACCGTTTGTCCCTACAGTAGAAAGACTTGTTCTACGCCCCCAGCTTACAAAATCTGGGAGAGGAACTTTTGAGTGCGGTCTTCGCGGGGATTGGTGAAGAAATCATGGGGGGTGTTTTCTTCCACCAGGTAGCCGCCATCCATGAGTACGACCCGGTCGGCCACCTCGCGGGCAAAGCCCACCTCGTGGGTGACGCACACCATGGTCATGCCCGAGTCCGCCAGCGATCGCATCACATCTAGCACCTCTCGCACCATTTCGGGGTCGAGGGCCGAGGTGGGTTCGTCAAACAGCATCACCTTGGGCTGCATGGCCAGGGAGCGCGCGATCGCCACCCGCTGCTGCTGCCCCCCCGACAGCTGGCCGGGAAACTTGTGGGCCTGCTCTAAAATGCCTACCCGCTCCAGCAGCTGCATGGCCACTTCCTGGGCCTTGGCCTTGGGCCAGCGGCGCACCCAGATCGGCGCCAGAGTGACGTTTTGCAGCACCGTCAGGTGGGGAAACAGGTTGAACTGCTGAAACACCATGCCCACCTCCCGACGGATGGCCTCAATATTCTTGAGGTCGTGGGAAATGGTGATGCCATCCACCTCGATGGTGCCCTTTTGGTAGGGCTCCAGGGCGTTAAAGGTACGAATGAAGGTCGACTTCCCCGACCCAGAGGGGCCCATAACCACCAGCACTTCACCCTTGTAGACCGTCATGCTGACGCCCTTCAGCACGTGGAAGCCATTGTCGTACCACTTTTCCACATCACGGGCTACGATGACCGGCTCAGTGCCGGTCTGCTGGGCAGAAGTTTGCTCCGTCTGAAACTGGGCCATGGATAGGTTCCTCTCAATCACGCCCTTTGGGGGCGACTAACAACTCATAAATAGACGCTTCAGCAGTACTCTTACCAAGCTAGGGAATGGGCCAAGCTAGGGAATTGGGGTTGGCCCAGGAAAAACCCTAAGCTCCCCGACTGAACTTGGCTCTCAACGAAGGCAAGATACTGCTATTTTGCCTTAACCCTATGGGGTTTCTGCTTTCCAGACTGTTAACTGTTACACGCAGAGACTCCATAGCAAACTTTAATGGGTGGTATTTAGCTTCTCTTCGATTTTGCGGCTGCCTAAAGACATGGCGTAACAAAATAGCCAGTAAATCACCGCTAAAAATAGATAGACCTCGGCGTAGCGGCCCAGGTAGGAGGGGTTAGCCAAGATCGATTTGCCAATTCCCAGAAGTTCTGCCAACCCGACGATAGAGAGCAGGGTGGTGTCCTGAAACAGGCTAATAAACTGCCCGACGATCGCCGGAATGGCAATCTTAAGGGCCTGGGGTAGGACAATGAGGCCCAGGGTAGCTGGCGTGTTGAGACCGAGGGACATGGCCGCTTCGTTCTGGCCTCGGGGAACTGCCTGTAGGCCGGCTCGAACGTTCTCGGCTAAGTAGGCGGCGCTGAACAACGCCAGGGCAATAATGGCCCGCAGGATGCGGTCAGGGCGTGACCCAACCGGCAAAAACAGCGGAATCATCACCTGGCCCATAAATAGTACGGCCACCAGGGGAATGCCCCGGACTAACTCGATGTAGCCGGTCGAGAGCCACCGTACCACCGGCAGGGCGCTACGCCGGCCTAGGGCCAGCAGCAAACCCAGCGGAAAGCACAGGGCGATACCGCTGACCGCCGTAAACAGAGTCAGCACCAGTCCGCCCCAGTCATTGGTGGAGACGCGGACTAGCCCCAGACCGCCCCCCAGCAGCCAGAGGGCGACAAAGTATGACAAAAACCAGGCCAGGGAGACCCACTTGCCTACCCCAGGAAACTTTCGCCCAATCTGGCGGCCGGCGGCGGCGGCGATCGCCACTAGGGCCACCATCGGCAACAGCTTGAGGGAGCTGGGCCGAGTCGGCGGAAACAGAACAATAAAGGCGCAGGCCGCCCCCAGCCCAATCAGCACGTTGCGGCTGAACAGGGTCGAAACATTGCGCCCTAGCACCCCCCACGATAGGCCCGCTAGACCGCAGACGATCGCCAGCAGGGCCCAAATGCGGGGGTACAGCTGCGAGGGAAAGGTGCCGGTCATGAACAGCCCAAAGTTATTGGGAATCACCTGCCATTGGGCGGTGGTCAGGGCCCAGGCGACCAGGCGAAAAAGGCCCCAGCCAAAGGCACCCACAATCACAATGGTCAGCAGACTATTAAACCAGTCGCTAAACAGGTTCTTTTTAGCCCAGGCCGCCGGGCCTAATGCAATCACATCAGGGCGTCCAGAGGAGAGGGTGTCGGGAGTTACCGTAGTCATGATTTAGCGCTCCTTGAACTGCACGGCCCGGTTGAACTGGTTCATCACCAGGGTGATGAGTAAACAAAGAATGAGGTAGGTGGCCATCAACACCACAAAGACCTCCACCGGGCGACCGGTTTGGTTATAGGTGGTGGTCGCAATCGAATATATCTCTGGAAAGGCGATCGCAAAGGCCAGACTGGTGTTCTTAGTCAGGTTCATGTACTCGCTATTCATGGGCGGGATGATTACCCGCAGGGCCTGGGGGAAAACCACCAGTCGCATCACCATGCCCGCATTTAAGCCCATGGCACGGGCTGCCTCCCACTGCCCCTTAGAGACCGACTGGATGCCCGCCCTCACAATCTCCGCCACAAAGGCAGAGGTGTAGAAGACAAGCGCGGTCAGGGATGCCACGTACTCCCGCGACAGGCGCAATCCGCCGGTTACGCCGCCCCCTTCTACGCCCTCGGGGAAGGTCCAGTTCATGCCCAGGACGATGATGGCCAACCACGCCAAACCCAGCACCCCTAGGGCAATGGATTGGGTCTTGCCGCCCGTACCGGTTTCAATGCGAATGTTAGTGCGCAACTGCCAGAGATAAAACGCTGCGATCGCGGCCCCAATCGTAGCGGCAATGCCCAACAGGGCTAGCCCCGCACTGCTGGCCCAGGGAATATAAACCCCCCGGTTGTTCAGGTAGGCCAGCCCCAACACATCAATTTGGCTTTCGGGCCGAGGCAGGGCACCAAAGATGGCGAAATACCAAAAGAAGAGCTGCAGCAGCAGCGGTATGTTGCGCACCAGCCCCACGTACAGACGGCTAAGCTTGTAAACCAGCCAGTTCTTAGAGAAACTAGCAACCCCAGCCACTACCCCCAGCAGCGTGGTCAAGGCAATACCCGCCGCCACTAGGCTGAGGGTGTTGCTCAAGCCCACCGTCAATGCCTTCCAGTAGGGGTCGTTGGGGCGATACTGAATCAGGCTCTCGCCAATACTAAAGCCCGCCGGGTTGACCAAAAAACCAAAACCAAAGGCCCGTCCCTGTTGAGCCAGGTTACGGTTGAGGTTACCTAGGAAAAAAGTAATTAAAGCGAGGACGACGACTAGCGTAATCACCTGGAAAGCAATCTTCCAAAAGCGCTCGTCCCGCAGCATTGCCTTCAGATTGAAGGATTTGCCGCCGCTATCGTGGGCCATCTATATCACCTGGGTTGCATCAGTGCAAAAGCTATAAGCAAAATAGTCGAAGCAGGGGGTCAAGAAAAGTTGAATTTGCTACAGGCGTCTTTCAAGAGGGGCTTGGTATGGCGAGCCCCTCTTGAATAGACTCGGCTTCTGGCTTGGCCCAAAGGCTTTATTTAGAGCCCTAGGGTCAAGCCAGGTAACCGGTTGGTGCTGGTTTAGCGGAAGGGGGGAGAGTACATCAGCCCACCTTGGCTCCACAGGGCATTTTGGCCACGCTCTAGGCCAAACTGAGAGCCTTCGCCGACGTTGCGATCGTAGATTTCGCCGTAGTTGCCGACTTGGGAAATCACCTCAACCATAAAGTTGTTGGGCAGACCCATGTCGCTGCCCAGGGTGCCCTCAGCCCCAAGAAAGCGGGCAATGTCAGGGTTTTCGGTCCCTTCAAAGGTGGCGACGTTCTCTGAGGTAATGCCAAACTCCTCGGCCTGCATCAGACCAAAGGTCGTCCATTTGACCACGTCAAACCAGGCTGAATCGTTGTTCACCGTCACCGGGCCCAGGGGCTCCTTAGACATGGTGACTTCGAGCAGAACATGCTCGTCGGGGTTGGGCAGGGTGCTGCGACGGGCCACCAGCTGAGACTTGTCGGAGGTCATGCCCTCACAGCGGCCCTCGGAGTAGGCGGCGTAGGCGGCGTCAGCATCCTGGAATACCACCGGCTCAAATTCAACGCCGAGCTGCCGCATCTGGTCGGTCAGGTTGAGTTCGGTGGTGGTGCCGGTTTCAACGCAGATGGCTTTGCCCGCAAAGTCTTCGAGGGTTGTGATGCCGCTGTCGGTGCGCACCAGCATGCCCTGGCCGTCGAAAAAGGTGGTAGGGGCAAACTCTAGACCGACGCTGGTATCGCGGCTAATTGTCCAGGTCGTGTTGCGAGAGAGCATGTCTACCTCGCCCCCGGCCAGGGCCGTAAAGCGCTCGGTAGAGTCTAGGCGACGGTATTCTACTGCCTCTGCATCGCCCAGCACCGCGGCGGCTACTGCCTTGCAAACATCCACATCCAGGCCGGAGTAGGTACCGCTTTCATCCACAAAGCTAAAGCCTGGAATACCACCATCAACCCCGCAAACAAGCGTGCCCCTCTCTTTGACCAAATCGACACGGCTACCGCCAGAACCTGTGGCTGTGTCCCCATCGCCGGATGTAGAAGTCGTGGTTGCACCACCGCAGGCTGCTACGGTCAGCCCCAGAGCGGCTGCGAGTAAACCCCACTTACGCATAAATCAATCCTCACTCACAAAAAACGTCTATAACAGACACCCAGACAATTAAAGAGTGTTGCACTTGGTTAACACTCCAATGGTTTGAGTTTTCATTTTGTATTATTGATAACAAATTATGTTCTGGGGCATCCCAAACTCAGCCGGGTGCGTTCCGTTTGGGTAAACCTTGATAACAGCCATGCATCAGAGCTGGGCATGGGGTTTAGCGATGGCCACGGCGCTGCTAAGAAAATAGGATGTTTCCTCCAGGGCTGGCCCACAGCGCAGCGTTGGGTCAAGCGCTTAGGCCATGGGGCACGGTCACTGGCCAAAACCGGGGCGGCACAATGGCGATAGCCAGCGATCTAGAAGGCGATGCAGAATGTCCTCAGTGAGCTGGCGCTGGCTACAACTGAAGTCAAGCAGCAGCTATCTGGCGGGATACCGGTATCTCCTGAGAAACGGCATGATCTAACAGATAGTTCACGCTAACAATAGTTCGCGGTCATTACGAGTCCAGCGGGCCAACGGTCAACGGCACCAACGGTGGCTGCTTCCGACTCCCTGGGGCAAATCCGCACCTTGCCATGCCAGGCAGACGCGGGCTTCCCCGGATCCCTAGTCCCGCCGCCCCTTCCTATGGGCTATAGTCTACCAACCTGAGGTCGCAGTCTGCTGGAGACGGCTATTGCTGGGCCAGGTCTACTGGGCTAGGTCTACTGGGCCAGGTCGCGGATGAGGGGAATTTTAGAGCGAATGTAGTGGTTGAGCTGATCGGCCTCAGCGGCGTTAATGGCCTGCTGCCGAGAGAACTGCTCTAGTAACCAACTCACCAGGCTATTGTCGTCTAGGGCCAGGAGGTGGCCGCTCTGGGAGCGCTCTACCAAAGACCATAGATGGCGTAGAATCTGGGGGTTCATGGCAACTATTAATAATTTCTTTAGATTTATACTAGTGCACCTTCTCCACAGCCGCACTAACCGAGGTAATTGTTCATACTTGGGGATGACGCGCAGTTGCTTTCAGCCTTCTCTGCCAGGCTGACGTGATTATGCCTGGCCTGTAGACAGTGCATTACGAGAGCTGATCCCAGGCTACAGCCCGCGCCACTGTACAGATGCCGCCAACGGAAATACCGCTCCGGCGAAGGGCCTGGGCCGCCGACTGGGCCGTAGCGCCGGTGGTAAAGATATCGTCTAGCAGCCACACCGTGCAGTGCTTCAGCGGTGCGATCTGATCTGGCGCGACGGCAAAAGCCTGGGCCAGGTTGCGCTGGCGATCGCTGCGGTTGAGCCGGTGCTGGGCCTGGGTGGCCTGTACCCTCAACAGGGCCTGGCTGTGGAGCGAAAGTCGGGTCAATCGACAAAACCACCGGGCTAGCAGGTCAGCCTGGTTAAAGCCGCGCTGCTGCTGCTTCGTGGCATGCAGCGGTATGGGTACGATGGCGATCGGGCGGGCAGACACCGCCAGGAATCGACCATGGGTCAGCCAGACTTGTCCTAGTTCGGTGCCTAGGACCCGAGCGATCTCGGTATGGCCATTGTATTTGAGCTGGCCGATCGCCTGGCGCAAGCTGTCTTCGTAGTTGCCCCAGGCCACTATCGGTAGGGCCGGGTCCTGGCGATCGCAGGGCTCTGTCCTCTGGCACTGGCGTACCTGGCGAGTGCAGCTGGGGCACAGACCCGCTGCCGTAGATCGCTGGCATAGGGGACAGGAGCCCGCTAAAAATAGGTTGAGTATCTGCTGCTTGCCCTGGGTAAGCAGCGCCTGGGGGGAGGGAAGGGAGCGCATAGAGCCTCTCTCTCGTGAGGGTGGAACCGCGCGGGCCAAGGTGCCGGGGCTAAGCCTGGGGGATGTCTAGTTTGCGATCGCCCGACCCTAACCAATACAGCTGGCCTTAGGGAGATGCGGGTTAATCTTGTACCAGTAGCCAGGTTTTGACTCCGTTCAACCTTCAACCGTCGAGGGTTGAGCGGCGTCGAAACCCGATCACAGGGGACATTATTTTTCGGCAAGTCCCTTACCTGGGCAATAGCGGCTATCGACTTCTCTAGGTTGGCCCAAGGGCGCGGCCAAGGCGTGGGTGAAAATAGTGAACCTGGCGTTTGAGTGGGCAGGCTGGCTTGGGAAAGAGTTCCCATCGCTTAGAATCTACAGGTATAAGATTTAAGCTCCAATAAAGTATCTTGCGTTCATGGCCTATGCCCAGTCCAGCTTGGGGTCTGTAGTCGTTCTACGGGATAACTCCGCATCTAGACCTGGAACGGGCTCAAGTTGGTCCTTCCCCTCAGACGGTTTCTGTTGAGGGCTATTTCTATCCCGTGCATGACCTGGCTTCGATCTCTAGATGACCTGGCCTTAGCTGACCGTAGGGTCGTGGGCCACAAGGCATACACCCTGGGGCTGCTCGGTCAAAGCGGCCTGCCCGTTGCCCAGGGCTGGGTGATAACTTCCGCTGCCTGGCGCCACAGCCTAGCTCAA
>JBGSNT010000270.1:0-6093 GCA_041739575.1 Nodosilinea sp. | reverse complement strand
TGAGAGAGGTTCGGGCTTGGAAAGCCAAACGGAACCGACAGCGCAAAACCATCAACTGGTCATTCACCAAAGAGCAAGCCGATAAGAAGCTAGGTAAGCACTACATTGATGTTGCATAACTTTTCGCGTGATGTACTAGGTTCAATGGCTGTAACCGACGCCGAAGGAGGTTGACCATCGACAAACGACATTTCGCCAACCACCTCACCGGTGGCCAAATGGGCAATGGGCTGGGCATTGAGCGCCGCCACCGAAACCTCTAAGCCGCCGTTTAGAATGAGAAAGATAGCATCACAGGGCTCACCTTCGCGAATTAAAACGTCCCCCGGCTGCAGCTCTTGACGTTGGCCGGCGGCAATCAGCCAGTCTACGTCTTCGTCTTCTAAAACTCCGAGAATGAATACCACTCGATTCATGGCTGCGGCCCTACTTAACACCACCCGAACCGCCCATGGCAGGGCTCACGGCAAACCTTAGGCTGCCCCCCAGCGGAGCTCACCCGGGGGCTACCGTGGGTGACCCAATGGAACATATGCCAGTTTTCTAACATAACCTACGATGGAATATACGGAACATTACTCCTCTCCGGCATTCCGCAACAGTTCTCAATACCAGCGAAACTATTGAACCGTAGGCCCTGGAGCCATAGCACCTCAATTCTATTCTTTACCCATGACATTGCCCCGAGCTGTCTTTTTACAATGACAACCTTGCCCCCAGAGACCGCAGTCGCGGCCCCCACCAGCACCGCTGACGTAGCGGTGCAAGCCTATTTTTTAGGTCAGGCAATTGATGTGGCGGCGATCGCCCAGGCCCATAACACCCTCCTTCCCGCCACGCCGCCGCTCATGGTAACCATTGACAGCCAGGGCCAAGGGGCCTTGTTTGGCTACGGAGCTGTGGTGCTATTTGGCCTCTCTGAGGAGGCCGCACGAGCCTTTATTGCTACCCTCAAACCCCACATCACCGCCCCTTTCGACCGGCCTGAAACCGAGGCGGCAACAATTCGCCTGGCCCCCAACAGCAGCGGCAAGGTACAGGACGGGCTGATTTTTCTGTCGTCCCTAGATGAATTGCGGCTGCAGCTGGTGGCCGATGTGATGTCTAAGAGCGTGGTGCTGGCCTACTACGAGCTGGGGGCCGCCGCTGTGTTTGACCGCATTGAGCCCTACGCCGCCGAGCTGCAGCTGAGGCACCGCACCAGCGTTCAAGGCGAGCAGCTGCTCAAGCAAATTGGTCAAACGCTGATGATTCAGCACAAAATTGTGGGCCGGGTCGAAATTGTGGATAAGCCCGAGCTGCTGTGGGAATACCCCGAGCTAGACCCCCTCTACCACCGCCTGGAGGATGAGTATGAAATTCGCGAACGCCACTCGGCCCTGGAGCGCAAGCTCGATCTGGTCAGCCGCACCGCTGAGACCGTGCTCGATCTACAGCGACACCAAACCGGGCTGCGCCTGGAATGGTACGTGGTGTTATTGATCGTGGTAGAAGTGCTGCTGTCGCTGTACGACTTATTTCTAAGCCCCCGCTGAGGATCCGATGGGACAGTCTATTACCGTTAACCAAGCTGAGTTTGAGCAGGCCGTCCTGCAACCCTCCTTTGAGAGGCCGGTGCTGATCGATTTCTTTGCCACCTGGTGTGGCCCCTGCCAGCTCCTCAAGCCCATGCTCGAAACTTTAGCCCAGGAGTACGACTTTACTCTGGCCAAGGTGGATATTGATCAAAACCCCGAACTCGCCAAGGCCTTTCGGGTGGAGGGAGTGCCCGATGTGCGCATTGTCAGCCAGGGGCAGGTGCAGGAGGGATTTGTGGGGGTGCTGCCTGAGCCGCAGCTGCGCGAGCTGCTGACCGGTTTGGGCCTGCAGTCGAGCCTGGAGCAAGACCTGGCCAGCTTCGATGCGGCCCAGGCCAGCGGTGACCCGGCCAATATTTTCCCGGCGCTGACCAACCTGCTGACCCGCTACCCCAACAACGGTGCCATTCTGCTGAAGGCGGCCCAGGTGTACCTGGCCCAGGGCGATGACGCCCTGGCCATGCAGTACCTAGATTTAATTGACCCCGGCGATCGCGCCACCGCCGACCAGGCAGACGGGCTGCGGGGGTTAGTCACCCTGCGCCAAACCCTCACCGAGCTGGGGAATTCTGATTTGGACACCGCCTTTGGCGTGGCTGGACAGGCGTCGCTAGCCGGGGACTTTGCCGCCGCCCTGGAGGGCTTTTTAGGGGTGGTGGAGCGCGATCGCACCTACCGCAACGACGCCGCTCGCAAGGCAATGCTAACGATATTCAAGCTCCTAGGCGATCGCGCCCCCCTGGCCGCCACCTACCGCAAACGGCTGATGCAGGCCCTTTACTAAGGAAAACCTGAAGAATTTGGGGCCACGAGATTTTGGTTAAGGCCACGACAGTTATTGTGGGAACAGTTGCCTAAAAGTATTCCATCTAAAACAATATTCTGGGTAGGTATGGTGCCATACCTACCCAGAATATTGGGCTGGAACACTCTAAGCTGAGTCTCTAGCTAACCGGCCAAATCTACCCAACGGTAAAACCATGGCATTTCTGGCACGCTGGCTTCAGTTTTTACGGTTTCTCGAAGGGCTCCTGGAGTTCTTAGACTTTCTCGCTACCCCCCTGGGACTGGTGGCCGCTGTGGGGCTCGGGCTCTATGGTTTGCTCATGGTTCTAGGCACTGATGCCTCGGCGGCGGCCACCCTGGCAGGCTCAGTCGCCCTGGGGCTAAGCTGCCTCATCACCCGTCCAGACTTTTAGCCCTCCACCCCCCACGCCCAGGTCTGAAGCCAGCTGACGCTATCGGGCTAGCCCTCCCTATTCCCCCCCTCGCTAACCCAGGGCCAAAGCCGCTGGGCTATTGTCTCCCCCTATGCTATCCGTCCCAGAGGCTGAAGCCAAAATCCTTGACCTGGTCGCCTCCCCCACAGCCCCTGAGCTGATCTCCCTAGAAGCTGCCCTGGGGCGCATTCTGGCGAAAGCGGTGCCCAGTCCCCTCGATTTTCCCCACTGGGATAATTCGGCGATGGATGGCTACGCCGTGCGCCATGGGGATGCGCAGGGGGCCAGTCCGGCAACGCCGGTAGCGCTAACGCTGACGGAAACGATTCCAGCGGGGCGATCGCCCACCCTGCCCATCGGCCCCCATCAGGCCGCCCGCATTTTCACCGGATCAATGCTGCCCGTCGGAGCCGACACCATCGTCATGCAGGAGGTCACCCAGCACCAGGGCGATCGGGTGCTGGTGCTAGAGGCCCCAGCGCCCCAGCAGTTTGTCCGCCACCGGGGCAGTTTTTGTCGGGCGGGGGACACCCTCATGGCCGCGGGCCTAGCCATCGGTGGGCCAGAGCTGGCGGTGCTGGCGGCCGCCCAGTGCCTCCAGGTGCCGGTGTTCCGCCAGCCGCGGGTGGCCATTCTCTCGACCGGGGATGAACTGGTCACCCCTGACATGCCGCTGCAGCCGGGGCAAATTGTCGACTCTAACCAGTATGCCCTGGCGGCGCTGGTGCGTCAGGCAGGCGGCATCCCTCTCCCCCTGGGCATTGTGCCTGACCAGCCCCAGGCCCTGCGTAGGGCCATTGCCTCAGCGCTCACCGAGGCCGATGTGATCCTGTCCTCCGGCGGGGTATCGGTGGGCGATTTTGACTATGTAGATGAGATTTTGGCGGCGCTGGGGGCCACTCTACACATTCGATCGGTGGCGGTCAAGCCCGGCAAGCCCCTGACGGTAGCCACCTGGCCAGCGGCGGGGGGGACGCCTGCCCTGTACTTTGGGCTGCCGGGCAACCCGGTGTCGGCCCTGGTCACCTTCTGGCGGTTTGTCGTCCCGGCCCTGCGCAAGCGATCGGGTCTGGGATCGGGGTGGGGGCCAACCTTTGTGCCCGCCATCACCCGTCACCCCCTGAGGGCGGGGGGCCAGCGGGAAACCTACCTGTGGGGCCAGCTCAGGCCCACGGCCAGTGGCTATGACTTTGATCTGGCGGGGGGCGGCCATAATTCGGGCAATTTGATCAACCTGGCCGGCACCAATGCTCTGGCCGTAGTGCCCCTAGGGACGACGCTGATTGCTGCGGGAGAGACCGCCCAGGTGATGGTAGTGGGCTGAGGCTTCTAGCGCCCTGTAGGCGTCCCCCATTCGCCCCTCTACCCATCCATCCACCCCCCTCGCTCTCGCCCTGGCTCACCACGTCAGTTTGCTATAGCAAACTGGGGCAACCAGCCCCTAATTCTCTTCACCAGACTGCACCATCGCACACACGTATTCCATCACCGCCGAGTTGAGCGGGTCTCGGTCTACGGGCATCCAGCGACTGCTGCCGACGGGGCCGTCAAACACCACATCGCGAAAGCGGCGACGGGCACAGTCGTACTCCGTCAGATAGGTGGTGCGCTGGGGCGATCCCGAGCGGCGATCGATATAGTAGCTGCCCACGCGCACCTGCCCCCTTCCCCTCGCCTCGATAGAATCGAGATCTACAAACTGCTGCTGCTGGCCCTGACTGGCTTCGGCTACGGGGTACCAGGTGACCGCCAAGGCAGGGCGAGGATAGCCTGCTAAGGCGAGGCAAAGACCGAGCAGCAGGGCGATCGCACGGCCCAACCGCCCAACCATTCCCCCCAACCGGCCCCTGCGGTGGGATAACCCCATGCTTCACTCCCTTAGTTCGCGCTGTTGTGATGTCTCCATTATCGAACTAAAACCATCGAGTTCAAGCCGACCCAGCCCTCGGTTGTGAAGCCCGTGGGGAAGCATCGGCCTCACCCAGGCAGTGGCGATCGGGTCAACGGGACTAAGGGTTGGCGCACCAGCGACGACGGCGACTCAGCTCGGCGATCGCTAGCCATCTCTGATCAATGTTTGGGATACTCAGGGGGTGCACCCACATCCAAGGGGAGGTAAGTTATGGCCGACACCGTCCGCACCATTGCCAAAGTGATTGCTCGTCCGGGGCAGGAAGCCGAGTTAAAGGCGCTGCTCATAGAAGTGGCCGAGCTTGCCCGCGAAAATCCTGGTTGTTTACAGTTTGAGCTGTTGCAGGGCAACTCAAACCCAGGGGAATTTGTCACTCTGGGCACTTGGCAAGATGACGCCGCGTTTAAGTCCCACTATCGATCGGGCTACATGGACGAGTTCATCCGCGAAATTCCCGAACTGGTTAACCATCCCCCCGATATTCAGTGGTACACCCTGGTCCTGTAGAGCCCCCTGGCCCAATCTTGGGCGCTCCCAGTCCCATGCGACAATATCAACGTCTTGTAGGTTTACTTTCCCCATGAGTGGCGACACTATTTTTGGCAAAATCATCCGCAAAGAGATTCCGGCCAACATAGTCTATGAGGATGATCTCTGCCTTGCCTTTACCGACATTACCCCCCAGGCCCCAACTCATATTCTGGTCATTCCCAAACAGCCTATCCCCAAACTGTCGGATGCCACCCCTGAAGACAAAGAACTGTTAGGTCATTTATTGCTAACTGTTAAGCATATAGCCGATCAGGTCGGCCTGACCGAAACCGGCTATCGCGTCGTGATCAACACCGGAAATGACGGCGGACAAACGGTTTTTCATCTTCACCTACACCTGCTAGGGGGCCGTGGGCTAGGGTGGCCGCCGGGCTAATTATTTACTTTTGTGCAACGAAATAAACTTTTTTATTCCCTCGTTTTCTATGGGGAAGAGAAACTTTACACTGCATATGGACGAGTAGTATATTCGCCCATTATTCATTTTTCGTTGTTATTCATTGGCACTTTTACTATGACTACTTCTCTTCGCGCCCGCGATAATGCGGGAGCTTGGGAGCGGTTTTGTCAGTGGATTACCAGCACCGAGAATCGCCTCTATGTAGGCTGGTTTGGCGTTCTGATGATCCCCACTCTGCTGACCGCAACCACCTGCTTCATCATTGCCTTCATCGCCGCCCCTGCGGTCGATATCGACGGCATCCGTGAGCCCGTAGCTGGCTCCCTGATGTACGGCAACAACATCATCTCCGGTGCGGTTGTGCCGTCTTCCAACGCCATCGGCTTGCACTTCTACCCCATCTGGGAAGCTGCTTCCCTGGATGAGTGGCTG
>JBGSNT010000269.1:0-2060 GCA_041739575.1 Nodosilinea sp. | reverse complement strand
CAATCTCTTGCATTACGGCATCGAGCACGACGTTGGTGGAAGCCATGGGGTTGCCTGCGGTCATGGGGTTTGGGCGAAGGACTCTCTTTAGTGTAGCCTCCGTCAAGAGTAGATACGGCAGGGTAGGCACTGGTGACTGTGAGGGAAAGGAGCGATTGTGCGCTGCACACGCTTCGCGAACGCCCCAATGCAACCTGCTAAACCTGCCTAGTTTTCAGGAGGATTGGGCTAACTAGAGCAGCTTAAATTGAATGGTGGGCAGTGCCCACCCTATTCTAGGTGGATGTGAGGTGTTCTTCGGATAATGCACCTTACGCTAAGCTGGGTGCATAGCTTTACCGGGTATTTGTGAAGTGCTGACTAAACTTACGGATCAAAATCGAATTACCCTACCGCTAAGTGTGACCGAAGCAGTTGGCCACGTAGAGTATTTTGAAATTACGGTTGAGAGCGGGCAGATAATTCTCACTCCCGTGAAAATTCAGCGGTCTGATGCAGTTAGAGAGAAGCTGGCCGAGCTAAAAATTACCGAGCAAGATGTGGCTGATGCCGTAACGCGGGCGCGTAAGAGTTCTCTACCTGTTGGGATCCACGGTAGGGTGGGCACTGCCCACCAGCGGAGAGAATGGGCAATTGTGCGCTGCACACGCTTCGCGATCGCCTCAACGCAAGCCGCTGCACTTGGCCGCTTTCAAAGAGGATTGGGCTCGGTGGAGATTAAATGAGCAATGCTGAAGTTAGTCGTAGACGTTTTTGCGGTGCTGGCATCGGCCTATGATAACGACCTGGTTTCCATCGTCGATTTTGTAGCGTAGACGATAATTGCCAATGCGAATCCGGTACTCGGCTTCCATGCCCTTAAGTTTCAGAGAGCCATCGGGGCGAGGATCGTCCGCTAGAAGTCGTACTTTTTTGAGGATACGCTGATAGACCTGCTCTGGTAACTTGTCTAACTGCTTTTGTACGCTTTTGGGCACAACGATGGCGTAGCTCATGCTGTCCGCTGTGACCGCTGCGCTGTGTACTCGTCTAGGGTGACAAAATCTCCGGCTGCGTACTCAGCATAGGCTGTAGCCACCTCAGCCTCTTCCTCAGCATCAAGGGGCTCGTCGGCAGGGTTTTGTAGGTCGCTATCGAGAAACTCCCAGAGGCGCTGCTTGTCAGCACGGCTGAGACTGGCGATCGCCTGTAAGAGAAAGGCGAAGGGAATCGCAAGGTTAACGGTCTTGTCCATGGAAGGTCTCCGTCAGCGCTTTGGGTTGCAGCCTGCACAGGGTTGCTGCCTCACCATTGTATCAATGGGCTGGTGGGCTCACGGCGGGCAGGGCGATCGCAGCTACGGCAGGGTGAGCACTGGCGACTGTGGGGGAAGGGGCGATCGCCCCAATGCAACCTGCTGAAATTGCTTAGCTTCAAAGAAGATTGGGCTGACTGAAACAGCTTCATTTGATGATGGGTAATGCCCACTTCACGAGTTTGAACACTTTTGTATCTATGAATACAAAGGATTTCTTCCAAACCAAAACTTTAAACTTTTGTCATAAAAAGTAGGTAATTATCCGGAAATAGGCCTACAATCCGCGATCTTGGGAAGAATGAATATATGTTGCTATCTTTCTGAATCTCTGCAAGGAAAACCATGACAACCACTCCAGAAAGCCTAATCACTGAAGTTGCAAATTTTGCAGAACAATGCAGAAAGAAAATTAATGAATTTGACGAAGCAGAGGTTTTGTGCGGCCTAATAGGCGCATCTGGAAGTGGTAAGTCATCACTTATAAATGCAATAGCTGGGGAAAGGGTATCAGCAGTCGGGGTTGTCGAAACCACTCTGGAAGCACAAGAGTTTATTCATCAAGGCATTAGATTTATGGATCTTCCTGGATGTGGAACACTTAAGTTTCCGCGAGAAGGTTACATAGCTGAACAGTGCGAAGTTCTCAGGCCGTGGGAAAGGTGAAGAAAAACGGACACGCCTGCGCCCCGGAGGGCCGTCATGTCCGAGACTGGCTGAAGTGATTATCAGCAGCCAGACTTATTATGGAGCTCCACCAACGCCT
>JBGSNT010000267.1:0-3346 GCA_041739575.1 Nodosilinea sp. | reverse complement strand
GAGGAGCGCCAAGGCCGCTTCCGCCTGAAGGGCGGGCACAAACAGGTGGTCGTGGTAAAACGCCGAAACGGGGTTGACGCTAATGCCGTGGCTGGCCAGTCGAGTAGCGATCGCCGCCAAAAACCCCACTGCCTCCAGGCTAGAGTGCACGGTGAGGGTAATCAGGGCGAAAATTGCCGGATAGGGCAGGTCTGCCGCGTCAGCCTGGTGGCGCTCCAGCATGAGCGTCAGCCCCTCCGCTTCCCTAAACAACCCAATGGGCTCGAGGCTCGGACTGTAGCCAACCTGATGGGGAAGGCTACAAAACACGTACTCCCCCGGCTGAAGCACAGGCTGCATAGTGGCTAGCAGCTGGCCCAGGTTAGTTTCTCCGCTCAAGGGGCTGGGTGTCATGGCCGCTCCTGGATTGTGATCCGATTCAGTATTTTGATCAAAGACTTCGCTTCAGCGGCATCAATATGACAAGCAAAGTACTTGATAATGGCGGCTTCGTACACAGTCCACATGCGATCTAGCATGGCGAGACCGGCGGGGGCAATCACGGCAAATGCACCTCGGCGATCGCTAGGGCATGGCTCACGGTAGAGCAGTTCTGCCCGTTCCAGGCGATCGGCCAAGCGGGTGACGTTGCTGCGGCTTAAGAGTACAGCCTGAGCCAGCTCATGAAAGCGAAGCTTACGCTCTGGCGCTTCTGACAGGGCAAACAACAGGTCATACCACCCCAGCGGCGGCAAATTTTCAGCCGCAAGATCCTGCTCAATGCGCTCAATTAGCAGGGCGTGAGCGGTCAAGAACTTGCGCCAGGCCAGGTTATGGGCCTTATCCAGGTGCATAGGCATAGGACAACCCCTCCAGGAAATAGTTGCAATTGCAATTGTGTCCATGGTAACTTGATTTAGTTGCAGATGCAATTAGTTGAGAATTAGCCGTCACCCTACGAGGTAATCATTGTGTCAACACCTAAGCTAGAGCTAGTCAGCCACCATCTTTGTCCCTACGTTCAGCGAGCCGTCATCACACTCCTTGAAAAAGAAATCCCCCATGAAAGGACTTACATTGACCTGGCCAACAAGCCTGCTTGGTTCAGTTCAGCGTCACCCTTGGGGAAAGTGCCCTTACTGAGGATAGGGGATGATGTTTTATTTGAGTCAGCCGTGATTTGTGAGTATTTAGATGAAATCACCCCAGGCTCACTGTATCCAGCTGATCCCTTTCAAAAGGCAAAGCACCGGAGTTGGATTGAGTTTGGCTCTACTATCCTCAACGGTATTGCCGGATTCTATAATGCGGCCAACCAAGAGAGCTTTGAGCAGAAGCGGAACGAGATTGCAGACAAGTTCTTTTGGATTGAGCAGTCACTCGGTACAAGCAACTACTTCTCTGGCGAGACCTTCTCGCTAATCGACGGCGTTTATGGAACGATATTTCGTTACTTTGATGTTTTCGATAGGGTAGGCAATTTTGGAGTGTTGGCCAACACTCCAAAAATCAACCATTGGCGGCAAGCCCTTCAGGCTCGTCCCTCAATTCAAAATGCTGTTACGCAGGATTATGAACCGCGTCTGACGGCTTTTCTAAAGCAGCGTCAGTCCTATCTCGCCACGCTAATGTAGGCAGGCAACGGTCGGTCGTTCTTATTGATGCTTGCCCGAGTAGATTCAATCCGAGGCGAGTAGCGTGTTGATATAGCGCCGCACAAGGTATTTCTGCTGATCGGCAGAAAATTGATCAGGCCGAATCACCACTCCTGTACTAATGCCGTCCACTAAGGCAATCAGGGCATTCGCCTCAAGCATGACGTCAAGATCGGCTCGAATGAGCTGAGCGGTTTGCAGATCTGCTAACTCTTGCGAAATCATCTGCTGTAAGCGGTCGTAGCGTTTGCGGTGCTCCTGAACGAGGCGATCGCGCCCGATCGAGTAGCCCAAAAAGGCCACCCAAACCTGCCAATCGTCTCGGTCGCTGGCCTCTAGGGGCAGCGACAACAACATCATTTGCTCTAGCCTAGCTAAACTAGGTTGCCCCTGGGTGCAGGCTTGCATAGCCCCTAGAACATCCTCGAACAGTTGCTCTAGGGCGAACAGGGTGAGGTCTGCTTTATCACGGAAGTAGTGGGTGACCACCCCAGTCGAGGAACCTAGCTCTTGGGCGATCGCCCGCATACTGGTGCGATCTAGACCATCGCGGATAATCACCCGCCAGGCCGCCCTGGCGACTTCAACCCGGCGATCGTCATAACCCATAGCTTTCCTAAGCGGCAGTGCTCTGCAAGGTCACCTTGACACCCTATCATAACAGTTGTTATCTTCTCAGAAGTTACATAACAACTGTTGTCATCTGAGAAAACACTATGATTCGACTAACCACGCAAGATGACACCCCGGCATTGATAGCTGTAGCCGCAGCCAGCGGGCTGTTTGAACCCAGCCAAACCGAGGAGCTCGCTGAAATGCTCAATCAATATTTCAGTGGTGAAAATCAAAGCCCAGAGTTTTGGTTGACCGATGACGACAACGAACCAGTCGGCATGGCCTACGCTGCACCAGAACGCATGACTGAGGGAACCTGGAACTTATATCTGCTTGCTGTGCATCCCAATTACCAAAAACAAGGTCGCGGTAAGGCTCTGATGAACCACGTTGAGCAAATGCTGATCGAGCGTGGCCAGCGGGTTTTGCTGGTAGAAACCTCGGGAACAGAGGATTTTGACTACGTTAGGGCGTTCTACCGCAAGAGCGGCTATCAGGAGGAAGCCCGCATTCGAGAGTTTTACGCGGATGGAGTTGACAAGATCATTTTTCGTAAAGCTCTGGGTTAGCGATCGCATCCCTCGTCACGGCACTCATCAGTCGCTGCTTTCAGCTGACGGTCTTTAAGCCTAAGAGCGTTTGAGTCAACACTGCTCAGCTCCGAACTCGCCAGGGTTGAGGCTAAACATCAGTCCCCTACCGCTTGACTCTAGTCAGGGCAGTTAGCAGCAGGTATCGCCAGCAGGGATAGGCATAACGGGAAGCTTAAGCGGCTGATTCTTGCGGCCTGTCATCTACGGCCCCAATCAGCAACTCTAGCTCCAGGGTGAGCTGCTCGTCGGGTTCAGTCTCGGCAATAGTCTCTGGGGATGGTTCTACCTCATTCTCCGTTGAGTCGTCGTCGCGCTCTAGCCAAGGAGAGTCAGAGTGGTGCCAGGGCAGCACCGGCTCAAGCAGGGCTAACCGTCGCGCTGGAGCACTTCGGCGAACTCTAGGTCCTCGGCGGCCAGCACCAGAATGGTCGCCGGCAGCGAGGCGGTCCGGCGCTGCAGGTCGATGTAGTAGTCGGTGAAGTCGTCTCCTGGGCTGGCCAGGCC
>JBGSNT010000009.1:0-82492 GCA_041739575.1 Nodosilinea sp. | reverse complement strand
ACATGGATCGCTAACCCCTGAAACCCCCAGCTGACAAGCATTGCAGGCGATATGAAGCCATAAAACGCGCTTGATCGCCTCAAACCCTTGCTATAAGGGGCTTTGAGGGGTATCCAGGCAAACTTTTGTCAGTCAATCAGGGTGGAGAGGGTGGGTTCTCCAGTGGATTGATCAAACATACGGGTATCTCCGTTTTCAGGTAAGAAAACGGGGAATTGTTTAGCCGTGGTCCCAGTTTGAAGGTAAATAAGACGCTAGCTCCTAGAATATATCCTGGGCATCTCACTTACCGGACTAAGTTGGGATGTCTCAGATGGGTTGGGAAGTTGGTGCTTTCCTTACTCCCGCCCCAGATACATTCCCCGTACTCTTAACCCACGAGAAGCACGCCCAGAATGCAACTTCATTATTAAATCAAGGATTTTTATAGATTTCTACTTGGCAGACAAAGAAAGTTAGGATAAAGTAGTCATTACTAAATTTTGGATAAATCAAAGCTTTTTGTGTGCTAGTTCATCACGTCTATTAAGGTGCAAGATATAACGTTGAACTCTATTCTTAGCATTTAAAGCCAAAAGATCAGATCTAGTCAAACCCCACAATTGCTTTGATAACTTCTCCTTTAAAAGAGAACTTTTTACGCCATGGAAGTCAATCATAAGTTGAACGATGTTGAGCGACTGTACAATATTTTAGATGAATGCAGGTCTATTTCTAAAAAAAAAATTTAGGTCTAACGTCGATATCTGTCGGCGAAACTCTTGCTCAGGTTTTAGGGATCAGTCCTCGTCCCGATGAATTGCTTCGGGTTTATACACTTCTTGGCAATGCAAGAGAATTTATTAAAGCGAATGCTCTGGAAAAAGCTAAGGAGAATTCGTTGGGTGCAATAGCTGATTGACTGACAAAACATGGATCGCTAACCCCTGAAACCCTTAGCTGACAAGCATTACAGGCGAGACAAAGCCATAAAACTCTCTTGATCGCCTCAAACCCTTGCTATAAGGGGCTTTGAGTGGCATCCAGGCAAACTTTTGTCAGTCAACCAGACTAAAGCCTAGGGTCTGATACAAAATCCAACTCACAAAACCCCAGTTCAAAACTAATATCTGGTAGGGGTGTTGCACTGCAATGCCCCTACGAATTAGGGGTATGCAGGCAGGATCTGGTATGAGACATCCTGTAGAGAGCTCCTCAACTTTCCTATTGATTTCATATTTTCTTATCTTAAACTGACAAGTAATAGTTCAGAAATCTATCAGAGTCATGATAGTCCTTAAAAATGAGGATCGTGGATCTCTACCGCAGGCCAATTGTGACGATTAGCCTCGGTTCAGCAATTGGTTAATTCACATTTTTCTTACCTCTTCTAGCCATGACTGAGGCAGTAATGGCAGCCAGATTGATTCTACTGATTGAGCACGAGGCTAGCATTAGAGAAGTTTTAGAGGCCTGTCTACGCGATCTTGGCGGCTGGAGAATAGTGCCCGCAAGCTCCATAAAAGAAGGGATCAATCTATGTGAACAGCAGCGCCCTGATGTTGTTTTGGTGGATACCTCTACCCCAGAAATAGATGCGCTACTCTTCATTGAAGAGTTGAAGATTTACTCAGCTGAATATTCTGTTCCAATTTTGCTGATTTCATCGAGAGCCAGCTGGTTATCAGTTGAGAGACTTCACCAAATGGGGTTTGCAGGCGTTATTAACAAACCCTTTAATCCCCTCACGCTTTCTCATCATATATCTCAAATACTAGAGTGGAACGATTAACGTTTGATTTGTTCTCCCAAATGAGATTTTGACATCAAATTCATATATTTTTAATTTCCTCTTGAGGTTATTGATAAATGCTGGTTTTTACAAGAGGAAAGCCTTGTCAAGCGTGTCGAATTTTGTGGCGGTAGTTTCATCCCTCGCAAAACTATATCTACAAGGAGGTGCCGATCATGGCCATCGACTATCAGTCTTCATCTGCTGCTAAGCGAGCCCTTGGCTGGGTACTTACTTACCTTCTGTTAACCTGTCAGACGGTTGTACTAGTTCTGTGCCCCTGGCGTGGTATCCACGTCTATGTACACGGTTCTATAGAAGAGTGGCATGGGAGTAAGGTCGCCTAACCCACCCTACGGATAATCCTGTTGCTGGGGGTGAAATCAGGGCAATTGCAGCTAAATTAGGTTGACATCATGACCTAAAGTAAAGCCAAAACTTTTACCACATTCCTCATTTTGGTTGCTAACAGTATTGTTTCTTCATAAGTGCTGCTACTGCTATGATGCCTGGCGATATTGAGACCACTATTACCCAGATCCAAGCCACTGTCGAGCTAGTGCCCGAATATAGGGATATTCTGCGAGACGATCCAGACTCCTGGTCTGATGACCTGCGCACCGACAATCGCTTTCGGGCACTGGTGGAGGGGGAATGAGTTTAGTGGGCCGACTGTAGCCGATGGCTGTGGCCGTGGCTCTCCTTCACCCACTGATAGGCCACCAGGTTAAGCACCAGCCCCACCAAAAACAGCAGCGCCATCAGCGCAATCTGGTACCAGGCCACCGGGGGAATCGTCAGGTCAACGATCAGATGGGCCAGGTTCAAAACGGAATACACTACCGTCAGCCAAAAGTGCCCCACCCGATAGCGCCGCGAGGTAAAGAAACAGGTTCCTACCATAGCCACCAGCGGAATGGCAAAGAAGGCCAGCATCAGCCAGAGAATTGTTGTAATTTGGCTAATGTTAGTAGCCACATGGCCGTGGGGGGCCAATACACTCAGACCATGAAATAGCGGGATCAGCGCCAGCTGGGTATGAAAAATTATGCCCAACAAAAACACCGTCCACAGGGTAATAATCTGTACGGCAAACGAGGGTCTACCTTCGGAGTGGTTTACCATCCTAGGGCCTCCATGAATAAACATCGGCACTGGTGGGGTGCCTCTGGGCTGGGCCCTACCGGAGGATTGGGGGCCTGGAGGTGAAGCTGGCTGGCCCGCCATTGGTAGAACCCCTTGATCAGAACTGCCCCATTCATTCCCTATTGTCTGAGATCTTCTGTGAAGGAGAGCCCCCCTGAAACGATTATTTAGCTTGGGGATGGCCAGGAAGGTCTGCAATAAACCACTGAGTCGCCCACTAAAACAAAAAACGCTGCCCCAGGGCAGCGTTGCGGGAAGGGTTGAAAGCTTGAGGCATCACCTACTGGGGCGGGTTCAAAAAGCGCCCGGCAAACTTCATCACGGTGCCCAGGTCAGTGGTGCTTGGTGCGCCAGAGTTTAGGAAAGAACTTAACAGGGCGTTACCGCCGCCAGCCATGCCGGGTTTGGCGGCCCCCATGCCCATCAGCCCCATTACCACGGGCAGCAGCTTGGGCAGCATGGTCTGCACCATGCCCGCATTCATGCCGCTCTTTTGGGCGATCGCCTCGATCATCTGCTGCTGCATTTGGGGTGGGATTGCGGAGGTCAAAGCGGTGGCTCCCCCGGCCCCGGTTAGTTTGCCCAGCATGCCTTCGAGCTGGCCCACGCCAATGGTCGAGGCCTGCTGCTTGAGGGCGGGCTGGAGCGCCCCCCCCAGGGCGTTGAGAACAGAACCCATTTGGTCGTTGTTCATACCCTGGCTGCCGGCCAGCTCTTGGACCGAATTCATCACCGAGCTGAGCTGGTCGATGCTGCCCTGCTGGGTGGGGTTGTTGATGGAGCTAAGAACGTCAAAAAAGAGAGACATGATTTTTCCTTTCGGGTAGGTAATGATAAATGCGCTAAAACTAGCCCTGGGCAGGGACCATAGCTCTGGCCCAGGGCGAGGGGAGAAGGCCTAGGCAGCAGGCACGCGCACGTGGAGCGATCGCACCAGTTGCAGCCACTGGCCATTGTCGGTGAGGTAGCCCAATTCGGCCACATAGTCGCGATCGGGCACCGCAATGGGAACGTGGCGGTCCACATCGCTCTCCTTCAGAATGTACTCCTGGGTGGCGTGGGGCGGCTGGTAATCGAGTTCCAGGTTGGTGGCATCGTGAATCCGCAGGGCCATCACCCGACCGCCCTCCTGGCGCAGCGCCTCCTGGTGGGTTGGGGCGGTTTCCCAGTAGGCGTAGGCCGCATCGGGCCCCCGGGGTACCAGAATAATCTTGCTCTCGACCCCCATGTCCGAGCGGCGGCCAACGCCTACGGCGGTATTGCTCACCGGGGCAGTCACCGGGTCAGCGCTGCGCTCCCACAGCCCCTTGGCGGCGGCCCCCAGTCCAGCGACGGCGGCGGCCCCGCCCGCTAGGGCAGCGGCTCCCCCCGCCGTCAGATCGGCGGTCTTGGCCTGCACTTCTCCCATTAGCCCAGTGGCTAGACCAGTGGCCCCCTGTCCAGCGCCAGTCAGCCCGTTGTCCAGGGAATTGCTGACCGCAGTGGCAGCGGCACCCGCCGCGCTCAACGGAGTACAGGCGGGCACCCGCACCGGCTCAGACTTAGCCAGGGCCTGCCACTGGTAGCTACTATCGACGTAGCCAATTTCGACCAGATAATCGCGATCGTCAATGGCAATGGGCAGATGGAGATCACCGGGGGTCTCTAGGGCAGCGTTGAACTCCTGTAGGCTATTGAGGCGGTTGCCATTGCCGGGCAGCTCGGTCACGTCGTAGAGGCGCGCCTTCAGGCTGCGGGAACCGGCCTTCAAATCGTCGAGGGTAGACTGGGGCAGTTCCCAGTAGGCATAGGTATTTTTGCAGTCGCGGGGGGTGAGAATCACCCGGGCCGGGGCGGCAACCTCGGTCGGTCGGGCCACGGCAGCTGCGCCTAAACCAACTGCCCCTATTCCTGCCGCAGCGGCCGCTGCGGCCCCAATGCCAGGGGCTGCTGGGGTGACGCTGCTGGGGCAGGCTGGCACCCGCACGTGGGCCGATCGCGCCAGGGCGTGCCAGTCGTTATCGTTGCCCAAATAGCCCAGTTCCACCAGGTAGTCGCGGTCGTCGACCGCGACCGGCAGATGGCGATCGCCCACGGCCACGGTTTCACAGTCAAAGGAGTAGGTGCTGTGGGGGGCCTGCCGGTCGACATCGCCAATGTCGGTCACATCGTGCAGCTTGAGGGCCAGCGAGCAGTTTTGCTGGCGCAGCGCCTCGATTTCAGCCTCGGGCAGCTCCCAGTAGGCGTAGGCATCGCGGCAGTTTCGGGGGGTGAGAATAATGCGGCGATCGGGGGCAGCCGCCAGGGGAGCCGCAACCGGGGCGCGGCCCTTGAGCAACCACCAGAGCAAACCGCCCAGCAGCGGCAGCGCCAAGATCCAGGGCCACCAGGGCAAATTAGCGGTAGGCAGTGTCTCCGTCTCTACCTCCGTCTCCATCTCCGGCGGGGCCGCCTCGATGGTGGCCCCTGGCGTTGCTTCAGCCACGGGTTCGGGCTCCGCCGGGGCTGGGGCCGTGGCCGCCGACCGGGCCGCCTCAATCAGCGCCTCGCTGTCAGGATTCACCGCAAACCCAAGAAATGCCAGGGCGGCGGGGCCGGCAGTCTCAGGGTTATAGGCATAGGCTAAGGGCTGGGAGAAGGGATACCGGGGGTCATCGGGTAGGGTTTCGTGCATGGGCACGATTTTGATCGCTGGGTTGTTGATGGCCTGCTCGGCAATCACATAGCTAATGCCGTTTTGATCGAGGGCCTGGGCAATTTCCTCAACGTTGGGTTCGGCCAGGGTAATGGCCCCGGGGGCTGGCTCAAAGGGAGCTTGATCAAACACCGGGTAGTTGCGAAAGGCCTGGCGAGTGTCGCTAGTGGCGGGATGATCAACCAGCACGATGGGGGCATCTTGACCGCCCACCTGCGACCAGTTGGTAATTTCGCCGCGAAAGATTTGGGCAAACTGCTCAACGGTCAGGCTGCCCGCAAAGGGGTTGTCGGGGCTGACCAAAATGGCAATTTTGTGGCGGGATATCGGCACTTCCCTCAGACCAGCACCGGTTTCTGCATCGGTGAGGTTGCGGCCAATGGCGGCCAGATCGGATTCCCCGGCCAGGAGGGCCTGAATCGAGTCATCGGTGCTTTCGTAGGTGACGGCCACATCGGCATCGCCGTACTGGCTGGAGAAGCGCGATCGCAGCGCCTCATTAACCAACCGCATAGCCTCAGAGCTATCTATACTGAGCCGGGTGCCGGGCTCCAGCGTGGTAGGGAGCTCAACCCCCTCCAGTGGATTGGGCGTCTGGGCCCACAGCACCCGATCGCGCTCTGAAACAAAGGCAACGGCGACAACTAAAGGAGCTGTGGCTATCCAAAGCAGCGGTCTGCCCCAAGGTGGAGTAGCGCTTTGGGCGTTAGCGCTGTTGGGTTTAAACATAAGCAAGCACCAGAATAGTAAGCGGTAAAAACGGGCCGTCAAAGAAGTTGGAATAGTTAAAGAAATTTGCGCTCTTCAGACCCTAAGACCACCGAAAGTCAGGCCAATTAAGGCTCAGTTAAGCCATTTTTAGGCCGGGGTCCGGGGCTAAAGATCTCTTCTAGCCTCAGTCCTTTTTCAGACGGCTAGACGTGGCACCTAGGGCCGACAATCCCTGCTTCAGCAACGATCCAGAGCGCCAAATCGTTCTTTGCACCCGGAGCTTAGATCACAAACATAAGAAATTCATAAACCCTTGACCCAGAGCTGATTTGAGCTATAGACGGGCGACATCAAAGGTGTTGCATTGGTTGATATCGCCGGTTTCAATGCCGCGATAAAACCATGTGGTCCGCTGTTTCGAAGATCCGTGGGTAAAGGAGTCGGGGGTGACGTAGCCCTGGGCTTCCATCTGCAGGCGATCGTCGCCGATTTGGCTAGCGGCGTTGAGGGCCTCTTCAATGTCACCCTCCTCAAGAATTTCCCTGGATACCTGGGCCCTGTGGGCCCACACCCCAGCAAAGCAATCGGCCTGCAGCTCAAGCCGTACCGACAGCTCGTTGGCCTGGTCGCGGCCCACCCGCCGCTGGGCCCGGCTAACCTGGTCAGAGATGCCCAGTAGGTTTTGCACATGGTGGCCCACCTCGTGGGCAATCACGTAGGCCTGGGCAAAATCCCCTGGGGCGCCGTGGCGCACCCTCAGGTCGTTAAAAAAACTGGTATCCAAATAAACCTTTTGGTCGGCGGGGCAGTAGAACGGCCCCATGGCCGCTTGACCCAAACCACAGGCTGTCTGGGTAGCCCCAGAGTAGAGCACCAGGTTGGGTTCCTGGTAGCGGGCCCCAAATTCCGATTGAAAAATGCTTTGCCAGGTGTCTTCGGTTTCGCCCAGCACGGCGGCGACAAACTCCGTGGTGCGATCGCTCTCTGCCGGTGACACCTGGGGCGCATTCCCGTAGGGGCTAACCGAGACCCCCGGCTGCAACACCACCGAGGGGTCGCCGCCCAAAAAGGCAATCAACAACGCCATAATCAGCGCCCCGATCCCTCCAATGGCGGGGCCGCCACGGGGCATACCCATGCCGCGACGATCCTCTATGTTGATGCTGCGCCGACTCGCCTGCCACTTCATAGGTCACCTCTTTGATTGCTTAGAATAGCGCCTTACCCTTGGCTAGGGACAGGGGCCGATGGGTCGATCTGGGCTCCATAAGCAAACCCCGACCCTCAAAAGAGAGTCGGGGCAAATTGGTCGTTCCATTTATGGTCGTTGAGCAAAGGATAAGATTTAAAGATAAGAAAGTCATAAAGGCCAGGGGCTTAAAAGTCCGGCCGGAGGGTCAATTTCGAGGTATCCCTCGGCTAAATTCACCACGGGTACGATGGCATTGACAAAGGGCACCAGTACAGTGCAGGGCTTAGTCGGCGGAGAATTCTCTGTTTTTAGAGAATAATAAGTAACTTCTAAGAGGTCATTGCCCGCCTCAAACAGATTGGTCACGGTGCCAATCTCCTGGCCGGTGGCTTGCACAATTACCCGCAGTCCCACCAGATCGGCGACGTAAAACTCGTCTGGGTCAAGCCGGGGGCGATCGCCCACCGGCACCAGCAGCACCGCATCCCGCAGGGCCTCAGCCCCCTCGCGGCTATCGACCCCGGCCAGCTGCACCACGTATAGTCCTTTGCCGTCCATATATCGACCCCGCACCAGCTGCACCGGCTCAGGGGTGAGGCTGCGCAGCCGCTTTAGCCACCGTTGGCCCGGTTCCACAAAGCGCTCGGGAAAGTCGCTGCTGGGGTAGACCCGCAGCTCGCCCTTGATGCCCTGGGGGGCAACGATACGCCCAATTTCAACCCACTCTTCTTCAACCCACTCTTCGGCGGGCCCTGTCTTAGGATGGGCGGCCATCAGACGGGCACCGCCACCGAGCGGGCTTGATACACCTCAGCCACCAGGGCCCCCAACCGCGCCGCCGCCGCCGTCAGGTCCTCGCGGCTGGCGGTTAGGCTCAGGCGCAGACACTGGTGAGCGTGGGGCCAGTCTTCGCGCAGGCCTGGAAAGAAGGGGTTGCCCGGCACCACAATCACCCCCCGCTGCTTCAGCCGCTGGTAGAGGTCCTGATCGGTAATCGGCAGTTGGTCAAACCATAGCCAGGCAAAGATGGCCCCCTCGCCGCGGTGCAGGTACCAGGGCAGAGCCTGGGGCAGAGCGCGATCGAGGGCGGCCTCCAGCACCGCAAATTTATCCTGGTAGTAGGGGCGAATCACCTGTTCAGAGAGCTGGGCCAGGGCCCCCGAGGCGATCGCCCGAGCTGCGATCGCCTGCCCGTAGCGCGACGAGTGAATGCAGAAGTTGGTCTGAAAACACTCCAACACCTCAATCATCGCCGGATCGCCGATGGCTACCCCCAGTCGCTCGCCAGGCAGCCCCGCCTTCGATAGACTCAGGCAGTGGAGAATGTTGTCGCCAAACACCGGCTCCATCTCGGTAAAGTTGAGGGCCGGGTAGGGGGGCGCGTAGGCCGAGTCCACCAGCACAGGCACGTTGTGGGCCGCGGCCAAAGTGGCAATCTGCCTGACATCCTCACCGCTAATCACGTTACCCGAAGGGTTGCAGGGGCGCGAAAACAGCACAAACCCCGTGTCCGCGCCAATGCTCAGCTGGCTAAAGTCGGGCCGATAGCGAAAGCGATGGGCCGCCCCATCCACCGTTAGGGTAGGCCGGTAGGCCCGCACTGCTTCGGGCACCAAGGAAATGCCGCCGTAGCCGGTGTAGTCAGGACTGAGGGGCAGCACAATGTCCTTCATTTGCCCGGTGGCGTGGTAGCCGCCAAAGGCGTTGGCCGCCAAAAAATACAGGGCCTGGCTACCAGGGGTGATCAAAATGTGGCGATCGCTCAGCTGCAGCCCGTAGCGCCGGTTAAAGTCGTCTTTTATGGCCGCAATCAGGGGTTCATAGCCCTGGCTGGTGCCGTAGCGGCACACCACATTGCCGTACTCAGGGCTAGCTAGCAGCGCCTGGGTGCAGTCGCGCCAGAGCTGCTCAATCTCAGGCAAAATCACCGGGTTGCCGGCGCTGAGGTTGATGAACTGCTGTCCCTGCCCCGCTCGCAGCGTCTCAATGATGTCTTTCATAATGGCCCGCACGCCAGTGAGGTGAGACATTTCCTCGCCAAAGCGGGTGAGTTCAGGGGTCATGGGCAGTTAACGCATGGATAGGTGGAGAAGATTCTGTCGGCGGGTGTCCCGGCGAGGGTGCGCCAAACTCTAAAAACAGTCAGATTAGTATAGTAGCCTCGCTACAGGACCAGTCGACCTCCTCCAGTTAAATAGTCCAGTCCCATTCCCCTCCGCCCCTCCGCTCCCCCTACCTTCTACCCATGACTCCCCTGGCCTCCGGTTTCTTAGCAAGTCTCTTCGCCGGCCTCAGCACCAGCATTGGTGCCCTGCCCGTACTGCTTCCCTTTTCCCCCTCAGAGCGCACCCAGGGGGTGCTGCTGGGCATTGGCGGCGGCATGATGCTGGCAGCCACCTCCTTTTCCCTTATCCTGCCCGGCACCAATGCCGCGATCGCCCTTGGCTACCCCGGCCCCGTTGCCGCCCTGGTCATGGTGGCTGGCGTGCTGCTGGGTGGGGCGTTTCTGTGGGGGGCTTTGTCACCATGATGTTTCTAGATATCGCCCTGGGCTAGAGCAAGTTATCCCAGAGCAAATCCCCAACCCCAACCGAGAGGTCACATCTATAGAATTTCCCATATCCATCCGGAACAATTCTCAGCTCCACGTATTCATAAGAAGAGAGGCATCGATAGCGATATGCCATCCCAATTGCTAGGGTGGTATAAGGGCCTTGAGTTGGGTATTCTCCTCAGAGGCTTCTTGCCCAGACTGCCTACAAAAGCACATCCCACAGAAACACATTTACAGAGTAGAGGAACCAGATCATGGCTCAGCGTTGGATCAGGACATGGGGAACTATGGCGGCAGGGGCAATCCTCTGGGGCAGCACAGGATTATGGCTCCAAAGTGATCTGAACAGCAGCCACGGTCTGCTGACGGGCTTAACTCAACCCACTATCAGCCAGTGTGACCCGGTCAATGACCTGTCCGGTTGTCGTTCCTCCTAGAATGGGCTGACAGTTCTCAGCACAACTATCTGACTCAGCCTGCCGGGCATCCAGATGTTAGCCAGCATCAAACTGGAGATTGGACCTGCCCTAGGGGGTAACTTTGATTTGAAATTGCCGCCCATCTTGGCGTAGGTTTTTTCAGGTTGACCCATCGGGTGCTCGGCCTCAAGTGGCGCAACGGCGAGAAGGCTTTTGTTGGGCTCCAACCATTCGAATAGTTCAGTCCCCCTAGCCCATCCCTTTCTCCGCCTTGATCCGTGCTTTTACCTCCGGCTTATTTAAGCAATATTTACGGATATCTCTCTCCTTTGCTTCCAGTTGAGATATTCTAGGCTCAAAGATTTCACTGTTTTCTTCTTCTGTTAATAGGGCGAGATACTTATCGGCTGACAAACAGCCCTTAGCCACTAGCTTTTGCATAGGCTTTTCGTGAAAGTTCTCAGGTATTTTCCAAATCAAAACTTGAGCATCAAATCCAGCGGAAGCTAGCATCGTTGACTCTTTCGGGTTGAAAATAACCTTAGAAACCTGGCGTTCATGGCGCTTGAGGGAAGATATCATTCTGCCTGTATCTAAATCCCAAAACTTGATCGTGCCATCTTCGCCGCTAGCCACCATCATTTGGCCATCCTGACTATAGTCGACCCGCGTAATGCTGCCGTTATTTTTATCCTTTGCCTCGCCCCCTTGCCCGTCCAGAGTTTTAATAATGTCTCCCTGCATGGCCCAAATTTTGACCTGGCCATCTTCGCCACCAGAGGCAAACTCATTGGAGTCAACGGGGTTAAAAGCAATCGTTAAAATCCCCTTACTGTGAGCCTCTGAGGCAGACTCAGCAATCGTAGCTACGTTGCGGAGCGAAACCTTGGATAGCTGATCGGCAACATTAACCCTATAGGTTTCAATGTGACCGCCCCCAACGCGGAGATTGCTAACCAGGCTGTCTTCAGTCACCTTAGCCCTAGCGGCCACAGCTAGGTGCTCGCCATCTCGACTAAAATCCAGACTTGTCACGGCATATCCGTCAGGCCCAATGCTCTGCTGGCCAAGCAGTTTACCTTCGGTATTCCAAAACCTTACTACACCGTCAGTACTGCCAGAGGCGATGATCTGACTGTTAGGGTGAAATCTCACCACAGTAACTTCCCCAGATGGGGTTGTTCCCTGGTCAGGCGCATCAATAGCCGACCACTGTCTATAGGGTTTCTGTTCTTCTTTCTCCTCCTGTTCAGCCTTTATGGAATAGTACTCATCCACCGGATGCTGCCACAGGGTAATCCTTCCTTCCGAATCCCCTGCTGCTAATAACTCGCCACTCGGGCTATAGTGAACCGAAAATATCTCTGTAGTTGGTTTTGTTCCGGGGAGACTTACCCTGCCTAGAAGTTTGTAGTCGGCTAGTCTCCACAGGCTAACTGTACCTCGCCCACTGGCAGCCAAAACCTTTCCATCTGGATGGAAGGCGATGTCGTACAGCCGATTTTCATGCCTGAGGGGTCGGACATCGTTGTTGACTTGCCAGAGGCGAATCGTGCCATCGCGACCTGAAGAAGCTAGATAGGCTTCACCATATTTCCCCCCCCGCTCCGGTGAGTAGGCTAGGTTCAAAACCTCATCCTCATGACCTCTCATCACGTCCAGCAATGTCCCATCTTCCGTTAGCCAGAGCCGGATAGTATCGTCAACACTCGCTGAAGCCAAGTAGCTTCCATCCGCACTAAATTGAATCCGAGTAATACTGCCCTGGTGCCCCAATAAAGACTTTGGTTTAATCGGTTCATCTTCACGATTGACGCCACCATCCTTTAGAGCCTGGTTCAAATCCTCCGGTTGCCAAAGATTGATAATGCCTTCGGTGTCGGCTGAGATCAGACGTCGCTCGAAGGGATGAAATAAAACATGGACATATCCCTCTTTATGCCCTGGCAGATCCAACACCTTCCCAGTCTCTAGATCCCACACCTTAAGCAAGCCGTCGGCTCCACCGATCGCCACTAGTTTGCCGTCAGAACTAAAGCGGGTGTCATAGATCAAATTATTGGCTTTAGTCTCATTAACCGGTACAGGGGGTGATTCTTGGTTCTCTTCAAGGGACCAAAGTTTTACATTGCCATTACTGTCTGCGGACACTAACATCCTATCGGCGGGGCTAAAATCAAGACCAAATACAGCGCCCTCGTGAGGAAATTTTTTGATCAGCCGAAAAAAGTCCGGGCCAGTAGTTCTTTTCCAAAGGTACACGTTCCCGTCAAAACTTGCCGCCGCTACATACTGACTCCCAGGACTAATTACAAGCCTCACGATCCTGGCGGATGGTCCATTTGGTAGCGCCTTTATCCATTGGCAGGGGTCCTTTTGGTTGGATAGAGCAGCCTCAGATAAGTCCTCAACCTCTGTTAGACCACGATCTAGTATTTTCTCACTACAACTCCACAGGTTGATAACTCCACCAGCATCCCCAGAAACAAAGAAATCTCCGTCCGAGCTGTATTCTACAGCTAGTACTTCGTTTCTATGCTTGACCAGAGGGGGCATCAGAGGGCCTGAAAAATCCCAGACACGGATGGTCTTATCTTCCCCCACTGAAACAATAAACTCTGCGTTAGGGCTAAATGTTATGCCAAAGACGGCACGCTCATGTCCCGCTAATCGGTTTAGCTCACGAGCTACCAGAGTTTCTTGGTGGAGGGCCGTCCTGGCTTCCAACTGTATTCCCTGGCTGATGGGGCTGAGCAAAAAGCTTTTCTCTATACCCCTTGAGGCTTGAAGCGCTGTTATCACCCCATCCAAGCCCGATTTATCGTTTAGCGAGGCTACTAGGGCTTTAATTTCCCCCAGGGTAGCTTTGGCAATGCCTATGGTTAAACCTACAAGAGCAAAGGCTACGACCACTCCACCGATGTGTAGAAATCGTTTTAACGTTAAATCACGGCCTATGGAAATTTTGCTTTCAGATAGATACTCAGCTTGCAGAATATGCAAGTCTTGCCAATCACCCAACTTATTTGGGCTCGATTGGCGTGCTTGCTGCCATTTTTTGAATTCACAATATTCTTCCTGCTTCAGCAACAAATGTTGCTGTCGGCCATTGCTTGACCACTCATGGGCTCGGCTGTAGAGGCGATTAAAGACTTTGACATCCCCCAGGTCAGTGCCTATGGCTTTGATGAGCTGCTCCGCAGCAGTCGAGAAAGATTGCCGCTCAAAGGAGATATAGTTGATGGCCGACAGGCCTGATGTTCTTAGGTTTTCGTGCTCAAAATCATGTCGAGCACAGATGGGAATGATTCGTCGTCCATGGCGACGAGCCTGCTGCAACTCCCATCCACAATGTTTGGATGCTAAGGAGTAGGAGGTTATGACAAATATAAACGTGTGAGCAGCACGAATACCCTCTGCAACTTCTTTTTTCCAGTTAGTGGCAATTGGGATGTTGTCATGATCTACCCAAATGCCCAGATCGGCTTTTTTAAGAGCACCGCCCAGGTCTTTAACAAAACTGCGATCTTGACTAGAATAGGAAATAAATATATCAGGGGGCTTTCCCTGGAAATAGTCAGTTCTTTTATCAGCCTGCTTCTGACTAATTTCAAGAAATTGATTCTGTTCTGGGGTGAGAATTAGGTCTAGGGAGAGATGCTTCTTTAACCAGTCTACTCGCTCTAAACTAGCTGCAACATCTCCTAAGGACAGCAGAAATTTAGGGTCTTGAGCTTGTCTCTGCCATTCGGCAGCCCGAGCCTGTAGCCTGACGTGGGTGAGACTACCAATCATAATCTTGGCTAGTTCTTTGAAGGCATCACCACTCTCTGCCTCCACTGAGAGCCATTTCAGATCGTTGAGGCCAACCTTATTTAGGGCCTCCGACTCAAGAGGCCGCCGAGCAACAATAAAAATTAATTTATTGAGTTCTTTAGCCTGGTCTAGCTCATCTTCAAGGTCTGGGGGAATGGCGATCGCACCGTCCAGAATAAGTGCAAAGGCATCACTCTGATGAATCCCACGGTAGGGATCTGCTATCTGATCGCTGTGAATCAGTACATCCAAGTCCCCTTGCCAAGGAGTAAAGCCCTCCTCTGTAATGACTTTATCTAGCCCAATCATGATGGGGACACTTTCAGCGGTGTAGGCGAGGAAAACGTCGTAGTGGTTTGGCGATGACCCGTAGGTTTGCTGAGGAAGGTCAAACCTTGGCAGTTGGAAGGCTATATAGAAGCCACTGCTGTCTCGCTGGCTTGAATTTGTCGGGGCTTGGGGCATAATTTTGACAAATAAAACGTTCAGCGCTCCTAGCAAGACTACATAAGGACAGCCGTGCACTCCGGAGCATCTTATGGTTTACCTAGGCCTATCTCCGAGGGAAGAAAAACTCAAGGCTCGTCTAGTACCCCCAGGCTGATGTTCAATTGTCGCCGTGGCACGGCACTTAAACACTATTTCTAAAGCTAAATTTTCATTTCTACATGGTGACGGGGAATAGGGCTTGGGTATTCTGCTACATAGGTTACTTTATCGGCCCCTCTGTGCTGTTGAGGCGGGTCTACTGCCTCCCCTGCCTCCTCCGGTCTAGCGGTAAATTACACCCAATTTTGAACCTTTCCGGGCCTAGGGGTGCCCGGGAGAGCTAGAGTGACTATAATGCCTGTTATGAATTTGCTGTCTTGTGGTGTCGTCCCAGATGGCGCAGGGTCACAACTGGTAACTTTGTTTGGGTTTTTCCCCAGGCTGGGTGCATTGCTACTTTATGGATTTGGAATCTCTTTATTGATTGTGTGGCCGTAGCATGCAATACACCTTTGCCACTGGGATTATGGAATTGCATTTCCACAACGGGAATAATGCCCAGGCATTATCGCTAGCACCCGGTGATACTAGTACCCAGGCGTTAGCAATCATGGGCTTGACGGCTACTCGGCCAGCCCTGGTGATCATTGGTGGCGCCAGCCTAATGTCCCCCGAAAGCCTGGAGCAGTTACAAACCGTATTTGATAAGGTGTTTGCGCCTCTAGCCAAAAACCTTGGCCTGACAGTTCTCGACGGTGGCACCGACGCTGGCGTGATCCATATGATGGGGAAGGCGCGGCAGCGGGTGGGAGGCGGTTTTCGGTTGATTGGGGTGGTGCCCCAGGGAAAAGCTCGGCTGCCCGGTCCGCACCCTCCCACTGCCGATGACGCTCGCCAAGACCTAGAGCCTAACCACACCAATTTCTTTCTCATTCCAGGCGACCACTGGGGCAGCGAGTCTCCTTGGTTGGCCGAGTTCGCCTCCCAAATTTCAGCCCAACAACCCTCGTTGACTATTTTGATCAACGGCGGCAAAGTCGCCTTCACAGATTTGCAGGAGAATCTGGCCACGGGCAGACCGGCCATGATACTGTCGGGCAGCGGTCGCTTGGCTGACACTATCGCTGCAGCCATGGCGGGTTCCCAGGCTGAAGTGGAACCCCATATTTTAGAAGCGGTAGAGCGCTATCAGTCTAGCGGCAAACTCAATTTAATCGATATTGCTATGCCGATAGATCAAATGCGCGATCGCCTTCAGCACTATTTCACCACCACTCCGTGACGTAATCTGCGACCTAATCTGCTGTGCCAAATCCAGACCTGCCCCCTCAGGATGCCCTGCCCAGTCCAGACCGGCCTTCTCCCGAAAAAAACGCGGTTTCTATCAGTCTGTTAAATGCCGCATGGGAGCGGCAGAGGGTCTACAGCAAAAATGCCTCCAGCACCCAGGAACGCTTTTTTGCCCTAGAGCGCATCATCACCCTGATGTCAATACTAGTTGTTGTGTTAGCGGTTGCCCATCCCATCGTGCTACAGCAGGTCGAAGCCGTAACCGGCCAGGACTCCCTCGCGGCCCGAATGCCCTTCGATTTACTGTTTAATCGCGACAGAGATCAACAGCACCTATACGTGCCCCTGGGCATTCTCAACCTGCTGCTCATTATCATCCCCATTACCATGACGGGCCTGCGGGCCTTTGCGATCAAATTTGGCCAGGGCAACAGCTGGGTGCTGCTGCGGGGCAATGCCGAAGCGCTGAAAATGGAAATTTTCTATTATCGCACCCAGGTACAGAAATACAAGGTCAACCGCAACGCTGAACTGGCAGCAAAAATTCAGGCGGTTAGCCAGCGGCTCAAGGGCAGCGTGGTGCAACAAAGGGCCCTATTACCCTACGAGAATCAGCCACCGACCCAGGTGTACCTGGGGATTTTACTGCGCTTGGGCGATCGCCTATCGACCTGGATCACCCAGTTGGTCAACCGCATCTGGGACATCTTGTTTGGGGTCAAGGAAAAGGCCGCAAGCCGTCCTAGAGATCCCGACCCCAATGCCGATCTCGATCCGGAGAGCTACCTTAAGTATCGGCTAGAGGATCAGTTTGACTGGTATCGCCGCAAAGCCCGCAGTTACGATCGCCAACATCAGTTCTTACAGAGCGGAGTCTATGTGTTTGGCGGCGTTGGCACCCTTCTGGCCGCCATTGGCGGCCAGGGTTGGGTGGCCGTCACAACCGCCATGGCCGCCGCTCTGGCCAACTACCTGGAATATCGTCGCGTAGAAGCGACCCTAATGGGCTATAACCAGGCCGCCGATACCCTCTACGACATTCGCACCTGGTGGCTATCACTGCCGGAGGTCGACAAAGCCGACTTTAAAAACTTTGAAAAACTAGTGGTCAATACCGAAGAAACCATCCGCAGTGAAAACAACAGCTGGCTGCAAGATATGCAGGATCGCTTAGCGAACCTTTACGATGCCGATCAGCAGGCTCCGCCCCCAGGGATAGAGGATGAGCCGAAGGATAATGACTCGTCATCTGTAATTATCCAGGTCCCTGATGACAAAGTCCTTGATAACAAAGACGATTAAGGTAATTTCCGAGAAAGAAGGTACCCCCATGTAGGGGCGCAGGCCCTGCGCCCTTTCGCCCTTGGGAGGAATCAAAATTCTCGAGTATTTTCATTTATTGGAGGAGTATCTCAGATGGGCGGTCTTATCCCAGATCCGAACCCCGTGCCCCGCTTCCTCAAAGGTCAAACTGTAGGGCCGTAACCTCAGCTAAGCCAGAGGTTGTATGGCATTCGCCCTCAGGAATCGGGGATAACCAAACAGGATTTAGGATTAGCGACGTGCCCAGCCGAGCGCATTACCCAGCGAGACCAAACGATTTCGCTGCGGGAAACCCCTCCTAGCCCTCAAGTCCGAGCCATCAAACGGTGATCCAACCAAACCACGACAGCACCACGGCCACGGTCACCAAGCTGAGGAAGATGGCCAGACCCGCAGTCACCGCTCCGGCTGCCTTGCGGACCCCCTCGGGGGTGTCCATCACCAGCCAAAAGCCGACAGCGGCGCTAAATCCTTATCCCGTTCGCCATTCCCCTCTGTGGATGGATCGGCCAGGCGCGACTCAGCGCAAAAGGAGGCAGTGCTAAAGCCCCCAAACCGCTTCACCATACTGGTGCGCAGTCGCAGGTTGGGGTTGGCAAACCAAAAGCGCTCCACTGAGCTCATGGTTTCATACTCGGTGATCAGCAGCAGTGCTTCGTCCCCGTCGATTTCGTAGCGGCCAATAATTGGGACAATCTCAGCATAGCCCCGCTCCCGCAAGAGCTGACCTTGACTGGGGTCATCAACATCGGGCACCAGGGCAAACACGGTGCTGCCCTGGTGATTTTCGTCCTCTTTATCCCAGGCCATAGCCCCGTGCCACGTGACGTAGGCACCGCCCACCGCGAGGGCAGGATCTACCTCGTGAAGCTGACAGATCTCCACCACGCTAGGATGTCCGGCTTCTAGAGCCTCTACCGAAATGGTAGAACCACCCAGTTCAGCCCGGCGAAAGGGCAGGTGATGGGTAGTGCGCTGGGAATTCCACTGGCCCGCGCTGAGGCGGAAAAAGTCCATTACGTCCATGGGGCAAGTCTCTAATACCTAGGTTTCTCAGAATAGTTGGGTTGACAGCATCAAAGCCATCGACAGCAGTGGCAGCCTAAACAACTTAGATCTTACCGCTGTCTGTGTATCGATGTAGGAGCCGGATTCCAGAGATGGACTGCCGCCCCAAGGGAGCCAAGGCAATTGCCCTTAGGTTTAGGTAGTCACTAACCGGAGATGATTGCCCCGGATCACAACCTAGCGCCTAGGCAGCGGGGAGCCCTGGCAGCACTAATGACTGCGGATTGGATCCTTAACAAAGTACGGACTGGCTTCCTTAACAAAGCGGCGACCCCGTGCCGGGGGCCTATTCTGGCCTCGCCGCCCCTCTATTATTGCGTAATGTTACGTTAACTGAGAAAGCTTAGGCTTAGTAAAGAATGACCGGAGTGCCTGGAATAGTCGAATTCTTTCGCTTTGTCCCTACAGTGAAGGCGGTATTTCCTTAACAACTTGTAAGAAACAAAGGCACAGCAGCAGTGTATAAACATTTTTGGAGGGTTGATTGAATTAGCGAAAGCCAATTCAGGCAATGGTTTTGAAGAATGTTGCGGCTCCCTTAAAGAGACGCCTGTTCCTCATTCTCATCGGTCTTCCTTTCTAGTGCGTTCAGCGGACTATGTAGAAGCTTGAACAACCTTGAAGAAATGTAAACTTGATGAGAAAACCGAACCCGCTGATCTTTAAGATCCTTCCTATAGATTGGTTAGACAGCTCCGGCTGAACTAATGATTAACTTGGTCTTAGGGCCACTTTCAAGCCAACTCAGCGACAAAAATTAGGAGATTTGAGTCGATGTTTGACGCATACACTAAGGTTGTTTCCCAGGCCGATGCACGCGGCGATTTTCTGTCTAACGATCAGTTGGACGCTCTGTCCCGTGTTACCGGTGATGGCCTAAAGCGGATCGATGCTGTTAACCGCATGACCGGTAGCGCCTCTAAGATCGTATCTGACGCCGCTCGCGCTCTGTTTGCCGAGCAGCCCCAACTGATTGCTCCCGGCGGCAACGCTTACACCAACCGTCGTATGGCCGCTTGCCTGCGCGACATGGAAATCATCCTTCGCTATGTGACCTACGCCACCTTCACCGGTGATGCTAGCGTTCTCAACGATCGCTGCCTGAACGGCCTGCGTGAAACCTATGCTGCTCTGGGCACCCCCGGTGCTTCCGTAGCCGCTGGTGTTGAGAAAATGAAGGCTTCTGCCATTGGTATCGTGTCTGATACTGCCAACATCACCCAGGGCGACTGCAGCTCCCTCTATTCCGAAATCGGTAGCTACTTCGACCTGGCTGCTGCAGCCGTTGCTTAGGTTCAGCCTCAATTGAACCTCACTTGAATTGAGCTGGTTTGGCTCAATTCTGACAATCCGTTCATTTGCTGTGAAGACAATTCAAGGAGAACCTTAAGACTATGAAAACCCCACTAACCGAGGCTGTTGCAGCAGCTGATTCCCAAGGCCGTTTTCTGAGCGCTTCTGAACTGCAGGTTGCGTTTGGTCGTCTACGTCAAGCCACCTCTGGTCTAGAGGCTGCTAAGGCGCTGACCAACAAGGCTGATTCTCTAGTCAGCGGCGCTGCTCAAGCCGTTTACAACAAGTTCCCCTACACCACCCAAATGCAGGGCAACAACTACGCTTCTGACGAGCGCGGCAAAGCCAAGTGCGCCCGTGACATCGGCTACTACGTCCGCATGGTCACCTACTGCTGCGTCGCTGGCGGCACCGGTCCCATGGATGAGTACCTGATTGCTGGTCTAGACGAAATCAACAGCACCTTTGAGCTGTCTCCTAGCTGGTACGTGGAAGCCCTGAAGTACGTCAAGGCTAACCACGGTCTGTCTGGCGACGCTGCTTCTGAAGCCAACTCCTACATCGACTACGCCATCAACGCTCTAAGCTAGTTTGGCCATTTGCCCGGAGGGGCAGACAGTTGTTAGCACATGGTTAGCGATTGTTTGTTGCTCCGGGCATTGTTGTATCTATGGTTAGCCCAGCGGAACCAGAAAGCGGCGGCATAGACACTGCCACAATGGAGATTTATGGGAGCGATCCCATACTCTGCCAGGCACGAGTTACTCAGACTACTAGGTTGAGCATTACCAGGGGTAACAACTAGTTCGGCTATTGGTGCTCTGGAAGCGGCTGCCCCACAAACTTCAGAACATTAATCGCACGGTGAGTTTTGTTGCCTAGTTGACCTGGCTTACCCTGCACTTTAATACCCTTGCTGGCGAAGCGTTTTACCCTCTGCTAATGGCTGTGGGTAGCCCGATCTAATTCTGCTATTGGTAGGGTTGGTCCGGAATGCTGCGCTGATTTTTATTCTGCTGTGTTGATTTCCTTTTGAGTTCATTCTCACTGTGTTGATAAGGAGGACATTCCCGTGCCTATTACAACCGCAGCATCCCGATTAGGAACCGCTGCCTTTGACGAAACTTCGCCCATTGAGTTGCGCGCTAACTGGACCCCTGAAGATGCCGAAGTGGTGATTCGCGCCGCCTATCGCCAGCTTCTAGGCAACGACTACCTGATGAAGTCGGAGCGCCTGACGGGTTCTGAGTCGCTGCTCAAAAACGGTTATATCACCGTGCGCGATTTTGTGCGGGCCGTGGCCAAGTCTGAGCTGTACAAAGAGAAGTTCTTTTATGGCAATTTTCAGACTCGTGTGATCGAGCTGCACACCAAGCATTTGCTTGGGCGCGCCGTCTACGATGAAGACGAGATCGTTGAGCACCTCGATCGCTACGAGAACGAAGGCTACGACGCCGATGTCGATTCCTTCATCGACAGCGAAGAGTACCAGGACAACTTTGGCGACAATGTAGTGCCTTACTACCGCAGCTTTGTGTACCAAGCTGGACAACGGTCGGTAGGGTTTACCCGCATGTTCCAAATGTATCGGGGCTACGCCAACAGCGATCGCTCTCAGTCGGCGGGCAGAGCTTCTCGGCTGGCCAGTGAGCTGGGGCGCAATGCCTCTTCTTCCATTGTCAGCCCCACCAGTGCTTCTGCGGGTTGGTCTGCGGGTGCTGCTAAAACGGCTACCCCGAACAAAGCCCTTGGGGGCACCACGCCCTACGGCCCCAACTCCAGTCGGGTTTTCCGAATCGAAGTGGCCAACATGAATCTGCCTCGCTATCCGAAGGTGCGCCGGGTCAACACCGCGTATCTCGTCTCCTACGAAGATCTGTTGACCAAGATGCAGCAGGTCAAAAAAATGGGTGGACGGGTCACCAGTGTGACTCCGGCTAGCATGTAGGAACCCCTGACTAGATCGGTAGGAGGTAGGGAGGATTCTATTGTCTCCCTACCTCCTACCGAAGGATCAGAACTGATTATTCTTTGAAAATTAGGAGATTGTCTGCCAATGCTGACTCAAAATGCGTTTGGTAGTCGAGCCGCATCGTCCTCTGGGAATCGGGTCTTCGTCTATGAAGTAGAGGGCATGCACCAGTCCGACCAGACCGATAACAATAGTTTCACTATCCGCAAGAGTGGAACTGTCTTTATCAAAGTTCCCTACAAGAGCATGAATCAAGAAATGCAGCGCATTACTCGCATGGGGGGCAAAATTGTCAATATTCAACCCCTCTCTGCTGACTAAGGGAGTCCTGACGAGTAGCCATAGAGATACGGTAAGGGCAGACCCATGGAGCCGGATCCAGAGCAGTTGATTGATGCCGAGGGGGAGTCTCTCACCGTGCATCAGGCGATTGAGAACCTGCGTCAGACAACTGATGAGGGTCTGCGCTACTACGCCGCCTGGTGGTTAGGGCGCTTTCGGGTGGCTGAGCCCGAGGCCATTGAGGCCCTCGTAGCGGCCCTAGGCGATGAGACCAATCGCGCCCCCGATGGGGGGTATCCCCTACGGCGCAACGCCGCGAGGGCCCTGGGAAAACTGGGCGATCGCAGCGTCGTTCCCGCCCTGATCCACTGTTTGGCCTGCGACGACTACTACGTGCGCGAGTCGGCGGCGCAGGCGCTGGAATCCCTGGGGGATGGGCGGGCGATTGAACCGCTGCGGAGGCTGTTGGCCGGGGGCGTTGCCGCTGCCGTCGCTGTGCCTGGGAAGCCCCATCTGGTGCAGCCCTACAACGCTGTCCTAGAGGCCCTGGGTGGACTAGGCGCCCACCAGTCCCTGGGGGAGATCGCCCCTTTTTTGGAGCACCCGGTGGCCCAGGTGCAGAATGCTGCTGCCCGTGCCCTCTATCAGCTCACGGGGGAGGCCAGCTACTGCGATCGCCTGGTGCAGCGTCTGCAAGAACCTAACCTGCAGCTGCGGCGGTCGGCCATGATGGATCTGGGGGCGATCGGATATTTGCCAGCGGCAGGGGCGATCGCCGCCACCTTGGCCGAGAACAGCCTCAAGCTGATTGCGTTACAAGGTTTACTAGAGTCCCACCTGCGCCAGGCTGACTTTCCCCAGGCCGAACTCACCGACGACGCCCGCCAGGTCCTCGGGCTAATGGACGAGCTGCTATAGGCCAGAGGGTGCGGGTTGCCGGTGATGCACCGTGGCCAGGACCGATATATGCGACATACTTTTTAGCCTGTGGTTTTTTAGAATACGGTTTAGAGAACGTTGTACAGAGCAGGGCTGGAGAATCGCTAGGCGTGGGCGCAACCATAACAGAGCTAATTCAGGCCATTGAGACCGCCGATTCTAAGGGTGCCATCGTCGCGGCCGTCAACAACCTGGCCGCTGCCCGAAATCCTGCCGCCATCGCCACCCTAATCACGGTGCTGGGCTACAACAATCCCGGCGCTGCCGTCGGGGCGGTCGATGGCCTGGTGGCCTTGGGCGGTGAAGCCGTTCCAGCCCTGTTAGAACAGATCGATGGCTACAACTACGGCGCTCGTGCTTGGGCCATTCGCGCTCTGGCTCTGATCGGCGATCCCCGAGCCCTGCCCGTTTTGCTCGATACGGCAAAGGGAGACTTCGCCCTCAGCGTGCGCCGGGCCGCGGCTCGAGGGTTAGGCAGCATCGATTGGTGGCAATTGCCCGCTGACCAGAGGGCAGCAGGGCAAGGGGAGGTGTTGGCTGTCCTCACGGGGGCAACCCAGGACCCAGAGTGGGTCGTGCGCTATGCGGCGGTAGCCGGGCTCCAGGCCGTAGGTGGCCACCTGGTAGAGCCAGGCCATCAAAAACCGATCATTCTCGCCGCCCTGAACCAAGCCCTTCAGTCCGATCAAACCCCGGCGGTACAGGCCCGCGCCCGCCTGGCTTTAGAGGCTCTAGAGTAGCGATCGCCGCCCCCACTCCAGTCAGCCTCTGCCCGCCAGAGCACCCCAGGGAGATGGTCGAGCCAGTGTCACTTCAGTAGCAGGAAACCAGGACCAGAGGCGTTATTAAGCAACCCAGTCTGATCAAAGGCCATTGACCCTCCCAAAATTAAAGCTTGTGGCATCGACGTTGAAAAATGCAACACATTAATTCAATTTCGAGGTATCGTCTCTATGGTTAAAGCTAAAGCTTACTTAGGATCTCGGGCTCAAGGCCAGAGCCGCTAGGGCAAACCATTTTGGCTTGAGTAGTTAGCTTAGTTAGTCAGTGATTTAGGGTTGGGAGGGGCGTTATGGTGTTGGCGGATCGATCAAATACCCCAGAAGTGCTCAAAGTTATGGGCCTGCCAGTCCACTGGCAGGCTGATTATGCCGGCTGGCTACTGGACCAATATCGCCAGGGACATGGTGCCCATGTCGTCACCCTAAACGCCGAAATGGCCATGCAGGCTGACCAAAACCCTGCCCTCCGCCAGGTCATTCTGAAGGCTGAACTGGTGATCCCCGATGGGGCCGGGGTAGTACTTTACTTTCGCACTAAGGGGCAGCGCATTGAGCGGTCTCCCGGCATTGAGCTGGCGGCTACGGTGCTCAAACGACTGTCGCCCCAGGAAACGGTCTTTATGTATGGCGGTGTGCCCGGCGTGGCCGATCGGGCCGGTATCTACTGGCAACGCCAGCTGGCTGGCCTCAAGGTCCTCGGCACCCAGCACGGCTACCTTGACCCCCAGGACCAGCCCGAGTTTCTGCAGCGCCTCAAGCAGCTTCAGCCCACCGTCATCTTTGTAGGCATGGGTGTGCCCCGCCAAGAGCTCTGGATTCACGAGCATCGCCACCTTTGCCCCAACAGTATTTGGATAGGCGTTGGCGGCAGCTTCGACATTTGGGCCGGGGTGAAATCCCGCGCCCCGGAGTGGATGTGCAACAACAACCTGGAGTGGCTCTACCGCCTTTACAAAGAGCCCTGGCGTTGGCGGCGGATGTTGGCCTTACCCCACTTTGCCTGGCGATCCTTCACCTACTCGGCTCGTTAGTCTAGACAATGCCTAGACCATGGTTGGGTTCCCCCTCACCCCCTAGGCATCATCTCCCCCCACCGGCCACATCGAGGGTTGAGCGCAGCCGGATCATAGCTTTGGGCTGGCCAATTTTTCTGGTACTGTTTTTCGCTGCCTGCTTCAACTATGCCCTGCACCTCAATCTCTGGGGCGATGAGGCATTTTCCTTGGTTGCAGCGACGCCTGGTTCAGGGTTTAGGGATGTAGATGCCCACCATCTACCGACCTACTACTGGCTTTTAGCGGTGGTGGTGAGGCTGGTGGGGGATGAGCAGGAAATTCTCTTGAGGATGATTCACGTACTGCCGTTTGTGGTGGGGCTTGGATTTGGCCTCCGGACGGTATATCGAATTTTTCCTGACGAGCGAGTGGTGCTACTGGTGGCGACTCTGGCAATTTTTTTGCCCAATTACATTTTCTATGCCACTAACCTACGCATGTATTCCCTCCTGTTCATGGTGAGCATGGGCTTCATCGATGCCGTGTCTCGGCTATTGAGCGCCGGGTCCAATGCTTCCAGCGGCATCCTGACTGGGTTGGCCTTGGCGGGGGGCGCGCTTGTTTGCAGTGATTATGCGGCGGGGATGTACTACCTGGCAGGGGTCGTGATGGTGGGGCTGTACAGCTATACCCAAAAGAACCTGTGGCCACTTTTAGCGGTAGCTGCTCCAGGGCTAGGACTAGTCCTAATTGGGGCAGTGACCTTTGACGACATTCTAGCGATTAAAAATTGGGGTATAGAAGACTATCGGGGCCCAGGCTGGGCCGGCTGGGTTAACGGTGCCAAGTGGCTGTACCTGGCCTGTCGGCCAGGGTTAGATCTCCTGTATCCAGCCCCCCTAGCCTGGCCCCTGGCCCTGGGGCTACCGCTAGGTTTAATCGGGCTGCTGGGGCTGGCTAGCTGGCACCTGTGGCAGCGCCGAGAAAGTCTTGCCAGTCCTCGGGTTTGGCTGCTGGTGGTTGCTCTACTGTGGGTACCGCTGGTCCCCACGGGCTATAGCTTTACTCGCCTTTTCTTGCCCAGTCAGTTTTTTATGGTGACCATCTTGGTGTGGTGGCTTTTGGCTACGGCCCACTGGCTAAGGCCGGTCGGGCTGGTCGGGCTTGGCCTATTGTTGGCGGTCAACCTGGGACAGGCGATTAGCCCAACCCTACAGCCCTACAGCCTCGTACCCTTTCAGACCATCGCCGCCGATCTGGTGAACTACGGCGAGGAGCACGGTGTCAGCCACCTGCTGTTGAGCAACAACAGTTTGAATAGCTTATCCATAGAGCACTATGTTCAAAAAAACGTTCAGGATTCTAATCAACTCAGGGTTAAACAGGTAGACAGCGCTGGGATGTCCGCCTTCCTACGGGAAAATCAGGGGGTTCCCTTTCTATTTGTTTCCCATATGGGGGAGAACGGCCAATTTGTGGATCGAGAAACGGTGCCACTCCAGGTCCAAACACCTCTAAAGGGGTATGTTGCCCTGGCTGAACTGCCCTATAACCAGCTCTGGCTCAAGCGCTACCAGGATAGGGCCCAACAAGACCACATTATTCAAACCTACCAAATGCAGTAGCCTAGCCAACAGAGCGGCGGCGCATAAGGGTTCTACGGTACTCAAAAGCTAGTCAAAGGCCAGCGGGGCTAACCCCAAGTATCGTATGCCCGCTGGGGTGACCTCAAAACGGCAGGGCAGAACTTTGACGCCTTTGGCGATCGCCTCTCGCAGCAGCACTCCATAGGTGGGGTCGGCCTCGTCGCCAGGGGCAAAGGTGGTGCAGTCGCCTCGGTTGATGAAATACAACATGACGGCCTGGGCGGCGGGGATGAGAGCGGCTAGCTCTTTGAGGTGCTTTTGCCCTCGGGTCGTCACCGAATCGGGAAAGAGGGCCAGAGTGCCCTGAGCCCAGGTGGTGTTTTTGACTTCGATGTAGCTGGGTAGGCCCTGCTCATCCTCGATGAGAAAATCGATGCGGCTTTTGCCATCGCTGCCATAGCGCACTTCGGAACGGATGGTTGTGTAATCCCCCAGTTCTGGGATTTGTTTGGCTTCTAACAGCGACTTCACCACCCGATTGGGCAGAGCGGTGTTGGCCCCGGCCCAGGTGGGCACGGTGTCCTTTACCTCCGCCAGTTCCCAGGTATAGGCCAGTTTTCGTTTGGGACTGGGGTTGTGGGAGACCAGCACCCGCCCGCCAATGTGGCACACGCCGGTCATCGGCCCGGTGTTGGGGCAGTGGGCTGTGACGACGCTGCCATCGGCCAGCTCAATGTCGGCAAAAAACCGTTTGTAGCGCTTGAGCAGGGTGCCCTCGATCAGGGGCGGAAAGGAGTAGAACCAGTCGGTGGTCATGGCAACACAGAGGGGGGCAGTGCCCACCCTAACAGGAAAGAGTGGCAACGGGTACTTGGGCAAAATAGCGCCGCCGAAACTGCTCCTCCTGGAGCCCATCCAGGAACCGTTTCACTGCCCCTGGATCTGGCCCCCCAGGAGCGTCGTCAGTCCGAATCGTGATCAGCGCTGGCGCTGGGCTCGCCACCTCAAACCCCGCCGTGGCTAGGGCGGTTAACCCCAGGGCGAGACTGGCGGCCGAGAGGTGCAGCCGCTCCGCCATCTGGGCTTCGGAGACTGGTGTTTGGGTGCGGGCTAGGTACTTCGCAATACCCACCAGTTCTTGCCAAACCGCGGCGGGGGGCCGGTCATCTATGGCCGCAGAAAACGCCAGGGCCAGAGGCAGTCCGGCTTGGGTTGCCTGACGCTGCCAGGCTTGCCAGTCGCTCCACTGGGTAGGGGGCTGTTTGACCATCAAAGCGTCCCCCGGATCGGTGGGCACGACCTGCCGCCAGTCGAGAATGGTTAGGTCTTGCCCGGCTGGCCGGTGCCCCAGAGCCGGGGCACCGGCCAGTCTAGGACAGAGGTCCACCAGCTTGATGTGGTAGCCATTGTGGGCGTTAAAGTCCAGTTCTACCATGACGTCGCAGGGGCCGGTGGGCAGTTCCTCGCGGTAGTGGCCCCACCACTCGCCGGGGAACCCCGCCTGGGCGGTGCTATCCCACAGCTCAAACTCGGTTTTGATGAAGCCCACGGTTTTCTGCTGGCGATCGCGCAGATTTCTGTGAAACGCCCGCTGAAACCAGACATTGCGAATCAGCAGCTTCGGCACCGGGTTGCCCATGCCACAGGGCTCTAGCCATTTTAGCTGGCGGAATAGGGCCTGGCCCAGGTCGGCCACGGTCACCGTTAGGTCGGCCTGCAGCACTGGCTGAGGCACCCCATCTCCCCCCAGATGTTCCCGCACCATGCGGTTGAGGGCGGCCGCTAGCAGGTCAATATGGTCGACCGGTAGGGTCAGCCCTGCGGCTAGGGGATGGCCGCCATAGCCGGTCAGCAACTCGGCCTGGGCCTGAAACAATTGGTACAGGTCTAGTCCTGGCACCGATCGCGCCGACCCCCGAGCCAGCCGAGGCTCCTCTGCTGGACTGGGGGGATCAATGCGCAGCAGCAGGGTGGGTCGACCCAGGGCCTGGGCTACCTGCCCCGCCACCAGGCCGAGAATGCCGGTGGGCCACTGTTCATCGGCTAGCACCAGGCAGCGAGTGGTGGCCAGATCAATCTGGGCCACCCGGTCCATGACCTGGCTGTAGAGATCCCGCTGCAGGGCCTTGCGGCGGGTGTTGGCCAGTTCTGCCTGGTAGGCCAGGGCTTTGGTGCGATCGCGGTCTTGACTGGTCAAGAGCTCTACGCAAAAGCTGGCGTCTCCGTGGATGCGGCTGACGGCATTGATGCGCGGGCCCAGCCCAAAGGAAATGTCCGTGGGGCGATCGCCGGTGCGCTTGCACAGCGCCAGCAGCGCCGCTAGGCCCGGTCGGGGGTAGGGCGGCTGGGCCTGGGTTTGGGTTTGCAGCCGTTGCAGCCCCACCTGAGCCAGGTAGCGGCAGTCGCCCCGCAGTTCCACCAGGTCGGCGATCAGGCCAATGGCCACCAGGTCTAGGACGTGGTCGAGCGGCACCGCGGGAGGCTCGTCGAGGGCCTCGTAGAGCCCCTCCAGCAGCTTATAGGCCACGGCTACCCCCGAGAGGGTCGCCAGGGGATGGTCGGAGGGCAGGCAGCGGGGGTTGATCAGGGCCAGGGCATTGATATCCCCCACGGGCACGGTGTGGTGATCCGTGACAATGACCTCCATGGCGCGATCGCTGGCGTAGGCAATTTCAGCGGCGTTGGTGCTGCCGGTGTCGCAGGTCACCACCAGGGTAGCCCCCCAGTCGGCCAGCTGATCGAGCCCCCGCCGAGACAGCCCATGGGATTCGGTCAGCCGGTTAGGAATGGTGTAGGTGAGGCGATCGCCCTTGGGGATCAGCGCCCCCAGTCCATCCCAGAGGACCGCCGTAGCCGTTACTCCGTCGGCGTCAAAATCTCCCCAGATGGCGACCTTTTCCCCCTGGTCTATGGCTCGCTTGAGGCGGGCGACAGCGATCGCCATGGCTGACCCAAAGGCGGCGGCGGGGGTCGCAACATAGTGCACCGGGTTTAACCACCCCGCTAGATCCGCCGCCGTACACAGCTGCCGCTGCCACAGCACCTGGGCCAGCCACCGGGGGCTCTCTAGGCCGGGTATTGCCCTGGCTACGGCCTCGGTCCAGGCCTCTGGCAAAGGCTCTGCCTCGGGCATCTGCCAACGCAGCGGTAGTGCATCCATAGACTTAGTCAAGAACAGATGACAGGAAAAAGCCCACTAGGGGTGATGCAAGCTTGGCAGACCAGGGCAATTTAAATAAGCTTCCGTGAAAAGAAGCAAACCTAGGATTTTAATTGAAGCAACCAGGTTAAGGTTGCGAGGAATATACACCTTCACTCATCTAGCTGAATACATTTATATTAATTGACTAATTGCCAAGGTTAGGGCTTGGCAACCGCCCTTGCCCTTGGCATCAAGGTCAGGCCCATCAGGGCTAAGCACCCACCCCTACCGCCTTAACCCAGGTTTTCCCATTGACGACACTCTAGGCTGGCGCTGCCGTGGCCCTTACCCCCGCAGTACCCAGGGTTGTTTACTCCTCACTAAGCACTATGACGAAACGCAGCCATCCAGAACTCGATGGGCAACATCCTGAAACGCTATATTCCTTTGAGCTGAAACGACCGGGTCAAACCCTGCGGGAACGACTGACCTGGGTTGCGGTGGGCCTATCCCTGGGACTCGGCATTACCGCCGTCTATTTTTCCCTCAACCCTTCCCAACGGATCTGGCCTTGGTCCCCCAACCCAACCCAAACGGCTACGGTAGATGACCCCTTTCGCCAAGGGGCCGAACGGGCCATGGCCGCCGCAGAACTCACCCAAACTGCCGAATTTCGAGAAGAATGGGCTGAGGTTGCCATGCTCTGGCAGCAGGCCATTAGCCACATGAAGTCGGTGCCGAGGGGAAACGCCCAAGCCGAGCTAGCCCAGCAAAAGGTCAAGGAGTATGATCGCAACCTACAGTACGCCCAGAGTAATGTCACCAGCCGCTCCCCCCGTACCCCCACCGATCAGGTCTATTGGACGACGGGCTCCGATCGCGAGCTGGTGATGGCGATTCAGGGCCCCCCCGAACAGGTCACAGAACAGTACAGTAGCTGCCGACAAAACCTGCGCTACGGTAACAGCATTGTGACCATCAGCAACGGCTACGTCGACCAATACGACAACACCGACGGCAGCCTGAGGGTTTTGGCTGACGGGCTGGTCATATTCTCGGCGCGGGTCACCCCAGGGACCTGGACCTTGGGGTCTACCGAAGCTGATGTGGTGCAGCTTCAGGGCACCCCCACCCGCGAAGAACAGTACACCTCAGAGCGCTTCAAAACCCTCTACTATGGCAAAAGTTCAGTATTTTTTGAGCATGGGCAAGCCATTGGCTACCTCAACAGCGATGACAATCTGAGGGTTTCGGTACAGCCCCCGAGTCTATCCCCAGGCCAAACGGCTCCTACCTTTTGGTCTATGGGGTCTACCCGGGCCGAGGTGTTGCGGGCCGAAAACCAGACCCCCATCGCCATCAGCCGCAACGACACCACCTGCGAAGAAGTTTTTCACTTCCCAACTGGCGAAGTCACCTTCCGCCAGGGATTGGTTAACGGCTTCAGCAATCGCAATGGTGCCCTCAAGGTTAGGTAGCGGCGGCATCAATTTAGGCGGAGGTGTAACGCTACCCTAACCGGAGCACTTATTGGAGCCTTCATTGCAGTTAGATCCACTGCATCGTTTCGGCTCAATGCCCGTATGCTTAAACCAGTGACCTAGTCTGCTCTGCCCCCGCACCGTGGATGACGCCCCCACCGCCATTGATCTGGTCATCGTTGACGACGATGCCGAAACCTCTCGCCTGCTGCATCGGCTCCTGAGTCAGCAGGGGTATCGCATTCAGGTGGCTGAGAGCGGCAGACAGGCCATGGATCTCATCCTAGAGCACCACCCCGGTCTGGTACTGCTCGATCTGTTGCTGCCCGATATGGATGGCTACACCCTGTGCCAGCAGCTCAAGACCGCCCCCCTTACCGCCGACATTCCGGTGATTGTGCTGAGTGCCCTGGTTGACTCCCTCGATAAGGTTAAGGCCTTTCAGGTGGGAGCCGCCGACTACATTACTAAGCCGTTTGCGGTGCAGGAGGTACTGGTCAGGGTCAAGAATCAGCTGCATCTGGCCCAGCAGCGGCAGCAGCTCAGCCGCCAAAATGCCCTACTGGTCCAAGAGGTGAAGGAGCGCACTCAGATGGAGCAGGCTCTGATTGCGGCCGAGATGAACTATCGCAGCATTTTTGAAAATGCCACGGTAGGTATCTTTAAAGCGTCAGCCATCGGTCAACTTTTGAGCGTCAACCCCTCAATGGCCCGCCTCTACGGCTATGGGTCAGCCGAGGAAATGGTCGCCACGGTGGAAAACATTAGTCGCCAGATCTATTTGGAGCCCAAACGTCGGGATGAACTGGTGGTCTACCTGAACCGCTTTGAAAAAATTACCGATGCCGAATCGGAGGTATTCCGCCAAGACGGCAGCACCTTTTGGGTCAGCGAAGACATTTGGAAGGTGTGGGATAAGAACGGCACCTTTCTCCACTACGAGGGAATTGTCCACGACATCAGCGAGCGGCGGCAGATGGAAACCGAACTACGCCAGCAGCGGCAGCAGGCCGATCGCCTGCTGGTCAACATTCTGCCCTACCGCATCGCCCAGCGTCTCAAGGGCGGTGCCCGCACTATCGCTGAGAGCCTTGACCAGGTCAGTGTACTGTTTGCCGATCTGGTAGACTTCACCGCTGCCTCCAGCGAAATGACCCCCCGGCAATTGGTCAAAATGCTCAACGAAATATTCTCCATGTTTGACCAACTGGCTGAGTTCCATCGGCTGGAGAAGATCAAAACCATCGGCGATGCCTACATGGTGGCGGGTGGGCTACCCACCCCCCAAGATGACCACGCCGAAGGCATAGCCCAGTTTGCCCTGGATATTTGCGAAGCCATTAAGCAGTTTCCCCGGCCCGACGGCCAAACCTTTCAGATTCGCGTCGGCATCAACACTGGCCCGGTCGTCGCCGGAGTGATTGGGCGCCGTAAGTTTGCCTACGACCTCTGGGGGGACACCGTGAATGTCGCTAGCCGCATGGAGGCCACCGGCGAAGCCCAGCGCATTCAGGTCACCCCAGCCCTTTACGAAAAGCTGAAGGATCAGTTTCAGTTTGAGCAGCGGGGCTACGTGGCGGTCAAGGGGCGCGGTCAAATGATGACCTACTGGCTGATAGGACAGCAGTAAGGGCAAATTGGTCGCAGGTTAAATCACGCCCTTAGAGCTGGGGATCAGGTGGGCTCGGCGAGGATCGACCTCGGTGGCCATGCGTAGGGCACGGGCAAAGGCTTTGAAGGTGGCCTCAATAATGTGGTGGGAGTTGATGCCGTCCAGCTGGCGAATGTGGAGCGTCATCTGGCTGTGGTTGACGACGGCAACAAAGAACTCGCGCACGAGTTGAGTGTCGTAGGTGCCGACCCGCTGGGTAGGAATCTCTAGCCCATAGCTGAGATGGGGACGGCCGGAAAAATCTAGGACCACTTGCACCAGCGATTCATCCAGGGGGGCAACAAAGTGGCCAAAGCGGCTAATCCCCTTGCGATCGCCCAATGCATTGTGCAGCGCCATCCCTAGGGTAATGCCCACGTCTTCGTTGGTGTGATGGTCATCGATCTCAATATCGCCGGTGGCCCGCACCTCCAGATCGATCAGCCCGTGGGAGGCAATCTGGTGCAGCATATGGTCGAGGAAGGGGATGCCCGTCTTCGCACTGCACTGCCCGGTACCCTCCAGGTTTAGGCTGACCTGCACATCGGTTTCCCCCGTGGTGCGGCTGACGGTGGCCTGGCGGCTGGGGTAGATCAGGCCGGCGGCAGGAGTGGAAAGCGGGCGATCTTGGGTTTGCATGGCAAATTCTTGACAGGTAATACTCTATTTTACCGGAGTGAGTCTGTCCTCCAGCGGGCGGAGGGGGCGCAGCAGACCACTTGTCATAACAACAGCCTTACCCCAGGTCGGTAATAATGACCAACCTGGATGAGATACTAGCACTGTAGCTCTGGCCGCGAGGTAGGTTTGCCGGCGAGCCCCTAGTAGGGCCGACAGGATGGGTTGCCCCCAGGCCCAGGCTACCTCGACCCCATATTCTACGGGCCATGATGGAGTTTAGAACCCCTGGGCAGAAAGCGGTGTACCATCGCATTTTGCCGTGGATGCACGAATTGTTTGGCGAATCCCTGGTGGTATTTGAGGATGAACCGCTATTTATTGTCAATTTGGGGTCGGCAGTTGCCTCGACTCGAGTGGTGCCCTGGCATCAGGATGAAACGCTGATTACCACTCGAGCCTACGTAGTGACTGACATTGACCTCACCGCAGAACTTAGCTACTATCTGCTGCGGGAAAACAACGGCATCTACTTTGGCCGTTTTGCCTATGATGCCGAAGACGACATTGTGTTTGAGCATAGCCTGGTGGGTGAAGCCTGCGATCGCATGGTGCTCAACCACTCGGTGACCACGGTGATTCGCATCGCCGACAACTACGACGATGAAATCGTAGCCCGCTGGGGGGGCAAGCGCGCCCTCGATCGCTGGGCCTCTTGACCCAATGATCTGGACCTATTCATCGAACTTTAACCGATCGTGTAGCCCATTTCGCGCTACAACGTAAGCTAACCATGCATCGAGGAGAGGTTGCCGTGGCTCGTCGCTGGATTTTGGCAGGGTTGGGGGGAATATTGGTACTGCTGCTGGGCCTAGGCCCGGCCCAGGCGACGGGGCCGCTGCAGCCTCGGCTGGCGGTGACCGGTCTCCCCCCCATGAAAACAACCCCAGATCCAGGACTTCAGGCCCTTAAGGCCATGCAGACTGGTCCCACAGACTTTGTGGTGCCCGAGACTCAGCTGGCCCAGGCGGCTCCCCCACGGCAGGTCACGGCCCTGGCTGACCCCAGCAACTACGGCGATCGCTACCTCACCGACGTCAACGGCCAGCCGGTCCAAAATGACTTTATCGCCGTGCTCCACGAAACCGTCGGCTCGGCCCAGAGCGCCCTCAACCTGTTTCGCACCCATCACCCCCGTGACCAGGACCAGGTCAGCTACCACACCCTGATCGGCCGCGACGGCACGGTCTATTACATTGTGCCCCCCGAAAAACGAGCCTTTGGGGCCGGCAACTCGGTATTCAATGGCCCCAACGGCCCCGAGACGGTGCGCACCAACGCCGCGTTCCCCCCCTCGGTGAACAATTTTGCCTACCACATTTCCTTAGAAACCCCTGGCGATGGGTCTAACAACCGCCGCAGCCACAGCGGCTATACCCAGGCTCAGTACAACTCCCTAGCCTGGCTGCTGGCCCAAACCACTATTCCCGACAGCCGCATCACCACCCACCAATCGGTCGATCGCTCTGGCACCCGCATGGATCCCCGCAGCTTCAATAGCCAAGGCATGTATACCCTGCTGAGGGGCTACCCCACCCGCAGCGGGCTGTCGGGCTAGGGGTTGTCCTCAAATGGGTTAACTGGCGATCGCAGCGGGGTAGCTAGGGATTTAGTTCTGAGGTGGCGGGCCGACAGGGCTATCCTCTATAAAGCGCGCCATGGCCTTACCTACTGGCTAAGACACCTTAAAGGAGGCCACCGACTGCTTCATCATGTCCTTCACCTTTTCCCAGCGGCCTTCGTCGGTGGAGGCATTGTAGGTGTAGAGTTTGCCCCGGCGCACAATGGCGCTGGCCAGGTTGTGGCGAGGCCCTGCGGGCAGATCGGCCAGGTATTCGAGGATGTAGTAGGTCTTGTTGTCGACGGTGTCAATGCGCTGGGCGCTCAGGAGGTCGACGCTGCTGTTGTTGCCTGACAGGGCGCTAAAGCTCTTGGAGAGTTTGTAGCCCACCTCCGTAGGGCTGCCTAGCTCATCAAGACTCTTGCCCTCGGGCACCTCGCTGATCACCACGCTGACGTTCTCGGTCTCGTGGATGATGTCGTGGAACACCACATCGGCGGCACCGGGCACGTTTACCTCAACCCAGCCGGTGGGGTACATAAATTCGTAGCCCGAGTACTGATCGGCGTAGGCTTGCAGCCCACCACCACTGCCCACACAGCCCTGGAGAGTGACAGCAAAAATAATCAAAAGCACTGTGGCCAGCCGCTTTAGCATGGGTCGACGTCCTCGGATCACGATCATCAATAATGTTAATTGTCTCACACCGGCTGCTCAGGCTTGCCTTGGAAAAACAGCAGGTGCTGCTCAGGCAGGCTGTCATCCGTCTTGACCCATTCCAGACCTACTGCGGCCATTTCACGGCGCACCTGGGCCACGCTCATTTTGTGCAGCCGTTTGATCATCACCATCGGGTTTTCGGCCCGATACTCGGCCAGAACCACCCGCCCGCCGGGCTTAAGGGCCGCCACTATCCCCTGCATTACCTCGCGGGGATAGGCAAACTCGTGGTAGGCGTCTACCATCAGCGCCAGATCGATGGAGTTGGGGGGCAGATGCGGGTCGTCGAGCTGGCCCAAAATAGGTTCTACATTGCCAATGCCCTTTGCCTCTAGCTCTGTCTGCAGGAGGGCCAGCATTTCAGGCTGAATATCCACCGCGAGGACTCGACCCTGGGGTACCAGCGGGGCAATGCGGCGGGCAAAGTAGCCGGTGCCCGCGCCGATGTCGGCCACTACGTCGGTGGGGTGCAGATCGAGGGCGGCGATCGCCGCCTGAGGCCGTTCCTGCAGCACTCGGCTGGGGCGATCGAGCCACCCCGCTCCTTGGTGACCCATGGTCTGGGCAATTTCCCGGCCCAGGTAGACCCTACCGATGCCGTCTGGGCTGGGGGCGATTGTCTGGTAGTCGGTACTGGCCTGGAGGGCGGGGGCACCGCAGGCCGTCAGGCCCCAGAGCATGGCCATCACCCCCAAACCGCGCAGGGCCGCCACCAGCCCCGCCCAGGTAGGGCCCCAGTTTCGATGCCTGAGAGAGACGGTTGCCATGGCAATCAGACCTCCACCGGAACGGGGGTAGCCGGTTCGAGGAGGGTGACTAGGGCCAGGTTGACGCGATCGTCGGCTGGCTGGCTGAGTTCAGCCCTCACGCTAGGGCCAAAGAAGGCTTCAATTTTGATTTTCTTATCCACCCAGGCGGAAAAGGGCACGGCGGCGGAGTCAAACTCCAGCACCAGGGCGTAGCTGCCGTCAATTTCTGTTTCATGCAGGCCGCTCAGTTCGGGGCACTCCTGCCCAGAGGGGCTGAGGCCTAGCTTTTGTAGGGCGACGTCGAGGTGGGCCTCTTGACCGTAGCGATAGCGAGTGACGTCTTGACGCACCTGGTTCTGGGTAGGGGTGGCCTGCTCCTCCCGCAGTTTCAACACCTCAGGGGAGGTCGGCTGAGAGTAGGGGGCCGGCTCCAGCTCCGCCGCCCGCAGGGCTAGCCCGCCGAGCAAAATCGGAATGCCGTAGAAAAAACCAACCAGATTGAGGGTGGAATTGTCTTGAAAATAGGCCACAAAGCCAATCACCGTGAGCACTCCCCCCACGGCCAGCAGCACTAGACTCAGGTTGATTCGCCCCAATTTAATTCGCCCCAGCATACGGCCCCCAGCGGAAAGATTACATCTACTCATCATGCCGTTTTGTGGAGGAGAAGGGTAGAGGGGATGTGGAGGGGAGGCTGAAACGCTCCGTTTGCCGCCTCCGTTTGCCGCCTCCGTTTGCCGTGGTGGATGCAGTGCGCCCCGCGGTAAAGTTGTTTATGCTGTCGATGGAAACGTTGAGGGAAACGCTGTGGAACTACAAGGAATTCGCGATCGCATCACCGCCATTCGCTCGAAGCGAGAAGCATTGATCAGTCTGCTGGAACAGCCTGACCTGGGCACTCTGCGCATTGACGTCAACCAGGCGATCGAAGAAATGGACGATCTGCTGGAAGAATTTGACCGTACTTTTCCGGTGGGATGATAGGTTGAGACTTGGATTTAACTCAATCCGTCAACCCATTGCCGTTCTCACCTCGCTATGGCCACCAGCTACTCCGTCGAAATTCATCACCAGGGCACTACCCAGACCATTGCCGTCCCGGCCGACCAAACTATTCTGGCTGCGGCCCAGGCGGTTGGCCTAGAGCTGCCCACCTCCTGCGGGGCGGGGGTATGCACCACCTGTGCTGCCCTGATCCTGGAGGGCGAGGTGGACCAGAGCGAGGGCATGGGGGTCAGTACTGAGCTACAGGCGGAGGGATACGCGCTGCTGTGCGTGGCCTATCCCCGTTCCGACATCAAGCTGGAAACTGAAAAAGAAGACATCGTCTATCAAAAGCAGTTTGGTCAGGGGTAGGCGTCTCCTCTCGATCAAGTCGGGATTGAGGGCTTGGCCCTTAGATTGGGCTGGACCAATGGGAAACATTTCCCCGTTTGAACGGTGCCCCTCTAACCTGGCAAGCGGGCTTTGTTTAGGGTGCGATAGATCGATGGCTCTAGCGACTCACTTCATTGTTATAGATATTGACCTGGCGGCGGCCCAGGGCGACCTGGTCAGCGCGATCGAAGCGGCCCTCGCCGAACAGGGCGAGCCGCTGCGCTGGGCCATTACCCAGATCAATTCTGCCGCCCGAACTGCCACTGTAGAAGCGGTGGTGACTACCCTTTCCCAGGCTTAGATCGCTATGCATACCGTTGCCTCGGGTCGTCGTCCTTACACCGCGGTGCTGGTGGTGCCTACGGGCATTGGGGCTGGGGTGGGGGGCTACGCGGGCGATGCTCTACCCGTGGCTCGGGCCATGGCGGCGGTGGTCGATACCCTGATTACCCACCCCAATGTGATGAATGGGGCGCAGCTGTACTGGCCTCTGCCCAACGCCTGCTATGTGGAGGGCTACGGGCTCGATCAGTTCGCCGCCGGGCGCTGGGGGTTGCGCCCGGTCCACCGCAACCGCATTGGCCTAGTGCTGGATGCCGCCATAGAAGACGATCTGCGCTGGCGACACCTGCAGGCGGCGGATGGGGCTCGCGCCACCCTGGGGCTCGCGCTAACCGACTATGTGGTAACCGATGCTCCCCTGGGGGTGCAGCTGCGCAGGGCGGACTCCGGGGCCACCTGGGGTACCATTCAGCGACCCGACAGTTTACTGCGGGCGGCAGAGCGGGCGATCGCAGCGGGGGCAGAGGCGATCGCTGTAGTGGCCCGGTTTCCCGAAGATACCGACGCCGAGGTCCTGCAAGACTATCGCCAGGGCCAGGGGGTAGACCCCCTGGCGGGAGCTGAGGCGGTGATTAGTCATTTAGTTGTGCGGACCCTACAGGTACCCTGCGCCCACGCCCCGGCTCTCAGCCCTCTACCCCTCGATCCCTCGATCTCGCCCAAGTCGGCGGCGGAAGAACTGGGCTACACCTTTTTGCCCTGTGTGCTGGCGGGGCTGAGCCGCGCCCCGCAGTTTGTGGCGGGCCATTCCCTAGGGCAGTCGGGCTCTGACCTCTGGGCCGATCAGGTGGATGCCATTGTGGTGCCCGCCAGTGCCTGCGGGGGGAGTGCATGCCTGAGTTTAGGACGGCGGACCTTGGCGATCGCCGTTGAGGCTAACACTACAGCCCTGGCCGTCAGCCCAGAGGCCCTTGGCGTACCGGCGGTGCGGGTGGCCTCTTACCTGGAGGCGATCGGGCTGCTGGCGGCTCACCGGGCTGGGGTGCATCCCCAGGCGCTGACGACCCAGGTGCCCCCGATCAAAGCATGTTCTCCTGGCTCTGAGGTTCTGTCCTTGGGCAGATAGAAACCACCGGGCCGGTTTCTACAATGGGACCCAGAGGAGGCCAACGGAGCCAACGGCCCTGCGGTTAAGGCGAACAGAAGAACGAGATTGCTGCCCCCCGTGCCAGCTCAGCCTGGAGGGTGCGTGCCATGCTTTTGCAGGTGCCCTGGATCGGTCTTAGCTAAAGATCCTTTGCCTGAGCCCCACGCCTCGGCCTCCGCTGTTGTCATAGGAGCACGTTATGGAGAAACGTACCGTCAATGTCCTACTGGTCGAAGATGATGAAGTGGATGTCATGAATGTGCAGCGGGCCTTCCGACGCAATCGCATTCAAAACCCGCTGTATATTGCCCACAATGGTCTCGACGCGCTCACGATGCTGCGCGGCGGTACCGCTACCCCCCCTTCGGTGCCGGGCCACCGTCGCCTGGTGCTGCTAGACATCAACATGCCGAAAATGAATGGGCTAGAATTTTTACAGGAGCTACGCCAGGATGAGGACCTGAAGGCTACTCCGGTGGTAGTGCTGACCACCTCCGATGCTGACCAGGATCGCCTAGAAGCCTATCGTTTAAACGTGGCAGGCTATATTCTTAAACCGGTGACCTTCTCCATTTTTGCAGAGGTCATGGCTGCCCTGAACCAATACTGGGCACTGTGTGAGATTCCCTAGACAGACCAATTGGCAGCCGCTATGGGTGTTAGGGGCAGAGGCAAACTGGATGGGTGAACCCCTAGAGCTGTTGCTGGTGGATGACGACGAGGTCGATCGTATGGCCATTTGTCGTGCCCTGGCGAAGGCCGATCTAGCCGTGCAGGTGACCGAAGTAACGAACGCTGCCGAGGCGATCGCTCACCTCAGCGACCACAGCTACGACTGCGTTTTTCTGGACTACCGCCTGCCTGAGCAGGACGGCCTTTCCCTTATTCGTCAGCTGCGGGCTAACGGTGTAGCGATTCCCCTGGTGGTGCTGACGGGCCAGGGGGATGAGCAGATCGCTGTGGATTTGATGAAGGCTGGCGCTAGCGACTACCTAGTCAAAACCCGCGTTTCCCCCGATCGCCTAGCGCTGCTGTTGCGCAATGCGCTGCGGGTCTACGAGGCCGAACAGCGGGAGGCCCTGGCCCTGGCTCAGCTCCAGCAGACCAACGTGCTGCTCACCCAGCAAAATGAAGAACTCGAGCGCCAGCGCCTTTACATTCAAGACCAAAACCTCAAGCTGCTGGAAGCCTACCGGGTCAAGTCTGAGTTTTTGGCCACCATGAGCCATGAGCTGCGCACGCCCCTTAACGCTATTTTGGGGTTTTCCCAGATCCTCGACAGCCAGTCGAAGGGGCCCCTCAACGCCCACCAGGCAGAGATGGTCAAGCGCGTTTTTACCAACGGCAAAAACCTGCTCAACCTGGTCAACGATATTCTCGATCTGTCCAAACTAGAGGCTCAGCGGTTGACCCTGACCCCCACCGCCATTGACCTGCACGGGCTGGTACAGGCCACCCTGTCGGATCTGCGATCGCTGGCCGATGCCAAGGCCCTGGTGTTAGCCAGCACCCTGGACCTCAGTAACCCGATCGTCGTCAACGACGGGCATCGCCTCCGCCAGGTGTTGACAAACCTGGTCTCAAACGCCATTAAATTCACCGACATTGGACAGGTCCAGGTGACTCTCAGCGAGGGCAAGCCTGGCTTTATTACCCTCACCGTTCAGGATACTGGCATCGGCATTGCCGAAGCGCAGCTGCCCCAGATTTTTGAGGCCTTTCGTCAGGGTGATCAAACCATCCGCCGTCAACGACCGGGGACCGGGCTGGGGCTGGCCATCGTGCACTCGCTGATCACCATTATGGGTGGCACCATTGCCGTCACCAGTCAACTGGGGCAGGGCACCACCTTTGCGGTCACCCTACCCCGGCAAATTCCCCTGGCGCCGGCGGCCTAAAACGGGAGGCCCTGGCGTAAGACATAAGATAATTTGATAATTTCCGAGAAAGAAGAGACCCCCGTGTAGGGGGGCAGGGCCTGCGCCCTTGAGAAGAATCAAAATTCTCGGGTATTTTCGTTGTCAGAATTGTCCTTAAGCCCCTGCCCCCGATCGCGAAGGCAACGTGGGAGAATAGAAACCGCAAATTTTTGGAACATGCTCTGTGAAAGCTCTTGTGGTTGGCAGTGGTGGTCGTGAACATACCCTGGCCTGGTCGCTGCTAAACTCGCCCAGCATGACCGAGGTCGTCTGCGTCCCCGGCAACGGCGGCACCGCCACCCTGCCCCGCTGTCGCAACCTGGCCATGGCCCCCAGTGACTTTGAGGGCATTGCCCGCTTTGCCCTGGTCAATAACCTAGAACTGGTGGTGATTGGTCCCGAGCAGCCCCTCGCCGACGGCATTACCGACTACCTGCAGGGACAGGGGCTCAAGGTGTTTGGCCCCTGCCAGGCCGGGGCACAGATCGAGGCCAGCAAAGCCTGGGCCAAGGCGCTGATGGTGGAGGCGGGCATTCCTACTGCGGCGGCCGAGACCTTTTCCGATCAGTCTGCCGCCCTGGCCTACCTCAACCGGGTGGGGGCTCCTATCGTGATCAAAGCGGACGGTTTGGCGGCCGGGAAGGGTGTCACTGTGGCCCAGACCCTAGAGGAAGCTATCCAGGCAGTTGCCGACATCTTTAGCGGCAAGTTTGGCGCAGCCGGGCACCAGGTGGTGATCGAAGAATTTATGACCGGGCAAGAGGCCTCAGTGCTGGCGGTGACGGACGGGCAAACCATTCGCCCCCTAGTGCCCGCCCAGGACCACAAAGCTATTGGCGAAGGCGACACGGGCCCCAACACTGGCGGCATGGGGGCCTACGCCCCCACCCCTGTGGTCACCCCAGAGATTATGGAGCGGGTGCAGCGGCAGGTACTGGAGCCGGCGATCGCCACCCTGCGCCGTCGCGGCATTGACTATCGCGGTATTCTCTACGCCGGGCTGATGATTACCCCGGCGGGCATTCCCAAGGTCGTAGAGTTTAACTGCCGCTTTGGCGACCCCGAAACCCAGGCGGTGGTGCCCCTGCTTGCAACGCCCCTGGACGAGGTGATGCTGGCCTGCATCGAGGGGCGGCTCGACGCCCTGGAGCTACAGTGGAAGCCGGGGGCCGCCGCCTGCGTGGTGGTGGCCGCCGCGGGCTACCCCGACAGCTACCCCAAGGGCATGGAAATTGTGGGGTTTGATGAGGCCGCCGCCGCCGGAGGGCTGGTGTTTCACGCCGGAACGCGCCGCCAGGGCGATCGCATTTTGGCCGACGGTGGACGAGTGCTGGGGGTGACGGGGCTGGGGGACACATTTGAGGATGCGATCGCCAACGCCTACGCCGCTGTCGATAAACTCTGCTTCGAGGGCATGTACTACCGTCGCGATATCGGCTATCGGGTCAGGGCAGACTAGCCCTAGGAGCTGATGCTGACGAAGGATGACTCAGAACCTATGAATAACCAGGCTCCTAAGGAAACGCACTCGCCCCGAACCTCAGCCAGCCTACCCCTCAGGACAACCGGCACCTATCCCACTGCAATAAACCCATGACCCAGACAATCCAAGCTTTACAACAGGCCCAGGGGGCAACTCTGGATGCAGCCGGGGTGCCGATCACCTTTGGCCAAGACAGGGCAGCCCTGGAGGCCGCCAGCAGTGGGGTTGCCCTAATCGATCGCAGCCACTGGGGCCTGCTAGAGATGACCGGGGGCGATCGCCTCCGCTTTATCCACAACCAAACCACCAACAGCTTCACCCAACGCCAGCCGGGGGAGGGATGCGACACCGTGTTTGTCACCTCCACCGCCCGCACCATCGACCTGACCACGGTCTATCTCACCCCAGAGGCCCTGCTTATTCTCACGTCCCCCGGTCAGGACCAGCGGTTAATGACCTGGATGGATCGCTATATTTTCCCTGCTGACCAGGTGGCATTGACTAACCTGACCGGGGAAATGGCCCTATTTTCACTGGTGGGTCCGGGCAGTGCTGCCCTCCTCGATGGGCTGGGCTGGGCCCCTAGTCGGGCTCTCCCCTACGGCCATCACCAGGTCGTTACCCTGGGCCGTGAGTCGTTGCGCCTAGCCGCAGGCAGCGGACTTGGCCTGCCTGGCTACACCCTACTGATGCCCAGCGCCGCCGCCGCCGCGGTCTGGCAGCAGCTCACCAATGCCGGGGCGGTGCCGGCGGGGGAATCAATCTGGCAGCAGCTGCGGGTATATCAAGGCAGGCCCGCCCCAGAGGCCGAGCTCACCGACGACTACAATCCCCTGGAAGCGGGGCTGTGGGAGACTATTTCCTTTGACAAAGGGTGCTACATCGGCCAGGAAACCATTGCCCGCCTCAACACCTACCAGGGGGTGAAACAGCAGCTCTGGGGGATCGAGCTAAGTGCCTGGGTAGAGGCGGGTACGCCCATCGAAGTGCAGGGCGATCGCGTTGGCCGGCTGACCAGCGCAGTAGCGACCGACGGCGGGGCCTGGGGCCTGGGCTACCTGCGTACTAAGGCTGGTGGAGCCGGCCTTGAGGTTACCGTAGGCGATGCCCAAGGCATTGTCGTCGACATTCCCTTTGCCACGCGAGGTTATTTAAGTGCCGGCATCCCATCCGGTTCTCCGGGAGATGGGTAGCCTAGGAGTCGCCCAGGAATGCTACTCTTAATAATCGTTATGGCCATGGTTGCCAATCCCTAACCTCCTAGGGGCAATTTTTAGCATCTAGGTACCCCAAAAGCTAACCGGATAGGTTGCTTTAGATAATTCCTTCGGGCTGGGTAAGCCCAGCACCGCAATACGAGACAAAACCCTATGACTACATCTAAATCTAAATCTAAGCGCGCCCTAATTACCGGTATCACCGGCCAAGATGGTTCTTACCTGGCGGAGTTGCTATTAGAAAAAGGGTATGAAGTCCACGGCATTATTCGCCGCACCTCTACGTTTAATACCGATCGCATCGACCACATCTACGAAGACACCCACAGCGCCGAAGCCCGGTTATTTTTACACTATGGCGACCTCACCGACGGCACCATGCTGCGGCGCATTCTAGAGCAGGTGCAGCCCCATGAGGTCTATAATCTGGGTGCCCAGTCCCACGTGCGGGTGAGCTTTGACTCGCCGGAGTACACCGTTGATGCCGTGGGTATGGGTACACTGCGTCTTCTAGAGGCCATTCGCGACTACCAGCAGCGCACCGGTTTAGAGGTGCGCTTCTACCAGGCGGGGTCCTCCGAGATGTTCGGGAAGGTACAGGAAATTCCCCAGAAAGAGACGACCCCCTTCTACCCCCGCAGCCCCTACGCCTGTGCCAAGGTCTACGCCCACTGGCAAACCATTAACTACCGCGAATCCTACGACCTATTTGCCTGCAACGGCATTTTGTTTAACCACGAGTCTCCCCGCCGCGGTGAAACCTTCGTGACCCGCAAAATTACCCGGGCGGTTGCGCGCATCATAGCGGGCAAGCAAAACAAGATCTATCTGGGTAACCTCGACTCTAAGCGCGATTGGGGCTACGCCAAGGACTACGTGCGGGCCATGTGGCTGATGCTGCAGCAGGATCAGCCCGATGACTACGTGGTGGCCACCAACGAAACCCACGCAATTAGTGAGTTTCTAGACATCGCCTTCCACCATGTCAACCTTGACTGGCACGACTACGTGGAGTTTGACCCCCGCTACCTGCGGCCTGCCGAGGTGGATCTGCTGATTGGAGATGCCACTAAGGCCCGCGACATCCTGGGCTGGGAGCCCAGCGTTACCTTTGAACAACTGGTCCATCTGATGGTCGAAAGCGACCTAGCGGCGGTAGGCATTCACCACGGCAATGGCAACGGCGGCGACATAGCCACCATTCGCAAAGACCTCTTAAATCTCATCCCCCAGGGTTAAGGACAATTCTGGAAACGAAAATACCCGAGAATTTTGATTCCTCTCAAGGGCGCAGGCCCTGCGCCCCTACATGGGGGTCTCTTCTTTCTCAGAAATTACCTAAGGTCCCCAGGGCCCTATCGGATACCCCAGCAGATAGCTCTCTGGTATCAGGGCCGCTATCCCCTGGGGCGATTTTTGTAGAGTTACCATGCCTGACACGATCGCCCCAGTGAATGCTGCCAAATATCTACCCGTTCTGACGATGGCCATATCTCAGGCCTGCCGAGGTTGAGGGGCTAGGGTCTATGGCTGAACGGAGTCATGGGTGGGGCATCCTGAAGGGAAAAGGCCGCCAATATTTTGGGACGACCCATGCGTTTTAAATGCCTTTCCTCTACTATGAGAAAGAATAATTTGGGCTCACGCCTTGATCCACAGGGGTAGCCCAACTGCTGTTTTAGGGTTTTTTGGGTATGGCTGACGAAAAAACGGCTGACGAGCAGGCAACTCCGATAGAGGCGGCCCCCAAGGCGGCCCCCAAGAAAGAAAAGCCCCCGGCTGTCGAAGACAAACCCTTTGAGGAATTTATCGAACAGCACTTTTTCCCCAACCTCGAGGCCGCCCTGAAGAAAAACGGCATTGAGGATATGCAGCTCACCCTCGACCAGCGGCCGTTGGAGGTCTTTGGTATTGACGACGGGGCACGCTATTGGCACGTGAAGGGCCAGTGGCAGCACGGCGATCGCCAGTTCAATATCGCCTTTACCAAGGACAGTATCACTAGCCCCAAGCTGTTCTACTTTGCCGATCGGGGTTCTCAACCCAGCACCATTGAGCAGTTCATGGGAGACGAGCGCAAAATTACCCTTGACCTGATGATTTTGTACACCCTGCGTCGCCTCAACGGCCAAAAGTGGCTGGCTCGTAACTAGCCCCCCACAGGGGTCTCGACTGGTTTGCCAGCATCCGGCTCGTCCCTCAGCGGTGAGCCGGATGCTGGCTTTGAATCCTGATGGGGCAAAAGGGCTGAGGCCCTTAGACGCTTGGGGTGACCTAGGCCAGTTCTTTAAATGGCAACCCCGACCGCCCAACTCAGACCAAAATCCTCAAAAAGTCAGCTCAGATTTAGAATTTGGGATAAGCTAATTGGCGATGTATGCTTCTCTCGCATCGCGATCGCACCCATGACTTGGCGACTCCCCTCTCTGCTCCGACGGCCTTGGGCCGGTTTACTCAGACCAGATGCGGCCCAGGTTTTCGTAAAGAACCTAGCCAACGGTTTCCAAAAACTGTTTCGCTTCAAGCCTGTGCTAGGTCTAGCAGTGGCCCTAGCGGTGGCGGTGCCCCAGCAGGTACCGATGGCCTCCGCCCAGGACTTGACAGCGGCTCTATGGACCCGAGCATCCTTCCCGGTTGAGAACTTTCAGACCTACACCTCCCCCTTTGGCTACCGCAGCGATCCCTACAACGGCACCTCCCGCTTCCACTACGGCTTAGATATGGCGGCACCCAGCGGCAGCTACATCCGCAACTGGTGGGCCGGGGAAGTGCTTTGGGTCGAAGATGATGGGGCCTGCGGTACTTCTATCGCGATTAAGTCGGGAGACTGGACCCACATTTACTGCCACATGCAGGGCCGTGTGGAGGGCAGCGATCGCAATCAGGTCATGGTCGATCGCGAGGGCGGCATTCAGCTCCGCCCTGGTCAGACGGTGCCCGCTGGGGCCCGCATCGGCAGGGTGGGCATGACCGGTCGCACCACCGGACCGCACCTGCACTGGGGTCTCAAGTATCAAGACAACTGGGTTGACCCAGCCCTGGTGCTGCGGGCCATGTACGCCAACCAGCAGGCCTCTCTATAGGGCTGCGGGACTGGCCGGTTCGACCGCTGAAATCGGGATGGTTGGGGTGACAGATTCCGGTCGAAGAGCACAACCTGCGGTTGGCTGGGGACAGCGGTGCTGGGCTGGGCTGGGGCTGGTGATTTTAGCCCTAGCCCTAGCCCTGGCTTGGCCGCCGCCGGCCCTGGCGGTAGAGGAGCACCCAGCGCTGACGGTGGAGGTGCTGCGCCAACAGATTGCCACCCCGGTTCAGCGGGAGGGGCGGCCGACCATCGACCTGCGCAACTACACCATTGACCTCCGCCCCGGCAGTCTCCTGGTGGACAGCTTTTACCGTCTGCTCAGCGGCGGGCTGCAAAAGCCGGCCACGGCCCCAACTCTTGACCTCAGCTACGCTGTCGTGCAGGGCGATCTCGATTTGCAACGCCTGGGCCAGCGCGAACCGCTCTACGGCGACAACCTGTCGCCGCTGCTCAGTGAAGCGGGTCAGGCCCAGCTCAAGCGCGATCGCCAACGTCTGCTCCAGCTCAACCGCCTCTCCCAGTCGCTGCTGATTCAGGGGCAGGGGGGCAGCCAGCAGATCTATCTGTTCAAGGCGCCCCTGCTGGCGGTGCAGACGCGGTTCACCGGCCAGGTAATTGGGGGGGACACCTTCTTTTTGGGGCGGGTGCTAGCCTCCGGGGCCATATTTGACCAGGGCCTATCGGTCGGGGGAGCCCGCTTTAACCGAGCGGTGAATTTTTCCGGCGCCGACTTTCGTCAGGCGGTGCAGGCTAAGAACAGCCTGTTTTTTGAAGCGGTCCGCTTTGACCAGAGCCAGGTGCGCGGTGGGGCCAATTTTCAGGGGGCCGAGTTCAAAACCAATGCCAACTTTAGTCGGGCCCAACTGGCGGGTGACCTCAACTTTAGCCGGGTGCAGTGGCAAGGAGTGGCCGACTTTGCCCGCACCGTCTGGCAGGGCAGCGCCTTCTTTGTGCGGAGCTATTTTGCTAAGGCGTTGTTTTTTACCGAGGCCCGGTTTGACGCGCCCCTGGTGCTGCGCCAGGCCCGCTTTGGGGAGCCGGTGAACCTGCGCAACGCCGTGCTGGGCAGCGAGGTCGATCTGGGGGACGCCCTGTTTCCACCCCAGGCCTACCTGAACGTGGCCGGTCTGGAGTTTAGCCTGGAGCAAACCCAGATTCTGGGTACCCCTGGCAAAATTGGCCGGGTGTTTTCGGTGCCGCAGCTGGCGGGCAACGAAACCCTATTGCGCAACCTGGAGCGCAACTTTCGCCGCCTGGAGCAGATCAGCGACGCCAACTACATTGCCTACACCGCCGAGCGGCTGCGTTTAAAGAATTGGCAGCAAAGGCTGCTGGGCACCAACATCAACACTGCCTCGGTGTCTGCCCTGATACGGGTGGGTTTCACCGAAGCCCAGGCCAACGCCGTGGTAGAACGGCGGCAGACCCAGACCTTCCTCGGCACCGAGGCGGTGCTGAGTGTGCCGGGGATTGACCTGGCCGGGTATCTCAAGGTGCGCGATCGCATTTTTGCTCGCGACTTTTTCCCCATTACCCAGCGGTTTACCCTGGCCCTGCGCTGGCTGTGGCTGGGGGGGCTAGTGGTGCTGAGCCACTACGGCACCAGCTTTGGACTCACCTTCGGCTTGGGGCTGGTGGCCATTCCCATCTTTGCCCTGATGTTCTGGCTGATCGATCGCTACCGTCACCGCCGGGGTCCCATCCCGATCCTACCGCCCCTGGCTGAGGGATTGTGGCTGGCTGGGGGCGGTAGCCTGCTGCTGGGGCTGGGGTTAAATAGCCTGCTGCGATCCGCCGACTACCCGCTGCTGACGATGGTCTTCCTGGGGCTGTTGCTGGTGCCTGTGCCGGCGGTGCTGATTGGGCTGGTGCTCAAACAGGGGCGATATCACGACCTGATGGGTGAGAGCTATTTTGTCGAAGACAGCAGCATGCGCCAGCTGCGGCTGTTGATTGCCCGACTGCCGGTAATTCCCAGGTTTCCGTTCTTTCGCGATCGCTACACCTACCTGCTGCTCGATCGCCGCTGGAACTGGCTCAACTACCTCGACTTTAGCCTCAACAACTGGCTTAAATTTGGCTTCAATGACATTCGGTTACGGGATGAGCAGGTACCGGGGCTGATTACCGCTCTCGTGTGGTATCAATGGGGATTGGGTCTGCTCTACACGGCACTGCTTCTGTGGACGCTATCGCGCACTATTCCAGGCCTCAACCTGTTGATTTACTTCTAGCGCCACCTGCCGCTATGGTCCCATCAGTCTGTGCATATTCCCTGTGACTCAACCTTCAGCCTCAGACCTCAACCGCCAGGCCAAATCTGACCTGCGCCGTCGCCTGCTAAGCGCCCGCCAAAGTATTCCCCCCCAGGTATGGCGCCAAAAGAGCGATCGCATCTGCGAGCACCTGCTCAACTGGACTTACTTTCGCCAGTGTCGGGTGATCTTGGCCTACGCCAGCTTTCGTCAAGAGCCCGACCTTAGCCCCCTGACCAACCACCATAGCCATTGGGGACTACCGCGCTGCCTGGGTAAACAGCTCCAGTGGCACTACTGGTCGAGCCAAAACCCTTACCCTATGCAAAAGGGGGGCCACGGCATCGTCGAACCGCCCCCCAGCGCCCCCCGCGTCGATCTAGGGCTGGTCGATCTGGTGCTGGTGCCCGCCGTCGCCTGCGATGTGCGGGGCTACCGCCTGGGCTACGGCGGTGGCTACTACGATCGCCTGTTCAGCAAGGCCCAGTGGCAAACTATTCCCACCGTCGGTATTGTGTTTGAATACGCCCGGCTACCCAACCTGCCCCGAGACGACTGGGACCGCCCCCTGGCTGGGGTATGTTCTGAAAGTGGCCTGTTTTTGGCCCAGCCCTAGCCCCAGGGAGCCTCCCCATGACCTTTGGACCTAGCCCCAACACCCAACATCCGATCACTGGAGTGACCCGCACTGTTTATCTCAAAACCATCATTACTAACCCCAACATCATTGTTGGCGACTACACCTACTACGACGATTTTGAAAATCCTGAGAACTTCGAGCGCAATGTGCTCTATCACTTCGACTTCATCGGTGACCAGCTGATTATCGGCAAATTCTGCGCAATCGCCACCGGCGTTAAGTTCATCATGAACGGCGGCAACCACCGTACCGATTGGTTCACCAACTATCCCTTCCCCATCTTTGGCCATGGCTGGGAAAGCGCCATGCCCGACCAATGGCCCCACAAGGGCAATACCGTGATCGGCAACGATGTGTGGATCGGCTTCGGTGCCACCCTGATGCCCGGTGTTCAGGTGGGGGATGGGGCGATTATCGCTGCTCAATCAGTCGTCACCAAGGCAGTGCCCCCCTACGCCATCGTCGGCGGCAACCCAGCCCAGATCATTCGCTATCGGTTCGACCCCACCACCATCGAAATGCTCCTGGCGATCCAGTGGTGGCATTGGGAGAGGGAAAAAATCACCCGCCACCTGTCCGCCATCTGTGGGGCAGACATCGACAGGCTCAGGCAAGCCGTCTGATTTGGGGCGTCATCGCTGCCGATCTAGCGGGCCAAAACCGCCTTTTTGCGTTCTCCTCCGGGAAAACTGCGCTATTCTTTGGGCAATCTCTTCCCAGCGGCTTCAGACTATGAAATGGCGCAGCCTTGTCTACGGTTTTATTCTGGCCCTGGGGGCGGCCCTGCTCCTAGGCTTTCCCCTGGGGCTACGCACCCCGGCCCAGACCACCGGAGGTGCGCCCCCCCTCGGCAATGTGGTACGGGAGTATGAGCCGGTCGTGATGGCGACGGCAACGGCCTATTCGGTCTATATCACCAACACCGCCGCCCCCCATCAGATGTGGTATCGCATCTCCGGCGGCGACGCTCTGTTTCGTCAACGGCTGCGGGTATACCAGGAAAATGCCGGCCCCCGCCCCATCAATCAACTTCCCCCCGAGTCGGAACTGCAGCAGGAAATTACCACCAATACACCCACTGGCTGGTTTGTTTTCCCCTCTGAAACCGGGATTTTTACGTACTATTTTGACGGTGACAACCGCCTCACCCCAGACAGCCCCTGGCGCGACGCCTTTGGGGTCAAGGTTCAGCGCACTCGCTACAGCAACGGCAACCTATTTCAAATTGCCTTTGAGGACCAGGAAAGCCTAGACGACTACAACGATCTAGAGCTGGAAGTGGTGATTATTCAACCGGCCTAGTAGACTGCGGCGAAACCGATTTGCTGAGTCTGCCCCGCCGTCGATTCGCCGTTTTCTGACCTAGATAACAGCCCTCATGGCTTTCCTCCCTGCGTCAACTGGGGAGAATTGCGAGATGATAGAACAGGAGTATGGGTGAGGATAGCCATGAATCGTTTTATTATCGGCGGCATTCTGGCCGCGTTGGTAGTGGCCCTGACCGGTGGATTGAATCAACGGTTTGCCGAGCGCGATCGGTCGGCAAACCTGACCGCTCAGAGTCAAACCGATTCAACCGCTTCGACCCCGGCCAGCGATCTGGGCAGCCTGCCAGTGGAGCAAGCAGGTCAGCTAGTTCGCCGCCAGTCTGATCTAAGCGCTGGGGGCATTTCAGCCACCTCTGACAGCGTATTTAACTCCCAGGACTCTGGGGCCATGCCGCCGAACGGACGCGCCATTATTGCTCCCGCCAATACGGGAGTGGGCACTCCGGGGTTCGTTAGCCCTGCCCCCGGCAACGTGATTCCTCGCACCAGCGGCGGCGCTGTGACCTTACCCAATACGGCGGGGGATATTGCCCCGATTCAGCCCGGCCTCGTTCAGCCCGGTGTCAATCAGCCCGCCGCCGATCCAGACCTAGAATCTATTCCGGCCCTGTGGTAGAGGCCCTGCGCCCATGGCCTCAGGTGGCCTAGAATGACACTGAGCGCTCGGGTTGACGGCATGGAAAAGCAGGCAAGCGACGTCCTGATTGTGGGCGGCGGCATTATTGGTTTGGCGATCGCCCTAGAGCTGCGGCAGCGAGGGGCTTCGGTCACTGTGTTGAGCCGAGACTTTTCCCAGGCTGCCAGCCACGCCGCTGCCGGCATGCTGGCCCCCCAGGCCGAAGGGTTGCCCCCTGGACCCATGCTCGATCTGGCCTTGGCCAGTTTGGCCCTCTACCCCGCCTGGGTTAACAAGCTAGAAACCCTGTCTGGGCAGTCAGTCGGCTACTGGCCCTGCGGCATTTTGGCCCCCCGTACCAGAGAGCTAGCCCATCCCACCGGAGAGTGGCTGAACGCCGCTACTCTGGCCCACTACCAGCCCGGTTTGGGCGACTGGGTGCAGGGGGCCTACTGGTACCCCGACGAGGGCCAGGTGGACAATCGTCTGCTGGTACAGGCGCTGCGATCGGTGGTGATCGACCTGGGGGTTACCCTCCACGAGGGCACTGGGGCGATCGCCCTGGGCCAACACCAAGGGCGCATTGAGCGGGTCTGCACGGCCCAGTCGGGTGACTTCTGGGCTGACCACGTGGTGCTGTCCGCCGGGGCCTGGGCCCACGAACTGCTGCCCCTGCCAGTGTTTCCCAAAAAAGGAGAGATGGCCAGTCTGCGGGTGCCGCCGGGCTACGGCACGCCCCAGCCCCTGCAGCGGGTTCTGTTTGGCGAAGCGATCTACATCGTGCCCCGGCGGGATGGCCGCATTGTGCTGGGGGCCACCAGCCAGGCGGTCGGGTTTACTCCCCACAACACCGCCGGGGGCGTCAGCCAACTGCTCCACCAGGCGATCGCCCTGCTGCCCCAGCTAGCCGACTTTTCCCTTGACGAAACCTGGTGGGGGTACCGCCCAGCCACCCCCGATGAATGGCCCATCCTCGGCCCTGGCCCCGCCGCCAACCTAACCCTGGCCACCGGCCACTACCGCAACGGCATCCTGCTGGCTCCCATCACCGCCCAACTGGTGGCCCAGGCGGTGCTAGGCCAGGGGGATGCCCGCCTAGAGCCCTTTTCCTGGCGTCGCTTCCACCGCAATGCACCTACTACTCCTGCTGTTTTTCCTACCCCCCAGGCTATGACCCTTACTGACACGGCCTCCGCTACGCTGACGACTGATACTGCCCTTCCCTCCGCCCTGACCGACTCCCCCTTGATCATTGCCGGGCGCAGGTTTTCGTCCCGGCTGATGACCGGCACCGGCAAGTACGACAGCTTTGAAACTATGGGCCAGAGCATTGCCGCCAGCGGCTGCGAGATTGTCACCGTGGCGGTGCGGCGGGTGCAGACCAACGCCCCCGGTCATCAGGGGCTGGCGGAGGCCCTCGACTGGTCAAAGCTGTGGATGCTGCCCAACACTGCGGGTTGTAAAACCGCCGAAGAGGCCATTCGGGTCGCCCGCCTGGGCCGCGAGATGGCCAAGCTGCTGGGCCAAGAAGACAACAACTTCGTCAAGCTGGAGGTCATCCCCGACGTCAAGTACCTGCTGCCTGACCCGATTGGCACCCTGGAAGCGGCTGAGCAACTGGTAAAAGAGGGCTTTGCGGTGCTGCCCTACATCAACGCCGATCCTCTCCTGGCCAAGCGCCTGGAGGATGCTGGCTGTGCCACGGTGATGCCCCTGGGGTCGCCCATCGGTTCAGGCCAGGGCATTCGCAACGCTGCCAATATTCAAATCATTATTGAAACTGTCAGGGTGCCTGTGGTCGTTGACGCAGGCATCGGTACGCCCAGCGAGGCTGCCGCGGCCATGGAAATGGGGGCCGACGCGCTGCTGATCAATACCGCGATCGCAAAGGCCGCTAACCCCATCGCTATGGGGCAGGCCATGGGGCTGGCCACCTTAGCCGGGCGGCTTGCCTACCGGGCCGGGCGCATCCCGGTACAGGGGTTGGCCAGCGCCAGTTCGCCCCTGACCGGCCGCATTACCGAGTAAGCCCTTGGCGGCTGGAGGACTGGGAATTCGACCTTTTTCATGCTCCTTTGGGCCCAATCTCCCCGGTGAACAGGTCTCCGGAGGGATTGTCAGGCTAGACCTACCGCAGGCTTGGCAGCCTTGATCCTGAAGAGTCGGGAGGGGTCAATCCAAAATCTTCACCCGCCCGCTTTGAATGGCATCAAACAGACGGTTCACCTGCTTGCGTTCCCGTTCGTCTACGGTGCCATCGGCCAGCACCAGGGCAGTCAGGTCTTGGTACTGGGTTTGGGAAATGCAGCGAGCCTGAATAAACTGATCCACCAGGTCTGTGATGGGGCAGTCAGACGGAGGCGGTGGGGAGGACATAGGCAGGCCTGTTAAAAAACACATCGAGGGCGATCTGATTGGCGACTGGACCAAGGTTGGGTGCCCTAGGGAAAGAGCGCCATTGACCGAGGGCCAGGCCAGATCTATACGGGTATCGCCAATACTCTAGTTTTCCCATAACTATAGGGTTGGCTCGCTTGCTGCGGACAGGTTAATTGACTCGGCTGAGGCTGGCATGCGATCGGGAACGCAATCGAGTCTGCCACCGCTGCCCATAGGGATCGCCGCCGCAATGTCCGAAGGAACCTGACGGTTGCTACACCGTCGTTCACCCGGCAGAATGACTGAGGAAATTCCATGCTGTTTATCTCGGCTACCTCCTGGGCTATGCTGTGAGCCGACCCCCCTGTAAAGGACTGCCCATGGCCCACAAGCGACTGATTATTGAGATGGGAATGGGAGTGGACCAGCACGGCCAAGATCCCACCGTGGCGGCGGCGCGAGCGGTGCGCAATGCGATCGCCCACAACGCTCTGCCGGGGGTGTGGGAAGTAGCCGGGCTCAGCCACCCCAACGAGATGATCGTTGAAGTGCAGGTGGCCGTACCCTTCCCGGACCAGGTGCGGCAGGAGGAGGTGCTGGCGGTGCTGCCCTTCGGCCAAAAGACCCTGGTGCTCAAGCATGGTGGCATGGTGGTGGCCGGGCGCGCCATTGCTGAACTCGACGACAAGAACGATGACATGTACGTGGCGATCGCCGCCGTCACCGTCTCTATCCCTGCCCCATAACCCCTAGCGCACTTCCCAACAGCGAGAAAAAAGAATTTCGGCAGCGATGCACCCAAACGAGCTATTGGGCATCTTCCCCTCAGACCGGGGCCGAGCAGCGCCGGAAATCGGATGAGTTCTCAAATAAAAGTTATGGTAATTGACAGCCTGCCCTTTAGACAGTGCGGCCCACAGCAAATTAAGCTACCATATAAGTCAACACAAACTCATAATGACTTCGCATAAAATCATCCTCTACTAAACCCCCTAGGCTAAATCGACTGGGCAGGAGAATTTTGGCGTTTCTAGCCTAGTCCTGTCAGTTTTCTGGTTTTCGTTACCCTCCTAACTCGCTTGATTGTGTGACTATGACAGCTACCACCGTTCAAAACCCCCTCCTCATCGGCACCGGTATTCCTCCCTTCGATCGCATTGAGACCGACCAGATCGTGCCGGGCATCACCACCCTAATTCAAGACCTCACCGCTGCCCTAGAGGCGCTAGAAGCCGAGGTCGTCCCCACCTGGTCAGGTCTCGTAGAGCCCCTCACCCGCATTGAAGAGCGCCTGGGCTGGAGTTGGGGCATTGTCGGCCATCTGATGGGAGTTAAAAACAGCCCCGAGCTGCGCACCGCCTACGAGGAGGTGCAGCCCGCCCTGGTCCAGTTCGCTACCCGATTGGGCCAGAGCAAGCCCCTCTACAATGCCTTTAAGCAGCTGCGCGCCAGCGCCGCCTGGGAGAGTTTTGACCCCGCCCAGCAGCGCATTGTCGAGGCATCTATCCAAGAGGCTGAGCTGTCTGGAGTCGGGCTAGAGGGTACTGAAAAAGACCGCTTCAACGAGATTCAGCAGAGCCTGGCGGAGCTCACCACCCGGTTTTCCAACAACGTGCTGGATGCCACCAAGGCCTTCAGTCTGACCCTCACCACCGCCGAGGAAATTGACGGTCTGCCCCCCAGTCTGCTGGCCCTGGCGGCCCAACTGGCCCGCGACGCTGGAGATACCGCCGCGACGCCGGAGTCTGGCCCCTGGCGCATTACCCTCGACTACCCGAGCTTTGGGCCGTTTATGCAGCACAGCCGCCGCCGGGACCTGCGCGAGCAGCTCTACCGGGCCTTTGTCACCCGCGCCTCCGCCGGCGACCTCGACAACGGCCCCAACATCGAAAAAATTCTAGACCTGCGCTACGAGATGGCCAACCTGCTGGGCTACGCCACCTATGCGGACCTCAGCCTGGCCCGCAAAATGGCCCCCTCGGTGGAGGCGATCGATAAGCTCATGGATGAGCTACGGGTGGCCAGCTACGACACCGCCGTGAAGGAACTCAAGGAACTCAACGCCTTTGCCAAGGCCAAAGGGGCCGCCGAAGCCGACCACCTTACCCATTGGGATACGGCCTTCTGGGCCGAGCGCATTCGCGAAGAAAAGTACGGCCTCAACGACGAAGAACTGCGCCCCTACTTTCCGCTGCCTCAGGTGCTTGACGGCCTGTTTGCCCTGGCCCATCGCATTTTTGATGTCACCATTGCCCCCGCCGATGGGGAAGCCCCGGTGTGGCACCCCGATGTGCGTTACTTCCATGTGCTCGACGGGGGTGGCGACCCGATCGCCCACTTCTACCTAGACCCCTACAGCCGGCCCGCCGAAAAACGCGGCGGGGCCTGGATGGATGACTGCATTAACCGAGGCAAAACCAACGGACAGGTGCGTCTGCCGGTGGCCTATCTGGTGTGCAACCAGGCTCCCCCAGTCGATGGCAAACCCAGCCTAATGACCTTCCGCGATGTGGAAACCCTGTTCCACGAATTTGGCCATGGCCTACAGCACATGCTCACCCGGGTGGATTTCACCGGGGCGGCGGGCATTAACAACGTGGAGTGGGACGCCGTGGAGCTGCCGAGCCAGTTTATGGAGAACTGGTGCTACCACCGCGACACCCTACTCACCCTGGCCCGCCACGTAGACACCGGTGCCCCCCTGCCCGAAGACCTCTACCGCAAGATTGTGGCGGCCCGTACCTTTATGACCGGCAGCGCCATTCTGCGGCAGGTTCGTTTCGGCTGGACGGATATTGAGCTGCACCACCGCTACCGTCCCGGCCAGGGCGATACGGTTAAGCAGGTGAGCCAGCGGATTGCGGAACAGTCCTCCATTCTCAAACCGCTGCCCGAGGATGCCTTCCTCTGCGCCTTTACCCACATTTTTGCGGGGGGCTATGCGGCGGGCTACTACAGCTACTTCTGGGCGGAGGTGCTGAGCGCTGACGCCTTTGCCGCCTTTGAAGAGGCCGGGCTAGAGAATGAAACGGCGATCGCCGAAACCGGTCACCGCTTCCGCGATACGGTGTTGGCCATGGGGGGCAGCCGCCACCCCATGGAGGTGTTCAAGGCATTCCGAGGGCGGGAACCGAGCACCCAGGCGCTGCTGCGCCACCGGGGGCTAGTGGCGGCCTAGGTGAGGACCACCGCCAGAACAGTCATCCCCTTGGGTTTTTGAACGAGTTTTTTGAACACCCTGGGGGGGATGGCTGGCCCGAATTTTCCTCTACAACTGCTGCTGGCGCTGGTGAAAGCCGTCGATCGCACTCGGCAGCGTAAAAAATATATGTTCTGGGCCAATCAGGTCGATTAGGCCCGAGCGCTGAAGCTGGGCGTAGAGGTCCTGCTTAACCCGCGCCATGGCCAGGGTAATGCCTTGCTTCCTCAGCTTTGCGTGCAGCTCGATGAGCATATCGGCGGCGGTGATATCGATTTCGACAATGGCTTCGGTATTGATTACAAACCACTCCACCGCCGTAGCCTCGGCCTCAATCACCGCCAGGGCGCGGCGCTTAAAGTCGACGGCGTTGGCAAAAAAGAGCGGCGCGTCATAGCGATAGATCACCAGCCCTGGAATGGTGGTGGCTCCGGGCCAGTCGGTAACATCGTGGAGTCCGGCAATGTTGGGCACCCTGCCCATCACCGCGTCGTGGGGGCGAGCAATGCGGGCAAATAGCTCGATCACCGACAGACCCACGGCGATCGCCACCCCCATGAGCAAATCCGTGGCCAGCACCCCCACCGTCGTTGCGATCGCCAGGGCAAAATCGCCCTGGCGAAATTGTTTCAGCCGCAAAAATTCCGGAATATCTACCAGCTTAGTGGCCGCATAGATCACCAGCGCCCCCAGGGCTGCGGTGGGAAACATCGACAGCAACGGACGCAGAAACAGCAACACCCCCACCACGATGCCAAAGGCCGCCAGCGAATACACCTGGCTTTTGCTGCCCAGGGAGTCGCCAATAGCCGCCCGACTGGCGCTGCTGCTAACCGGAAAGCCCTGCATCAACCCGGCCCCTAAGTTGGCCACCCCCAGGGCAAAGAGCTCCTGATTGGCGTCAATGGTGTGGTGGTTGCGGGCCGCCAGGGCTCGGCCGGTCAGCACGTTGTCTGAGTAACCCACGATCGCAATGCCCACTGCCGCCGTCAAAATTTGCAGCATCTCCGGGCCAGGGACCCGAGGCACCACCAGATGGGGTAGACCCGAGGGAATTTTGCCAACCACCTGAACCCCCTGCTGGTCAAGCCTCAGCAGCGCCACCATAGCGGTCGCTAGCAGCACCGCTAGCAGCGGCCCCGGAGCCCTCGGAAAGCGGGTCTGCACCGCAAACAAAAACACCAGCACGAAAGCTCCCACCGCCAGGGTTGGCCCGTGGGCCAGGCTGACATGGCTAAAAAACTCCCCTAGTTGACCCGCCACCGACTCAGCCTCCATGGGCACCCCGGTCACCCGGCTGAGCTGCCCCACCACCATAATCACGGCCACTCCGGTCATGTAGCCAATCAAAATCGGCTTGGAGAGCAAATCGGCCAGAAAACCCAGGCGAGCCACATACCCCACCAGGCATAGCCCCCCCACCGCGCAGGCCAGCAAAGAGGCCAACAGAGCGTAGGCTGTCCCGTAGGCTGCCGCCAGGGGGGCCACCGCCACCGCCGTCATTACCGCAGTGCTCGATTCGGGCCCCACCGAGAGCTGGGGCGACGTACCCACCAGGGCGTAGATCAGCAGCGGCGGCAAAATTGCCCACAGCCCCGCCACCGGGCCGACCCCGGCCAGTTCGCCGTAGGCCATACATTGGGGAATTAAATAGGCCGCCACGGTGACCCCCGCCAGGCAATCCTGGCGCAGCCAGGTCAACGGGTAGTGTCGCAGGCGCTCTAAACCGGGCAGTAGGGTAGAACGGGGAGGATGTTTTGGTCTTGCAATCAATGGAGCGCTCTGGACAGAAAGTTGAGGTAAAAAGTTGGGGCAAGAAGTTGGGGTCAGGGACTGCCTCCTAGCTGTCCCTTAAATCGACATTGTTATAGAGGCTCATCGCCTTTTCAACCCCATCGCTAAGGGCTTTTTCCAGCGCTCGCAGGGTCGTATCGACCACCGCGTCCATGGTGGCTCGCTCGGCTTTGGAGAAGTTGCCCAGCACGTGGGAGATCACGGCTTTGTCGGTATCGCGGTTCCCGGCGCCAATGCCAATGCGCAGGCGGGGGAACTCCTGGGTGCCCAGGTGGGCAATGGCCGATTTCATGCCGTTATGCCCTCCGGCCGACCCCGACAATCGCAGACGCAAACGTCCCACCGGCAGATCCATCTCGTCGTAAACCACCAGGACCTGGTCAGGCACCAGCTTTAACCAATCGACCACCGCCCGCATCGACTGACCTGAGCGATTCATGTAGGTGAGAGGCTTGAGCAGGTAAACCTTTTGATGAGCAGGCCCAACCCCAGACCCGTACTCGCCCTGAAAGCGCCGCTCCTCCTTAAGGGGAACAGCCCAGCGCTTAGACAGGCGATCGACTACCTCAAAGCCGATATTGTGACGAGTGCCCGCATACTTAGAACCAGGGTTGCCCAAACCGACAATCAGGCAGGGCCCTGGAGGGGAAACAGCTTCAGCCATAGGTCAACCGCTCTGTCCCCCCTTAGGCTGGCGAATCGGACTCAGGGGCCTCAGCCTCGGCGAAAATCTCTGCGGCACTGCCGTTGGTGCTGGCAGGCTCGACCACAGGTTCGCCCGGAGGCTCGACGGAGAGGTCTGCCACCTCAACCACCGGCTCGGCTCCCTGCGCTGCAGCGGTTTGCTCTGGAGGAGTTAGCACCTTGGGCGCATCGGGTTCCAGGGTTGCCTTCATCGGCGTGGTGATAGACTTCTCAATTTGTTGGGCTTCTTTCTTAAATTCCTCCTCAAACTCCCGAGAGGCATCTTGGAATCCCTTGATCGCCTTGCCCATGCTGCGGCCAATTTCGGGTAGCTTTTTGGGGCCAAACACCAGCAGCGCCAACACTAGAATTAGCGCCATCTCTGGCAAACCCACACCAAAAACGTTCATAGGCCAACTCCTGCCAGCAATACCTGCTGGGTGAACTACTGCTGTGCATAAAACGGCAAAAGAGGCTGGGTAGTCAAGGGTCTACGCCAGCCTCAGACAGGTAAGTTTTGGATCTTGAATCCAAAGTTGCAGGGGCAAAGTCCGGGCTAAACCACTAGAGCTTGGCCCTTTAATTCCCTAGAGCCCTACACTGCGCCAATCGACATCGAAACTATTGAGCACGATGGAAGAATTGTAAAGCTGCAAGATAATCAGCAAAAACACGAAGAACAGACCGATGAAAACCGCCATGAGAGGCGTGGTGCCCCAGCCGGGAGCAACCTTACCGTACTCAGAATTGAGGGGCTTCAACACATCTCCTAACCTAGTCCGTTGTGCCATGGATCCTTCCACAATCAACACTTTATAGTTCGTAATATTATAGGATAGAGGGGTTTCCTATTCTCATAAACCCCATGGAACCTGCAACAGTTCTTATCATTTCGGTGGCTACCGTGCTGGTGGCCGTGACAGGCTACTCAGTGTACATGTCCTTTGGACCTCCGTCCAAGCAGTTGGCTGACCCTTTTGACGAGCACGAAGACTAGGCTACCCCAAAAAGGTAGCGTTGCCGCTGCACCGACCGCCGCCATCTCCTGATGGCGAATCCATCTACTATTGATGCTATGGGTTTCTAATGATAGGATTAGAAACCTGTGGCTTTAGTTTGGCGACCGGGCCAAAGTCCTCTGAGCCTAGACCCTTCAACCTTACAACTGTTGTTCTAACCCTATGATTAAGCTCCGACTAAAGCGTTTTGGTAAGAAGCGGGAAGTCAGCTACCGTATCGTAGCCATCAATAGCGATGCCCGCCGTGACGGACGGCCCCTAGAAGAAGTTGGGTTTTACAACCCTCGCACCGACGAAACTCGTCTGGACGTGCCTGCCGTTCTGCGTCGTCTACAGCAAGGGGCCCAGCCGACCAAAACGGTGAAGCATATCCTTGAAAAAGCCAACATATTTGAGCAGCTTAAGGCTGAAGCTTAGGTAGCCCCCTGTCCCTAGCCCCACCTCGACATGGATAGCCCTGATTTCCCAGGACTGGTTCGGTTTTTGGTAGAGCCTTTTTTAGACTCACCCGACTCCTTGCGGATTGACTGCGAGGAAAATCCTGTAAACGCCAAGGTGTGGATCAGAATTGCCTTTAAGGGCGATGAGCGGGGTAAGGTGTTTGGTCGAGGCGGGCGTAACATTCAGGCCATTCGCACCATTGTGCGATCTACTGCAGCCCTTTCGGGCTGGTCGGCCTACGTCGATGTGTACGGTGCCTCTGAACAAGACGCGGGGACCGACCACCGACCTCACAGTGGCCCCCCCCGCCGTCCCCCTGGCAAACCCGCCAGACCTCAACCTCGCCCTAGAACCTAATTTGGTAATGCCTGTGAGTAGGGTCAATTTGTTCCGTCCTTTGCTGTAGATGTCCTCTCCCCTGCGGATTGAATTGCCTAGTCCGGAGAGCGCCGTTGCCCTAGCCGGCTACCGAGACGAAAACATTAAACTCCTGGCCAGCCAAACCGGAGCCGCTCTGGTGCTGCGGGGCCAGGAGTTATTTATCTCTGGCCCCGACAATGGGGTGGCCCTGGCCCAGCGATTGGTAATGGCTCTAGAGCCCCTGTGGAGCCAGGCACAGCCAGTGACTAGCGCCGATATATTGACCGCTCGCCATGCCCTCGACAGCGATCGCATCGAGGAGCTTCAGGCCATTCACCAGGATGTGGTGGCGCGCACCCGCCGCGGTGAGGTGGTGCGCGCTAAAACCTTTCGCCAAAAGCAGTACGTCAAGGCGCTGCGCAGCACTGACATGGTGTTTTGCATCGGTCCGGCGGGCACTGGCAAAACCTTCTTGGCCACCCTAGTAGGTATTCAAGCCCTGCTCAACAACGAATTTGAGCGGCTGATTCTCACCCGTCCGGCGGTGGAGGCTGGCGAGCGCCTGGGGTTTTTGCCCGGCGATCTGCAGCAAAAGGTCAACCCCTATCTGCGCCCCCTCTACGATGCCCTCCACGAACTGGTAGACCCCGAAAAAATCACCAACCTGATGGAGCGGGGCATTATTGAGGTGGCTCCCTTGGCCTATATGCGAGGCCGCACTCTCAACAACGCCTTTGTCATTATGGATGAAGCTCAGAACACCACCCCGGCCCAGATGAAGATGGTGCTGACCCGGCTGGGGTTTAAATCGCGCATGGTGGTGACGGGGGATGTCACTCAAACTGACCTGCCAAGTGACCAAACGTCGGGGTTGACCATTGCCCAGCAGATTTTGCAGGGGGTGTCGGGCATCGCCTTCTGCCAGCTCAACCAGGGGGATGTGGTGCGCCATCCGCTGGTGCAGCGTATTGTAGCGGCCTATGAGACCTACGAAGCCCGACCCCCGCGGCGGGGGAGTCGGGCGAGCTAGCCACCTAACGGACGAAGCTAGCCATGGTGACCCCATCGGCAAACGCCGGCCCGGCGTGGCTGAGCAACCACAAAAGAGCAGACCAGGGTTTCCTGGTCTGCTCTTTTGGATGTCTGGGTATGCGTAGAGCCAAATCAACTCCAGCTTAACCTGAGTCTCCAACGCAGGGGGTGCGGTAAGGCGCAAAGAAACAGGGTGGAGCAGGGTTGATAGGCCCTATTCTGGGGATGGGTAGCGCCTATCAGTTAAGACCGGAAGAACACTGGTGCGTTAGGCCCGTCCTGAGTCTGGTTCTGGAATCAACAGCGAACGGGATGCTCAATCGGTGCGAGAGTTTGGCTGCTATACCCCGGACTTAGAGGCCTTGGTGGCGTGGTTAAGAGCGTGCAACGTTGAGACTGTGGCGATGGAATCGACGGGAGTGTATTGGATAGCGCTCTACGAATTGCTCGAACGGGAGGGGTTTGAGGTCATTTTGGTGAATGCGCAGCACCTGAAGCATGTGCCGGGGCGCAAGAGTGATGTGCTCGACTGCCAATGGCTCCGTCAACTCCACAGCTATGGGCTCCTCTCGGCGAGCTTTCGACCAGCAGAGGCGATGTGCGTTCTGCGGCAGTACATTCGGCAGCGGGACACCTTGATTCAGTCGGCAGCGCAGCATATTCAGCGGATGCAAAAGGCGCTGACGCAGATGAATCTGCACCTGCATCGGGTACTGAGTGACCTGACCGGGCTGAGCGGGAGGCGGATTTTGAAGGCAATTGTGGCGGGAGAACGCGACCCACACACCTTGGCGGCGCTGAAGCACGAGCGGGTACGCAAAAGTGAGGCTGAGATTGCAGCTGCCCTCAGCGGCACCTATCGGGAGGAACACCTCTTTGTCCTGGGCCAGGAGTTGAGTCTCTATGAGACCTACCAGCAGCAGATTGCTGCCTGCGATGCCCAGATTGAGACCTACCTCAACCACCTCCCTAGTCCCCTACCTCCGAATGAGCAACCTCAACCCAAGGTCGTGCGTAAAGCGGTTCAAAATCAACCCACCTTTGACCTGGCCACCCACTTACATCGCATCAGTGGGGTCGATTTCTGCGCGATTGATGGCTTAGGCCCCTTGACGGTGCAAACCATTCTCTCGGAAGTGGGCTTAGACCCAACGCGCTTTGGCAGTGCTCAGCGCTTTGCCTCCTGGCTCGGGTTGTGTCCGGGCAGTGCGATTTCTGGAGGCAAACGTAAAAGCTCGAAGACTCGTCGGGTTAGCAACCGAGCGGCCAATGCCTTTCGCATTGCGGCCATGGCCGCAGGGAAGTCGGATTCGGCTATCGGAGCTTTTTTTCGACGGCTTAAAGCTCGCTTGGGGGCACCCAAAGCCATTACCGCCACGGCTCACAAGCTCGCCCGCATTTTTTATCATCTGTGGAGTACGGGGCAGTCCTACGACGATGTTGGTGCCGAGCACTACGAGCAACAATATCGACAGCGCAAGCTCAAATATTTACAAAAACAGGCGGCCGCCTTAGGGCTTGAGCTGTCCCAAGCCCCAACCGGTGAGACCCTGACGCAAGTTGTTTCTTAGGAGGAGTTCGACAATGGATTGAGTGTTATACGAAAGGCTGAGAATTAAGCTCAAAGTATCTAATTCTAAGCACCTCAGCCATGTCTTTGAGTCTAGCGCGCCTTGACCTGACCCAAATCTTCTGCGACGTTGACGACTTCTATCGTGAGTTTGAGCAGCACTGTGAGCAGGATATGGCTCGGGCTACCGGACCTTTAAGGACTTTTACAAGGGCAAAGTTCTGCCGGACTGGCGAGAGGCCTTTCCTAACTGGGTGAGCTACGGGCGTTTTGTAGAACCGATGCCCTGGAGTTTTATGGGATTGGTGAGCTTCCTCAATACCCAGTGTTTTGGCGAGGTCACCGATATCAGTTTTATTGATTCCACCTCGGTGTCGGTCTGTCATGTGAATCGGGCCAAAGCTAACAAGACGTTCGAAGGAGTGGCGGGTTGGGGCAAATCGTCGGTGGGGTGGTACTTTGGCTTCCAGCTGCACCTCATCATCAATGATCATGGTGAGTTGTTGGCTGTCGGGTTCTACCGGGCTATCCGTATCGAATCGGGGCTATTCAAGTCAGATTTCGGTTAAGACCGGACGTGCCGATAGAACCCATGCTTAACGGTTTCGGCACTGAGAATATAGAGGCCAACAATAGCGGCTAGCACTAGCAGGAACTCAATCGGCAACGCTTGAAACCCCAGCAAGCCTGCCAGCGGAGTGTAGGGAATCAAGAGAGTCACTACGGCGATCGCGATCGTGGCCGCCAGCAAATACCTACCGGGCTTGCTGGTCAGAATCGACTGCCGCGTCCGAATCACCAGCACAATCATCGAGGCCGAAACCACCGATTCCACAAACCACCCGGTTCTAAACTGGGCCGTATCGGCATGGAGCAGCGGCAGCAATGCCCCAAAGGTGAGGTAGTCAAACACAGAACTGAGTAGCCCGAATACCAGCATAAAGTTGCGAATAAACCCGATATTCATGCGGCGGGGCTGGTTGACCATGGCCTGATCGACGCGATCGGTGGCGATGGTCATTTCGGGGAAATCGGTGAGCAGGTTCGTCAGCAAAATTTGACTGGGCAGCAGGGGCAAGAAGGGCAGCACTAGCGAAATGCCCGCCATGCTAAACATGTTGCCGAAATTCGCGCTCGTCGCCATGAACACGTACTTGAGGGTGTTAGCAAACGTCACCCGTCCTTCTTTCACCCCTTCCACCAAAACATCTAGGTCTTTTTGCATCAGCACGATGTCGGCGGCCTCCTTGGCCACATCGACGGCGCTCTCTACAGAAATCCCCACATCGGCAGCATGGAGGGCGGAGGCATCGTTAATGCCATCCCCCAGATAGCCCACCACATTTCCTACTTTTTTCAGGGCTAGAATAATTCGCTCTTTTTGGTTGGGCTCAACCTCAGCAAAGACGTTGGTTTGGCCCACCCGATGCATCAGCGCTTCATCACTGAGCTGGTGCAGGTCTTCCCCTGTCAAAACCACGGGTCTTGGCAACCCCACCCGTTGAACGATGCTGAGCGCCACCGCCCGACTGTCTCCGGTGATCATTTTGGTGGTAATGCCGAGTTGTCCTAACGCTTTAAGGGTGCCTGCAATGCCAGCCTTGGGCGGGTCAAACAGGGCCAGATAACCCAAAAATGTCATGTCTTTTTCGTCTTCTCGGCTGAAGAAATCGCCGTTGAAGTCGCGGTAGGCCACGCCCAAAACCCGAAACCCTTCACCGCCCAGGTCTTCTGCCCGTTGTACAATCTGGTCTCGCTGATCGGTCAGGTTAATGGTCTTGCCCTCCCCCGTTTCCACCGTTGAGCACACAGCCAAAATCGGCTTTAGCGAACCCTTGGTAACGATCAGGCGAGTATCCCCATGGGCAAACAGAATGCTGAGCCGTTTGCGGTTGAAGTCGTAGGGCACTTCATCTAGCTTCTGATAGCCCGCGATGTTGAAGGTCTGGTAGGCCCGAATGGCGGCATCAATCGGGTTAACAAAGCCAGATTCGCAGGCGGCATTCAAATAGGCGTGGAACAGAACCCGCCCACTCTCCTTCCCGTCTACATCCACGGCCCCGTGAATTTTCACGTCTCCTTCGGTCAGCGTGCCGGTTTTATCGGTGCAGAACACGTTCATGCTGCCAAAGTTTTCGATCGCAGGCAGTCGCTTCACAATTACCTGCTTTTTCGCCATTTGCTTGGCCCCGCGCGCCAAATTGACGCTGACAATCGCAGGCAGCAGCTGGGGCGTCAGCCCAACGGCAAGGGCCAGGGAGAACAGAAACGAATCCAGTACGGGCCGCTGCAAGTAGACGTTGGCGACAAAAATCAGCACCACCAAGATCAGCGTCACTTCCATCAAGAAGTAGCCAAACTTGCTCAGGCCCGTTTCAAACTCCGTTTCCGGCGGTCTGAGCTTAAGCCGTTCTGAGACCTGGCCAAACTCAGTCTGTTGGCCGGTCTGCACCACAATGGCCTTCCCCGTGCCGCTGATCACGCTGGTGCCCATATAGAGAGTGTTGGTGCGCTGGCTGAGGCCGGTTTCAGCAGGCAGCACCCCCCTCAGCTTGTCCGCCGGGTAGGTTTCCCCGGTCAGCGCCGCTTCATTCACCGACAGATCTTTAGACTCCAGCACCAGGCAGTCGCCGGGAATGCTGTCCCCCGCTGCCAGCACCGCAATATCCCCCGGCACCACCGCTTCATGGGGAATGGCTTGGACCTGGCCATCTCTCAAAACGGTGGCTTTCACCTGCACCAACGCCAGCAGTTTGGCGACGGCATCGGCAGCCCCTCGCTCCTGCCAGAACCCCAGCAGCCCGCTGAGCAGCACGATCACCAGAATAATCACGGCATCGAGAACATCGCCCAGAAAACTGGAGAGCACCGCCGCCGCCACTAAAATCAAAATGATTGGGCTCTTAAACTGGTTGAGTAACAAAACCAGCGCGTTAGCCTGCCGCTTCGGCTTCAGGCTGGTCGCCCCAGATTGGCTCAGCCGCTGCTGGGCTACCTGGGCACTTAACCCCCGAGGGCTGCTCTTAAGCTGATCTAGGGTCTGCTCAGTAGTCAGACCCCAAAAGGTTGAAAGGTCTTGAGGCATAAGGTTAGCTCCCCAGGTCTAGGGTTCGGTTTGTTGTAACCGTCCCCTGAGCGGAGTCGAAGGGGATATCTCGGGTGGGTTTTGGCTTCGACTTCGCTCAGCCAGCATAGTTCTAGGGACGCTTACGGTTTGTTGATGCGCGATGGTCGAAGACCAGTCCCCTAGGACTATCGCGTACTGGAGCCTGGCGATCGCGGTTAAACCGGGCGCTTGCTAGGTCTGCGCTGCATATGCCACCAACGCTATAACGTTATCCATCAAAGATTAGATTGATGGTTTTGCTTTCTGTCCCGATGTACTCTCGGATTTTCCTTCAGGAGATTCATGCACGACATAGACAGAGCAGGGAGCATTGTGCAGGGTAAAATTGCTCACGCTGCCAAAGAAAAGTTCTGCTGCCGCTGAACGACCCCGTCGGCCCAAGACGATCAGATCGGCATTCCAGGCAGCAGCAAATTCATTAATGGCTATTTCTGGATTGCCAAAGCAGTGAATGCAATCGGTAGTAACCCCCTCAGAGACTGCTTTTTTGACCAAAGCCCCAAAGCGATCGGGTTCTAAGTCTTCAAATTGCCCCACGTAGCAAAATGGATCTATGTCATCTCCGCTGAGGTAAGGTTCAAGGCTTTCTAAATAGGCCGGAAATTCTTCGTCAACTTCGTCAGAATCTGTAACATACAGTATCCCTAAATGAGCCCCCGTAGCTTTTGCGAGCATCAGGGCATGGTCGAAAATAGCGCTATTTACGTCTAGATCAATGGTGGCTACTACAATCTTATTTAGCATGCGATCTACTCCATTTCTTAAACAGGCATCTCAACAGATAAGAGCTATGGCTGGCTCCATTGGTTCTACCCCGCTGCCAGCAGATGACGTCTTATACCAAATCCAAACCGCATACTCTCGCTTCCATAAAGGCCAACCTGTAGGGGCGTTAGTGCAGCCATGCTCGCAGCATATGGCATTTGCCTAGAGAATTAGGAGTAACCAAAAAGAATTTGTTGTTATTCCTTAAACATATGCTATTTTTCCCTAAAGATGGTTGAGCCATGAGTCATGGTGATTTACAGTTTAGACCTATAGCGGTTCCTGAATGCATGAGGTACACTCTAGCTTAGAGAAGCCTTGGAATTCATAGACTTGGGTAAATGACCTGCACCTCACCCGAGTGAGAACCGCTATATCTCAATCATTAGTAGTTAAACAACAAAACCATCACAGTCATCGCTAAGACGACCGCGCCAACTCCCACCAACTCTGTTTTGATTTTGGCGAGCGCATAGGCAGGTTGCAACCAAAAATTTAGGGAACGGGTGATCTGAGGCATTACAAACCACGTAAGAATGATAGTTGTAAAAATCAGGTTGACAAGCATTGAGTTGGCGTAGGACCAAGACTGCATAACACCTAAAGATTCAAACAGTATTGACTGGAGAAACACAATTGGGTACAAACCCAAGACAACGATCAGTGCTTGTTTCCAGACCGAAGGTCCTAAGCTGGGTATCTCTGCCCCAGTCTGATCAGAAAACCAACCTTCTCAGCCAGTTGTGAAAGATTTAAATCTATAGGCTTCAAAAAATTTTTGTCCGGATTGCATAATCTCTTCACGATCGCTGGAGTTCAACCAATTATCGAGATTAGTTGGTGAATCGAAGTGTATCACTGAGTACCACTTAAGCACATTGTTACTACATTCTAAAGGCGAATATAGATCAACCCGAATACGTCCTTCAGACTGCTGAATGATATGAGCTAGAGTTTGATGCCATTTTCGAAAAGCAAGTTGTTTATCTTTCAGGACAATATGTTCGGTAACAGCGCTAGAATAAAACAAATCATCCTGTACAGGATTGGTCGACAACATAATTTTTGAGCTCTTAAAGAAATACCTATGATGCTCTCACTAGAGCTCAAGACCTTGCGGGTCATCAGTCAGAGAGGCAAAGCCAATATCTAGCTTCCATTCGTACTTTAAAAGCCTTTGGTAGAGGATTTCTCGCATCACCATGAGCTGATTTTGCTCAATCAGAAATTCCTGGGCCTGCTCACGGGACATTTTTCTTGCCTGGTCTGCGAAGTTTCTGAGGCTAAATTCCTGCTCTAGAGTGAGTTTAATCTCTTCATTCATAGCAACCTCCTATGCCTTAATCAGGCTGGTGGCAAGAATTGGGGTAACCGTCCCCTGAGCGGAGTCGTAGGCGCAGCCGCCCCAGAGGGGCTAGGGGACACCTCGAGTAGGTTTTGGCTTCGACTTCGCTCAGCCAGCCTAGGCTTAGGGACACTTACGAATTGGAAGCGTGAGTCGTAGCGCTACGGCATGTTGTCATGATAAAACGCTCACCAAAACCGCAAGGTATAAACATCCGCTCTTCGTTTGTGTGCATCAACTTTTCCTCATATTTAGATTGATAGCGATTCCAAAGTAGGTGATACTTATCAAAAGGTGAGTCCGGCAATTATTGGATGTTTTGATCACCTGCCTCAGCTAAAGGATTTACTGCGAAAAAATCAGCACACTGTAGGGGCCGATGGACATTGACCCATGCCAGGGTAGCCCGTCGTAGGAGCCTGGCTTTGCGATCGCAGCCGCACTGAAATGGTTGCTAAAGTCGTCGTTGTAGCCGCGCCAATCGCTGTTAAATCGCAGTTTCCAGAGTCCCTCCGCCGGAAAACCGATGGTGTAGTTATCCTGGGCTTCGTGGAAGAAGTTGGCGACCACCACCACGTCATCCCCTGGCCCCCCTGGTCCCAGCGATGAAAGGCGATCACCTTGCGATCGTCGTGCAGGTGATAGACCTGGGTGTACTGTCCGCAAAGACCACGGGTACAGCTGCTAAAACTGCGCCGCAGCCGAATCAGGTCACGGTATAGCCGCACAATGCCGTGAAATTCATCATCTTGATCCCAATCGACGGGCACCGTATCGCGAAACCAGCCCCCCTCCAGAAATTCCTGTCCCTGAAACAGCATGGGGATGCCCGGAGCGGTGAAGACCATTGCCGCAGCGAGGGTCGATCGTTTTCGGGCGTACCAGCCCTTGGGGTCGTTCGGGCTGATCTCCTGGGGTACGCGGGCACTGCCGTTGGCCACCGCATCGTGGGATTCGCTGTAGATCACCCGATCGAAGGCGTCGTCATTGTAGCGGTAGCAGATGGCGTCGCGGATGGCCGTTAGGGAACGCTGCTCATCCTCTGGAGTGATCACCGCCTGACGGATGGGGTGGACAAAGTTGGCATCCCACTGGGCGCTGAACCCGGCCCCACCCGAGCCCACATCTTTGGTCAGCCAGTTGTTGTTGCGTAGGTCTTCGGCGATGGTGATCCGACCGGGGAATTCTCGCGCAACGAGGTCGTTGATGGCCTGGAGCAAGCTCCACCCGTCGGGCAGTTCCTGGTCGCTGGAGCCCTGGATGGTGCGAATGTAGATAGTGGAGTCGAACCGGAGGCCGTCAACGTGGTATTCATTGAGCCACATATAGGCGTTATCGAGGATATATTGACGCACCTCGCCCCGGCCATAATCAGGCCGGGTTTCGCCCCAGGGCGTGTTGGCCCGGTCATCGTTGTAAAAGTAGATGCCGCCGCGATCGTTCTCGCTCCAGCCGTCGAACTGCCAGAGGTCTAGATCGCTGGGACCGAAGTGGTTATAAACCACGTCCAAAATCACCGCAATGCCCGCCTGATGGGCACGTTTGACGAACTGCTTGAATGCCAGCGGGCCGCCGTAGGCCATCTCCACGGAGAAAATATGGGCGGGGTTATAGCCCCAGGAGCGATCGCCCGCAAATTCACCGATCGGCATAATCTGAACGGCATTAACGCCGAGCTTTTGCAAATGTTTTAACCGCGCTGTCACCGAGGAAAACTGACCCGGATGCTGGTCATTGTCCTGATCGTTAAAGGTGCCGATATGGAGTTCGTAAACCACCAGTTCATTCCACGGCGCAATTTGGAAGTCATCCCCCTGCCAGTCAAAACTCGGATCGTGAACAATCGCGTTGCCCACCGAATTGGTCACCTCGCGGGCATAGGGATCAATGCGCTGAAACTCTCCCTGTGGTGTAGATAGTTGAAACTGATACTGATCGCCAGCATGGGCCTCAGCTACGTTGGTGTACCAATAGCCGTTCGCCTCCGCCTGCATGGGGTGCTGGCTACCATCCCATTGGTTGAAAGTGCCAATTATAGATACCCCGTTGGCATGGGGAGCCCACACCCGAAAGGCGACACCACCCTGGTGCAGCGTCGATCCCATAGCCTCAATGGTGGTTTCACTGCCCTTTACCTGACCGCCCATAACAGGTTCCTCCAAAGAAAGGAGCTTTTCAACCGAGTTTTTCAACCGTTGAGTGCTGACACTAATTTCCTCACACCACCGTGCCAAACAGCGCCCCCACCGCTGCGGTTAGCCCCATCGCTAGTGCCCCCCAAAAGGCCACCCGCAACGCCGATCGCATTACAGGTGCGCCTCCCGCCCGAGCTGCCAGCACCCCCAACACCACCAAAAAGATCAGCGAGTTACCGAAGACAATCGACACCAGCCGAGCGCCCGGAGCTACCACCACCGTCAGCAGGGGCATCGCCGCCCCCAGGGCAAACGCCCCCGCCGATGCAATGGCGGCCTGTACAGGCCGCGCCGTCAGAGTTTCAGAGATACCCAGTTCATCGCGAGCATGGGCACCTAGAGCATCATGGGCCATGAGCTGCTTCGCCACCTGGCTGGCCATCACCGGGTCAAGACCGCGAGATTCATAGATGGCGGCTAACTCTTCCTGCTCAAACCCGGCATCGGATTCAAGTTCTTGCCGTTCACGGGAGAGGTCAGCCTTTTCGGTATCGGCCTGGGAACTGACGGAGACATACTCCCCCGCTGCCATAGACATGGCCCCCGCCACCAGGCCCGCCACCCCTGCCACTAAGACCTCGCTGCGGGACCCCTGGGCCGCCGCCACCCCAACCACGAGGCTAGCGGTGGAGACAATGCCGTCGTTGGCACCCAAAACTGCCGCCCGCAGCCAACCAATACGTCCTGTACGATGTCGCTCCAGATGGCGTCTCGGCATGGTTAGACTCTACTCATGGTGGCAGGGATAAGGACTCATTTTGCCTCATCCACCATTTGTATTGAGGCTTCCTCCACCTCACGGGCTACTTCAGCTAACGTCACATCCTCGGACAGATCCGCCAGCATTTGCCCTGGCTTAATCAGACCGATTTTGGTGACACCTTTTTCTGTAAACACCGAAATGCGGCAGGGTAGCGCCATATTCAAGCGCATATCCGCAGACAGTACCTTGGCCGCCTGCCCTGGGTTGCACACTTCAAAAATCTTGCATGATTCCTCAAAGGCAATGCCTTTACTCCGCAGGGTAGTGCCCAAGTCGTGGACATGGAGTACCCCAAATCCATGACGCAGCACCGCAGCTTCTAGATCGGTCGAGGCCTGGTCAAAGGTTTTTGGGGTTTCAACAATGTAATACATAAGCTAAGTAGGTAGGCCTAATTATTTGTAAAAAGGGGCTTGGGGGTTGCGTCCCCTGCCAAGGGACGCAACCCCCACCAGTATCTGCAATTTAATTCTGCCCAGGTACTTAAATGGCCCGCCGCCCTGTCAAGAGATTATAGATCACAGCAATGAGCGCCAGCACCAAAAGCAGATGGATAAGACTGCCACCAATGTGAATGGAGAAGCCTAATAGCCAGAGCAAAACCAGCACAACAGCAACCGTCCAAAGTAGATTTACCATGGTAGTCTCCTTGTTTTTGAGGGGAAAGGATGAAAATTAGCCTTTACTTGAGCATGTCTTGGGTCATTTCCTTAAGATCTTCTACGGTATTGCGAGCCTGACTTTCCAGTTGTTTAGCACTGCCAGCCATCTGATCTCCAAGGTTGCCAGTTGCCTTACCCATTGCTTCTTGAGCTTTACCTTCAATATTTTTGGTGACAGCTTTAGCTCTTCCCTGGAGCTGCATTTGGTCTTTTAGATCTGCGGCAGCGCCACGCATCTGACCTTCTGCCTGCTTGGCTTTGCCCATCACCTGGTCTTTCGGATCACCTGTGACGTTGCCAAGGGTTTCCTGGGCTTTGCCTTCTATCTGCTTGGTCTCGGCTTTGGCTTTTTCCCATCCGAACAGGGCTACGAGTTGCCCCTGGGATGCACCCATCGGTGAAAAGGACAGAGGTGCGGCCCAACTTGCGGCTCCGAAGCCGAATGCTGTAACCATAGTTAGCACGACTGCTAAACCCAGAGAGAGACTAAAACGGCGAAATTGCTGAAGTGGCTTCATATTCAAATTCAAACCTTCAAAAAATGGATTTAATCAATGGGTGAAAGATAACTGTTTTGGAAATTCGAAGTCTTTGATGAAAAAGGATTTCACTAGAGAAACCATCAGATAGCCCAAGAGAGCGTAAGCGGCGATCGCGATTAGAACAAGGCATTATCATCCCGCTGTAAGGCTTGTCGCCATCCAAGGCTGGTTTCGGGTGCATCCCACTTTTGCAAGTGTCTATGTCATTCCCACGCAAGGGGGAATCCATTCGGGAGTAAGCTATTTGCCATGGATTCACATCTGCACGGGAATGACAAACTAGCCAGTAGGCCATAAAGATAGCGACAGATAGATAAATGCCGCGATCTTTATGGGAAGAATCGACTAGTCAATGATCTCTTTAACGTCGTCCTTCAGTTCTTCAACCGTTTGACTGACTTTAGCCTCTGCCTGCTTGGCTTTCCCTTTAGCCTGGGCTTCATGGTTTCCAGTTAGATCCCCGACGGCTTCTTGAACTTTGCCTTCAATATTTTTGGCTGTTGCCTTGGCTTTATTCTCTAAGCTCATGATTACATCCTACTTAAATCGGACTTAAAAATGAAATTGATCAGGTCGAGGAGATTACTCTGCCTCACCCTCAATACTGATGAAAGTGTGTTCTATTTCTTGATTGAATTGGTGGATTACGACACAAAATGTGAATATTCCACTCCTCGCCGCCGCCCAATTATTGCCATGGTTGCAGGCCGCGATATCTATCTTATATTTTCCTTAAATATCTATAAAATCGCTGGCACAGCGATTGGAGGTATCTGATTATAGTTAAGATTTCTTTTGTTTTTCAGTCGAGGTCTAACTTCATCAACACTAATGCATTTATTCATAGACATGCTGATGCATCTCGCCTCGTTGCGGAGGTCAATTATATGAATTTTAAAATTACTCACGCCGACTCTGGCAGTAGCAAACCGAGACAGCTCTCTCACCCTTGAGCAGCTGGGCACCCGACACCCCGATTGGGGTGGGGCTGGCTCAGATCAAGCAGTCTACGACGGCCATTCAGTAGACTACCCAAGCTTTGGTTACGACTCTGAAGACCTTATTGAAGGGGAGTTCCAAGCCCCATTCACCCAAACTGAGCCCGACAAAAAGCAGCCTCAGGTGGGGCGCTAGCGATCGCACTGGTAGCCCTCAGCCTCTGGCAGTTCAACGAAATCGAGTTCATCAAACAGCGGGTGACCTGGTCGCAGATCACGCTCCAGCGCCTGGAGCAGGTGATGGGGGTAGGGGCCTCACGCCGAGAAATTTAAGTTCACGTGTACTATTGAGGTAACACATCCATACACCTGATAGACCATCGAGGCAGTCATGTCCAATTTGCTCTTGATTGAAAGCCCCGGCAAGGTGAAGAAACTGGGGCAAATCCTGGGTTCAGGCTGGGTGATCAAGGCCAGCATGGGCCATGTGCGCGAACTCGCCAACGACGGCGACGATGCCCTGGGTTTTGACCTGGGGGCAGGTTCCATCGACTGTCGCTATCAGCCCCGCGATGACCGCGCCAAAAAGGTGCTCGCCGAACTGCGTCAGGCGGTCAAAGCCGCCGATCACGTCTACATCGCCACTGACCCCGATCGCGAAGGCGAAACCATCGGCTGGCACCTCCAGCAGGCGCTAAATCTGCGCAATCCTCAGCGAGTGGTCTATAGCGAGATTACGCCCCAGGCGGTGAGGGCCGCGATCGCAAATCCCCGCACCCTCAACCAAGACCTCGTCGCAGCCGGACGCGCCCGCGACTGCCTCGATAAACTGGTGGGCTACACCGGCAGCCGCCATGTGGTCTGGCCCCTGCACAATGGCGCAAAATCCATGGGTCGTGTGCAGAGCGCGACGCTGCACCTGCTCTGTGTGCGGGAGCGAGAAATCCAAGCCTTTACGCCCCAGGACTACTGGAGTGTTTGGGTCACCTACCAGGAGGGCTTCAAAGCGTTCTACCGCAGTAGTCCCAAGCCCCAGCGGAAGGCTTCTGCCAAAGATGCTGAAGACAAAGGGGCAGACAAAGAATCCGAGCGGGTCACCTCCCAAGAGCGGGCTGATCAGCTGGTGGCGATCGCCCAAACCCACCCCCATCACGTTCTGCAAATCGAAGGTAAACAGACCACCCAATCGCCCCCGGCTCCGTTCATCACCTCCACCCTTCAGCAGGCCGCTGGCTCCAAACTGCACTTCAGCCCCGAGCACACCATGAAGGTGGCCCAGGCTCTCTACGAAAAGGGGCACATCACCTACATGCGCACCGATTCGGTAATTCTTTCCGCGCCCTTTTGTGAAGCGGTGCGCCAGTACCTCCAGCAGCACGACCCCACCAATGTGCCCCGCAAAACCACCCAACATCGGGCCATCAAGGGATCTCAAGAGGCCCACGAAGCCATTCGCCCTACGGATGTGACTCAGCTGCCCCAGCAGCTTCAGCGGGAACTCTCCTCCGACCAAGCCCGTCTCTACGAGCTGATCTGGAATCGGGCGGTGGCGTCTCAATGTGCCCCAGCCCGCCTGCGCAAAACTCGCGTTGTTACCCAGTCCGGCGACGCCTACTGGGAAGCGCGAGGGCAGGTGCTGGAATTTGCCGGGTATACCCGCTACTGGAACAATCTGAGTGCCGATGCGGTGTTGCCTGCTCTCACCCAGGGGCAAGGAGTCCAACTAGAGCAGGCCCAGGCGGATGCCAAGCAGACTCAGCCGCCACCCCGCTACAGCGAACCGAAGCTGGTGAAGCTGATGGAGCAAAAAGGCATTGGCCGACCCAGCACCTATGCGCCGACCATCAAAACCCTCAGGCAGCGAGAATATGTGGGCCTGCTCCAGGGCAAGCTCCAGCCGACGGCGTTGGGACTAGAGCTTGATGGAGCATTGGAGAAGCTACTGCCCGACTTGATTCAGCCGGAGTTTACGGCAAAGATGGAGACGGCGTTGGATGCGATCGCAACGGGAGAACAAGAGTGGCAAGCCTACCTGATTGGTTGGAATCGAGGGTATTTTGCGCCTGCGATCGCCCAAGCTAAATCCCAACTCCTGTCTCTGCCAACTTTCGCCGAGCATCCCTCGACATCGGGAGCGATGCCTGCTGAGCGATCGCCAGCCCCCAAGACTAAACCCCCTACAGGGCAACCAACCAAAACCAAGTGCCCCACCTGCGGCGAGGCGATGACCAAGGTCCCTTCCCGTTCCAAAAAGATGAAAGCCAAGCACTTCCTCAAATGCTCTGGCGCGGCCTGCGGCACGGTGATGTTCTGGAACGCCAAGGCCAAACGCTACGAACTGCCGCAGGCTCAGCGCCAGGCTACCAATTCAGAGCTGTTTACCGATCACCCCTGCCCCGTGTGCGGTGCACTGCTGGAGCGCTATGCCTACACCAAAGACGGCCAAGACAAGGTCATGCTGCGCTGTTCCCTGCTGGAGAATCGACGCGGCAAGTGCAAAGAGGTGGCCTTTTTCCAGAGCCGGGGCGAGTTCTGGTCACCTAAATTTGGCACGCTGAAACTGCCAGAGCCTCAAGTTTAGCGATGGACAGACGCAGCCAGTTCAATCAAATGCCGGACAGTGTTCCAGTGATCTGCCGGAAGATCTCCTGAAAGCGCAGTTTGACTATTTTGAACTGAGGCCATGCATGGAAAACACCGGCTGACTTACCTGACCTGCTAACCGCTGACTGAGCAGGGTGTACCGTTCCTGCGCCTTTACCTGTCGCACTGCCAGGCCAATCGCCTTCTTTGGCCCCACCAGAATGGCCAACTGCTTGGCGCGGGTCAGCCCGGTATAGAGCAGATTACGGCTCAGCATCAAATAATGCTGCATGTAGATTGGCAGAATAACCACCGGATATTCTGACCCCTGGCTTTTATGAATCGTCACCGCCCAGGCCAGGGTAATTTCATTCAGGTCCGCCCGATCATAGGTGACGCTGCGCGCCTCAAACTGAACAGTCACCTCCTGCTCCTCTAAGTCGATGGCGGTGATGCTTCCCAGATCTCCATTAAACACATCTCGGGTGTAGTCATTCACCTGCTGAATCACCCGGTCACCGACCCGCAGCGTCAGCCCACCCCGGCTGATTTCAGCGTTGTCTGGTCCAGGGGGATTGAGCACCGCCTGCAGCACCTGGTTCAAATTGCGGGTGCCCACGGCACCGCGGGTCATGGGGCAGAGCACCTGGATATCTCGGACCGGGTCAAAGCCCAGGTTGGGAATCAGATCCCGAAGGATATCCTGCACGCCCTGCACCCCATCCTCGGGTTCTGGTGCCCCCAGCCACAGACAATCGGTGACTGGGGAGGCCGATACCGATTCTAGGGCCGGATATTGCCCCTGATTAATGGCATGGGCATTCTGCACGATGCGACTGGCCTGGGCCTGGCGAAACACCTGGGTGAGTCGGATGACCGGCACCTGTTTGGAAGCCATTAGATCCCCCAGCACGTTGCCCGCCCCCACACTGGGGAGTTGGTCGATATCGCCCACCAGCAAGAGCTGAGCCGTGGGGGGAATGGCCTTAAATAGGGAGTGGGCCAAAAACAAATCCAGCATCGAGGCCTCGTCCACCACCACCGCATCCACCGGCAGCGGATTTTCGGTATCCCGTTTGAACCGCATCGTACTGGGGTCAAACTCCAACAGCCGATGAATGGTTTTCGCCTCTTTGCCCGTGATCTCACTCAGTCGTTGAGCGGCGCGTCCGGTGGGGGAGGCCAGGGCCATTGACTTCCCCATGGCCTGCCATAGGGCCACGATGGTGCGGGTGGTAAAGGTTTTGCCAGTCCCCGGCCCACCGGTGAGAATGCAGACCCGCTGGCTGGTGGACAGGGCTACCGCCTGCCGTTGTTCCTCCGAGAGGGGCAGGCCCGTGGCGGCGATAAAGCGGTCGATCCAGCGGTTGACTCGGGGGCTATCGACCTCAAGCGGTTCGCTTAACAGGGTCTGCACCCGCGCCGCCAGGTGACGTTCCGCCTGGTAAAACGCGGGTGCGTAGCAGGCCAGGCTGTCGTCCTGGGCCTGGGTGACTAACTCTCCCGTCTGAGCCATGTCTGCAATCAGGGTGGTGAGCACCTGCGGGTCGGGATGGTGGTCCTCCAGGGTGAGACATTTGACCCCTTGGCTCACCAATTCCCTCTGAGGTAAAAAGCAATGGCCCTCCTCAGCCGCCCCATTCAGGACATGCACCAGGCCACTGCGGTACCGAAAGGGTGACCCCGGCGCAATGCCCAGGTTTCGAGCAATGGTGTCTGCCGTGATGAAGCCAATACCATAGACATCCTGAGCCAGTTGATAGGGATTGCGGCTCACAACCTCGATCGCATCTTCTCCGTATTGCTTGAAGATTTTGACGGCATAGGTGGTGGATACGCCATGGCCCTGGAGAAATAGCATCACCTCTTTGATCACCTTCTGGGTTTCCCAGGCGGTTTGAATTAGCTTTACCCGCTTGCGGGCAATGCCGGGCACTTCCTGCAGGCGTTCGATGTCATGTTCAATAATGTCGAGGGTGTCTAAGCCAAAGTGAGCCACAATTCGTTTGGCAGTGACTGGACCCACACCTTTAATTAGGCCGCTGCCCAGATACTTTTCGAGGCCCGTCAGGGTGGCGGGTTTGGTCTCGCGATACTTAAAGACCTGGAATTGTTCGCCGTATTTGGGATGATTCCGCCACTGCCCCGTCAAGTGCAGGGTTTGCCCCGGTTGAATGTTGGCAAAGCTGCCCGTTACGGTGACCGGTTCTGAGGTGCGCGGCACCTTGAGGCGAGCAATGGTGTAGCCAGACTCTGCTGCGTGGAACGTTAATCGCTCCACCACACCCTGCAAATATTCGGCCGGCTGTTCACCCATGGCCCTGACCGCCAGACTAAAGGCTGATACTAACGTTCTATTGTAATCATTTGAACGGGGCCGCTTTTATCATGGGGTAAACTCACCCTAAGCCCAAACAGGTATCTGGTTCCCCATCATAGCGGTATTCTAAGGCCATAATTCGGGTGAGGAATCGTCTGGATTCAGGCTAAATCCCAACCTGAAGCTTTGTTCACGGTTGGCGACCTGCTAGAAACACGATACACAACGTCTTGATCATTCTGGCCCATGGCAACCTCCACCCCCACTTACCTCAAAACCGTCAAGGAAGGCTTGAACTTCCATACTGTAGACGAGATCAAGAAGCTGCTTGGTCTGCTGCCCATTCAAGATAAGCCGACCCGGAAAGCTGAACTTGTGGACGCCGTCGCCAATTACCTGTTAGGGCCCGGCTTGAAAACCCAGTGGCAAGACCTGGACGAACTGCAACGGGCGGCTGTGGCTGAAGCCCTCTATCGTACCGGGGGCCGCCACGAGGCAGAGCAATTTAAGGCCAAATATGGCGCATTGCCCCAGTGGCATGACCGCAGTTCCATGTATAGCTTCAGGCGAACTGCCGCCAAGCTGGATCTGTTTTTCTACCCCACCGGCAACTATGTGGCCTCGAATCTATTGCCCGTGGATCTGCAATTCCAGCTCAAAACCTTTGTCCCCGAGCCCAAGGCTCTGACTCTGCCCAGTGCCGAACAACCGCCCCAAACCTTTCGGGTCGAGCATCGGCACTTCGATTATGAAAGGCGCCAGTCTGTAGAGACGGCGGAAGAGGTGCCGGTGGTGTGCTGCCCCACGGAGCAAATTGCCCAGCAAGACCTGCTGGCGGTGCTGCGGCTGATTCACCTGGGTAAAGTCAGCGTTAGCGATAAAACCCTGATGCCCAGTAAGGTCACGCTGAACACCATTGCGCCCCTCTTGCAGGGTGGCGACTACTACAGCGCAGCCGATGAACCCGACCGCGATTACTATGACCCCATCGGCACCATCAAACCCTTTGCCTGGGTGATGTTGGTGCAGGGGGGCGGACTGGCCAGCCTAGATGGCAAGAAGCTACAGCTAACGAAGGCGGGCCAAAAGGCGATGGGGGCCGCCCCGGCGAAAACCATCCAGGCGATCTGGAAGAAGTGGCTCAAAACGACCTTTTTAGATGAGTTGCGGCGGGTGGAGTCGATCAAGGGTCAAACCGGCAAGGCCAAGCGCAGTTTGACGGCGGTCAGCGGTCGCCGGGCTCAGATTGTGGAGGCGCTGGGGCAGTGCCCGGTGGGAGAATGGGTGACCTATGACGCTCTCAAGCGCCACATGATTGCCAGTGGCCAGACCTTCGAGGTCAGCCGCAGCCCTGAGAATCTATACATTAGCGAGCCGGGCTATGGCTACCTGTATGAGGCCGGGGGCTCCTGGAGCATTCTGCAAGATGCCTATATGAGGTGTTTTTTGTTTGAATATGCCGCCACCCTGGGGCTGCTGGATGTGGCTTACATCACGCCCTACGATGCCCCCCGTGGCGACTTCGATCGCTTCTGGGGTGCCGACGACCTCTCATTTTTGAGCCGCTACGATGGCCTGCTGGCGTTCCGGCTTACCCCTTTGGGAGGCTTTTGTTTGGGGCTGAGCGATGACTACACCGCCGCGCCTATCACCACTGACAGTACCCTGCGGGTGTTGCCCAATCTCGACGTTGTGATGACCGGGGCACCCCTCAACCCGGCAGAACTTTTGATGATGGAGACGTTTACCCAGCAAACGGGAGATGCGGTCTGGAAGCTGGATCGAGAAGTGGCTCTAAAAGCGGCTGAGGCGGGGCATTCGCTGCAGGAGTTTTACGACTTTTTAACTCAGGTTAGTGCTGAGGCTCTGCCCAAGACTGTGGAGCAGTTTTTTGCCGACTGCCGCAGCCGTTCCCAGAGTCTGCAAGACCAGGGGATGGCCCGACTGATTGAATGCGCCGATGCGACGTTGGCGGCCCAGATTGCCCACGACTCGCGGACGAAGAAGTATTGTCAGCTGGCGGGGGAGCGGCATTTGGTGGTGTTGTTAGACGACGAGACTCGATTTCGGAATGGGTTGCGCAAGCTGGGATATAGTTTGCCGATGAGTAAGGGTTAGTGTCATCCACCTACCTTGTTGCTCTGTGAGATACCATGAAGACAGCTTCTGGGAGGCTACCTTTATGACTTCGGCATCCAACAACCAAGCTATTATTCGTACCGAGCGAGGGTTAACCATTGCTGGTACCAGAATCACTCTTTACGACGTGATGGACTATGTGATCAGTCAATACCCACCTAAATTTATCCAAGGGTTATTTGAACTGACGGAAGAACAGCTCAAAGCCGCCCTAGCTTATATAGAAGCAAACCGCTCCGAGGTCGAGGCTGAGTATCAGCAAGTTATCCGGGAAACCGAAGAACTGCGGCAATACTACGAAGAGCAAAATCGTGAACGAATTGCTCGGATCTCTACCTTACCTCCTCCGTCTGGTCTGGAAGCTGCTTGGGAAAAACTTAAGGCATCCAAGGCAAGCCACCAGCTACAGCCGTGATTTTTTTGGTTGATCATAATTTAAAGGGACATGCGCGGATTCTGCTTGGGAGCATTGCTGGACAGGGGTGGCTTGATGTTGTTCCGATTCGCTTCGTTATGTTTGAGGAGGTGGGATTATCCATCGATAGCACTGATAGAGTTGTTTGGAGGATAGCTCAGAAAAATCAGATGATCCTACTCACTGCGAATCGCAGCATGAAAGATGAAGATTCGCTGGAGCAGGTGATGCGTGAGGAAAATACTCAAAGTTCTTTGCCAGTCGTGACTATTGGCAACGCTGATCGAGTATTAAACGATTCAATCCATCGAGAGCGCTGTGTTGATCGGATTGTTGAAATTGCGATTTACACTGCCAACTATATGGGTGCAAGACGAGTTTTTATTCCATGATGCTGCTGCCTGATGCGGTTGTTTGATTGCCAGATGGGAATGGGTGCGCAAGCTGGGATAAGCTGTTAGGCATTTAAACCACGTATAATACCTCACAAAGTGGTGGATATTGTTATGCCAGTCAAAAACTATTTAACACCGGAAGAAAAGCTTGAACTTCAACAGCACCTCAAATCTCATGAGCATCCTGATATT
>JBGSNT010000246.1:0-2598 GCA_041739575.1 Nodosilinea sp. | reverse complement strand
GCGATCGCCAAATTCCTACCCCGGCAATGACACCCACCAGCACCGCACCGCCGATCAGCGCGTTAAAGACCGTACGGATAGGGCGAAAGGGGCCACGGCGGGGTTTCTGCGGTACGGGTTGTGGCATAGGAATTGGCTGCGGCTGGTCGGGCATTCTGGCATCGACATAGCGAGGCGGCAGCGGGTCGGGCAGTTTGCGATCGGGTGGAGCAGGGCGCATGGGGAGGGGATGGTAAGCGGGCGGATTCAACCAGTTTAACTGTACTGCTAGGAGTCGACTAGCCGGAGATTGGCGATCTCAGTAATGATAGCGGCAGGCCAAAATGCGAATTTTGTCGTCTGTAACCTCGTAAACCAAGCGATGCTCTTGGGTTATGCGCCGTGACCAGCAACCCTGAAGCTCGTACTTCAACGGTTCTGGCTTGCCTGTGCCCATAAACGGTGTGCGCTGAATTTCTTTAATCAGCTTGACGATGCGAAGGGCTGCCTTACGATCCTGCTGAATCCACCAGGCCAAATCTTCAAAAGCGCTGCTGTCGAACTCAACCGGCTTCATCCCAAGCCAAGCTCGGCGATGGCCGTATCAAAGGCGACCCCTGTAGAGCGTTCTCTGGCATCTAGAAGCCGCTGGCGCATAGCCTCACTCTTGAGCAAATGCTGGGTCTCAAGCTCGCTCAAAATATCCCGCCAAAGCTGAATAGAGAGGATAACGCCTGTTACCTCGCCCTGGTCATCGGAAACGTATTGCACTTGAGGGTCATTCATGGTGGTTAGCGACGCTCTATCTGTTTGCAGTTTAACAGCGGCTCCTGAAGTAGGGTGCGATCGCGGCCCACGCCCTCGTACGTCCCAACCTGTCAAGCAGGAACCAACATTTACCTTAGCTCTGGCCCTTCGGTTCTGACGGTAAGCACCTCGTACAGCCCCCAGATCGCCATCGGGCGCATGTAGTGGCAGGCGCGGTAGGTACCCAGAGCGGTGATCGCCTCGGGGGTGCGAAACTGCAGGCCGTAGTCGTAGATTTGGTGAATGACGGAGGAGGCGATCGCCATAGCCTCTTCCCGCTTACCCATCTGAGCTAAAAACGCTGCTAGCCCAAAGTTGATGCCCGTCCAAACCTCCTGCTGGTGAGTGCTATCGGGGTCCTCCGGGCTACCGTCCGGCAGCACCCCATTTGCCGCCCCGATCGCCAGCTTCAGCGACGCCGCGCTAAAGTTCCCCAACTGCGCCCCCTCAAACTTTTGCTGGGGCGGGCGCTCCTGGTTCTGCACCACCTGGTTGAACTTCACAAAGCAGGCGTCGTAGATGGCGTCGAGGGCCGACAGGGTGAACTCGTCCTCCACCAGGTCGGGTAGGCCCAGGTGACGCACCATAAACTGACCGCAGAGCTGGTCGGCCATCACGACATCGGAACCGCTGCCCGTATCGAGCCGATAGTAGCGCCCGTTCCACAGCTTGGGGTGATAGGCCTTGAGGCCGTTGTCGAGCCAGCGGCGGTACTGGCTGAGCAGAATCGGGGTGTTGCCGGGGGCCAGATGGTTGGCAGTGAGGATGTCGGCCATGGCGATCGCAGCCTCCAGCGCCCCCAGCCACAGCCCGCCGCAGTAGGCGCTAATGCCCTTGAGCTGCCAGTCGTCGAAGGTCTGGTCGGGGGCACCCTCGTTTTCGGGAATGCCGTCGCCGTCGCGGTCAAACTGCTTCAGGTATTGCAGGGTATCCACCACGGCAGGCCAGCAGTCTTTGAGAAAGTCTACGTCTGTAGCGCCCGTGAACTGGTAGGCGCGGTAGACCTGGAGCACAAAGTCGCTGCCCAGGTCTTTCCACAAGTTGCAGTCTTGGTAGCTGGTGTAGTTGGTCTGCTCCCAGGGGTGCTCGTTGGGGGCACCGAGGTCATGGGGCGTTGCGCCTTTGAGCTTGCGAATGGCGGGGGGATTTTCTAACCCCATGGTGACGTAGTAGCCAATGATTCGCCGCCGCTCATCCTGGGCGGGGATGGCGCGGGCAAAGGCGCGCAGCACGGCTTTCTCTAGCTCGGGCCACAGCAGCAGGGTGGCAAAGCCGCCATAGAGGCGCACGTCCAGGCTTTCGTACCAGCGGTAGTCGATGCACTCCAGCACCGCAAACTGGCCCACGGGGTCAGCCTCGGTGGCGGCGCTCCACAGGGTGCCGCCGCTGGCCAGGTCGTAGAGCTCGTTAAACAGCGCCATTTTGAAGGAATCCGGCAGATCGGGCCGATCGAGAATCTGCTGCTGCCAGGCGGTAATGTGCTGCTGCCAGGTCTTGTACTCGGTCAGGGCATCGAAGGCGATCGCCCGCGCATTGCGTCCACTACGCCCATAAAAATCGGTGTAGCGGCGATAGTTCACTACCCCCGCCGCGAATTCAGTGACGGGCAAATCCCAGGCCAGCGCTATGGGAATTTGGCGGGTTTCGCCGGGTTGGAGGGTGAAGCGGAAAGCGATCGCCCCGGCAACCTGCTCACCCTCATCTGCCGGGGTCGTATCCAGCAGGTTCATCAACCGTCCCAGTTTGGCGTAGGCATCCCACAGGTCGCGCCCGTCGCCGGTCGGGTCCCAGCGCAGGTCGTAGGAGACTTCG